>NZ_JBMULZ010000012.1:0-72638 GCF_049534875.1 Uniformispora flossi
GCGCGGCCCGGGGGGGGGGGTGGGGGGGGGCGGGGGCCCGCGCGGGGGCGGGGGGGGGCGGCCCCCCGGGCGGCGGGCTGGGGTATTGCGTGGGTGGCGCGCCCCCCGGCGGGCCGGCCCCCCGCCGCGGTGGTCTGCGCGGCGGTGCTCGGGGCGCTCTGCGAGACGTCGGTGACGCCACGGCGCGCGGCACGGCGCGGGCGGGCGGCGGGCTCGGCGGGGGCCTGCGCGGCGCTGTCGGCGGCGGGCTCCTCGGCGGGCGCGGCGGCGGCCGTCTTCGCGGCACGCGCGGCACGCGGCGCGGCCTCGGCGGGCTTCTCGTCGGCGGACTTGCCGCCGCCCGCCTGCTTGGCCTCGATCGCCTCGATGAGCTGGCTCTTGCGCATCCGCCCGGTGCCGCTGATCCCGAGACCGGCGGCGACCTGCTGCAACTCCGCCAGCACCATGCCGTTCAGGCCGCTTCCGGCGGCACGACGGCGCCGCGGCGCGGCCGCGGTGGCGTCACTGGCGGTGGACCCGGCCTCTGCGGCCTGATCCATGAGATCGGTGGTGTCGCTCACGAAGGGTCCTTCCCTGGAGCGGGCGTCGGCCTTGATACGGCACGGCGACCGGTTGTGCTGTCCGGCCCGGACTCCGGGCCCTGGTGGCCCGGATCCGAATCCGGTGCGGTGGTCCGCCAATCGGCGGGGATCGTCAAACTGCGTCCAGCGCGGCGGTCGGGATGATCGGGCGTGTCGGCGTGGAGATTCGTCCTCGGGGCCCCGGGAAGTCTGGCGATACGACGCCCGGGAGGCGCCTATCGGCTTCGGGGAGCCACGTCTCGTCACCAGTCGTGGTGCCTGGGACAGGCAGGAGGGGAAGCTCCCATAGGACCATGGCCACGGAAAACGAAACCGGGCACCGAACTGGTCCCGCCCCATAAGGGCAGGTCTCCTGGTGCGGTGACATTAACACTACCGGACCCCCACGACATTCCCCCACCCCGCAACGCCTCCGAGTCGGTGTGTCGGCTGCTCCGGCCCTGGTCGGCGGAGGGTCGGCGGGATTTCGCCGGTTCCGCCGGTGGGTGTGGTTTCGTCGCGCGATCATGCACCCTGCCAACGAGCAACCGTCTCGTGGGTTACCCCAGCGGCAAGACGCCCGCACCTTCGGTGTCGACGTCGAGCCTGGTCGCCACCCAATTGGTGTCGGCGGCGCCGATCACCTCGTCCACGTGGTCCGCGGTGACGAGGGCCAGAACGGTGGGGCCTGCGCCGGAAATGACCGCGGCATGGCCCTGGCCGCGCAGTTTCGCGACGAGTTCCGCGCTGTGCGGCATCGCGGGGGCGCGGTAGTCCTGGTGCAGCCGGTCGTCGGTGGCGGGCAGCAGCAGGTCGGGGCGCTCGGTCAGGGCGGTGACCAGCAGCGCGGCGCGGCCGGCGTTGACCGCGGCCTCGGCGTGCGGCACCTGCGCGGGCAGCAGCCCGCGGGCGACCTCGGTGGACAGCGGGGTCGACGGCACGAAGACGACCGGGGCTATGTCGGCGTGCGGCATGCTCCGCACCGCGTGCGGGCCGTCCTCGTCGGTCCACGCCGTGGTGAACCCGCCGTACAGGCAGGCCGCGACGTTGTCCGGGTGGCCTTCGAGCGCGGTGGCGACGGCCAGTGCGGCCGCGTCGTCGAGGCGCTCGGCGCCGCCTATGGTCAGCGCGCGTGCGGCGACGACGCCCGCGCAGATCGCGGCGGCCGACGAACCGAGGCCGCGGCCGTGCGGGATGCGGTTCGCGCAGACGATTTCGAGGCCGCCCGGGCGGCCGCCGAGGGCCTCGAACGCGGCGTACAGGGCGCGCACGACGAGATGGTTCTCGTCGCGCCCGAGCGTGTCGGCGCCTTC
Source organism: Uniformispora flossi (assembly GCF_049534875.1). NCBI lineage: Bacteria > Bacillati > Actinomycetota > Actinomycetes > Kitasatosporales > Streptomycetaceae > Uniformispora > Uniformispora flossi. The sequence goes on from NZ_JBMULZ010000012.1 coordinate 1,874, forward strand.
GCCGGCGATGTCGATCGCCAGGCCTCGGTCGGCGACCCGGACGACGACGTCGTCGTAGAGCCCGAGCGCGAGCCCGAGCGCGTCGAAACCGGGGCCGAGATTGGCGCTCGTCGCGGGTACGCGGACGCGCACCGGGGCGGCGCGGAAAGCAGGACCGGCCATGGGCTGCGGACACTCCTCCTCGTGGAGTCCCACCGGGCGCCTTGGAACGACGTGGCCGTGGCCGGGCGTGCTGCCCGGGCGGAACGGTGGCCGCGTCCGGCGCTGGGGAACGGCAAGAACTGACGGGCTCGGACCCTGGGACGGTCACGCTGCCGCGTCAGGGGTTCAGCGTAGCGAAAGGACGTTCCCCGGCGGCACGCCGCGCCCGGGGGAATCTCTCGATTTCTTGCCCTGTCGCCGTATCGACTCCCCCGGGATCCGCCGAATCCCCCGGGTTTCTCCCCGATTCTCCCCCGGAAGCGGCCCGCCGCGTATCCGCGACGCGTCTCCCGCGCGTCACCCGCGTGTCTTCCGCGTGTCCTGCCGGAGAACGCGGCGCGGCCGGGAACGGAAGCTCCGTCCCCGGCCGCGCCGATCCGCTGAATGCCGGCAGGGCGGGTCAGCCGTCGAGGCCGAGCTGCGCCGCCGCGGCGCCCGCGTCCACCGGGACGACGATGGGCTTGGGCGCGCCCGCGACCGCCCAGTCCGGGTCCTTCAGGCCGTTGCCGGTCACCGTGCAGACGATCCGCTGGCCCGGGTCGACGAGGCCGGCTTCGGCGGCCTTCAGCAGACCGGCCACGCTCGCCGCCGACGACGGCTCCACGAACACACCCTCCTGCGACGCCAACAAGCGGTAGGCGGACAGGATTTGACGGTCCGTCACAGCGTCGATCCGGCCGCCGGACTCGTCGCGCGCGGCGAGCGCGAAGTCCCACGACGCCGGGTTGCCGATGCGGATCGCGGTGGCGATCGTCTGCGGCGAGGTCACCGGCGCGCCGTTGACGATCGGCGCCGAGCCGGCCGCCTGGTAGCCCCACATACGGGGGCGGCGGGTGGCCAGGCCGTCGTCGGCGTACTCGCGGTAGCCCTTCCAGTAGGCCGTGATGTTGCCCGCGTTGCCGACCGGCAGGACGTGGATGTCGGGGGCGTCGCCGAGCATGTCGACGATCTCGAACGCCGCCGTCTTCTGGCCCTCGATGCGCACCGGGTTGACCGAGTTCACCAGCGCGACCGGGTACTTGTCGGCCAGGTCGCGGGCGAGCGTCAGGCAGTCGTCGAAGTTGCCGTCGACCTGCAGGATGCGCGCGCCGTGCACGAGCGCCTGGCCCATCTTGCCCAGCGCGATCTTGCCGGACGGCACCAGAACGGCGCACACCATGCCCGCGCGCACCGCATAGGCGGCCGCCGACGCGCTCGTGTTGCCGGTCGACGCGCAGATGACCGCCTGCGCGCCCTCCTCCTTGGCCCTCGAGATCGCCATGGTCATGCCGCGGTCCTTGAAGGACCCGGTCGGGTTGGCGCCCTCGACCTTGAGATACACCTCACAGCCGGTGCGCTCGGACAGCACCTGGGCCGGGACGAGCGGCGTGCCGCCCTCGCGGAGCGTGACCACCGGAGTCGTCGCGGAGACCGGCAGGCGGTCCCGGTACTCCTCGATGACCCCGCGCCACTGGTGGGTCTGCTTGGCGCGAACGGCCTCGTTCACCGCGCTCACGATGGTCATTCTCCCTCTTGGCTAGCCCTGGGTTTCCACGCGCATGATCCCGGCGATGTCGCGGACGATCTCCAGCCCGCGCAGCTCCGCCACGGTCGCCGACAGCGCGGCGTCGGTGGCGCTGTGCGTGACGATGACGAGTGTCGCATCACCGTCGCGGCCTTGCTGCCGCACGGTGTCGATCGACACATCGTGCTTCGCGAACACCGTCGCGACCGAGGCCAGCACACCCGGCTTGTCGGCCACGTCCAGATTGAGGTGGTACCGGGTCACCGCCTCGCCGACCGGGCGCACGGAAAGGTTCGCGTACGCCGATTCACCCGGGCCCGTGGTCTCCGACAGCTTGTTGCGGCACACCGCGACCAAGTCGCCGAGCACCGCGGAAGCCGTCGGCGCACCGCCGGCGCCCGGGCCGTAGAACATCAGGCTGCCGGCCGCCTCGGACTCCACGAAGACCGCGTTGTACGCCTCGCGCACCGACGCGAGCGGGTGCGACCGCGGAATCATCGCGGGGTGCACGCGGGCGCTCACCGACGTGCCGTCGGCGCCGCGCTCGCAGATGGCCAGCAGCTTCACCACACAATCCATGGTGCGCGCACTCGCGACATCCGCGGCGGTGACTTCGGTGATTCCTTCGCGGTACACGTCCGCGGCGGTCACCCGGGTGTGGAACGCGAGCCCGGCGAGGATCGCGGCCTTCGCGGCGGCGTCGAAGCCTTCGATGTCCGCGGTCGGGTCCGCCTCGGCGTAGCCGAGCTGGGTCGCCTCGTCGAGCGCCTCGGCGAACCCGGCGCCGGTGGAGTCCATCCGGTCGAGGATGAAGTTCGTCGTGCCGTTGACGATGCCCAGCACGCGGTTGACCTTGTCGCCCGCGAGGCTCTCGCGCAGCGGCCGGAGCAGCGGGATCGCACCCGCGACGGACGCCTCGTAGTACAGGTCGACGCCGTGCTTGGCGGCCGCGGCGTGCAGCGTCGCACCGTCCTCGGCGAGCAGCGCCTTGTTCGCGGAGACGACGGACGCGCCGTTCTCCATCGCGGCGAGGATCAGCGAGCGGGCCGGTTCGATCCCGCCGATGACCTCGACGACCACGTCGATGTCGCCGCGTTTGACCAGGCCCTCGGCATCCGTGGTGAGCAGCGCGGGGTCGATGCCCTCGCGGACCCGGCCGGGGCGGCGCACGGCCACGCCGGCCAGCTCGACGGGGGCGCCGATGCGCTGGGCGAGGTCCGTGGCGTGCGTCGTCATGATGCGGGCCACTTCGGAACCCACCACACCACAACCGAGCAGCGCCACCTTGAGCGGCTGCGTACGCATCATCCGACCTCGCTTCGTCAACGACTTCTCGTTAGGTGCAGCTCTGTCCCGGGTCCCGGCGGCCTGTCCGCGGACGCGCTCCCGGGCGCACGGCACCCGGCCAGTTTCGCCGGGATCACCGTGCGATCCCACGCCCGTCCAGGATCCGAGACGGGTCCGGGGTGGGTTCCGGGCGGGAATTCTTGCGGCGCGGACCCGGCCCGGACGGGATTTTCTCCGGCCGGAGCGGGCTTCCGCCGGGGGGAGGACGGGGTGGTCGGGCGGTCATCCCACCGGCGTCCCGCCTGTCATCGCGCCCGCGATCCCACCTGCGGTCGTCCCGCCCGTCATCCCACTGGTCATCCCACCGGTCATCCCACTGGTCATTCCACCGGTCACCCCACTGGTCATCCCACGTCGAGCCGGAGCAGATCCTCTTCCGTCTCGCGCCGCACGATGACGCGGGCGTTGCCGTCCTTGACCGCGACGACCGCGGGCCGGGCGACGTGGTTGTAGTTGCTGGCCATCGACCGGCAGTAGGCGCCGGTCGCGGGCACCGCGATCAGGTCGCCGGCGGTCACGTCGGCGGGCAGGTACGCATCGCGCACGACGATGTCGCCGGACTCACAGTGCTTGCCGACCACGCGCGCCAGCATCGGCTCCGCGTCACTGGCACGGGACACGAGCGCGACCGAGTACTCGGCGTCGTACAGCGCGGTGCGGATGTTGTCGGACATGCCGCCGTCGACGCTGACGTAGGTGCGCAGACCGGGCAGCGGCTTGACGGTGCCGACCTCGTACAGCGTGAACGTGCTCGGCCCGACGATGGCGCGGCCCGGCTCGACGCTCAGCCGCGGCACCCGCAGGTCCGCGACCTCGCACTCGCGGCGCACGATCGCGGTCAGCTCGCGCGCGATGTCGGCGGGCGTCTTCGGGTCGTCGGCGCCGGTGTACGCGATGCCGAGGCCGCCGCCCAGGTCGATCTCCGGAAGCTGTACGCCGTGCTCGTCGCGGATCTGCGCCAGTAGCCCCACGACACGCCGCGCGGACACCTCGAAGCCCGACGTGTCGAAGATCTGCGAGCCGATGTGCGAGTGCAGGCCCAGGAGTTCGAGGTGCGACAGCTTGAGGATGCGGCGCACCGCCTCGGCCGCGGTCCCGTCCGCGACGGACATGCCGAACTTCTGGTCCTCGTGCGCGGTCGCGATGAACTCGTGAGTGTGCGCCTCGACGCCGACCGTGACACGGATCATCACCTTCTGCGTCACACCGCGCCGCTCCGCGGCGAACGCGACACGGGTGATCTCCTCGAACGAGTCGACGATGATCCGGCCGACGCCCACCTCGACCGCGCGCTCGATCTCCGCCGTCGACTTGTTGTTGCCGTGGAACCCGATCCGCGCCGGATCCATGCCCGCGGACAGCGCGACGGCCAGCTCGCCGCCGGAGCACACGTCGAGGTTCAGGCCCTCGTCGGCGATCCAGCGCACGAGGGCGCGGCACAGGAAGGCCTTGCCGGCGTAGAAGACGTCGGCATCGGTCTCCTGATTGTGGAACGCGGCCCGCCAGTCGCGGCAGCGGGCGCGCAGATCGTCCTCGTCCATCACGTACAGCGGCGTCCCGAACCGCGCGGCGAGGTCCCGCACGTCGATCCCGGCGACCGCGGCAACCCCGTCGGCACGGCGCTCGGTGGTGGCGGACCACACCTTGGGGTCCAGGACGTTGAGGTCGTCGGGCACCGGCAGCTGGTGGCCCTCGGGAAGGACGTCGGCGTGCCGGGGACCGGCGGGGTGTGCGGACCTGCTCATGGTGCGGTGATCTCCCCAGGTACCGGGTGGGCTTTGTCGTGTGGTGGGGTGGTGCGGGGGGCGGTGTGCGGGCGGGGTGCGGGGTGCGGGGTGCGGGGTGTCGTCTGCGGGCCTGGTGGGCTTTGTGAGCTTTGCAGGCTTTGCGGGATTTGCCGGCTTTGTGGTTCCTGGGGCTTGTGGCCCCTCGTGGTCCATGCCGGCGGCCCGACAATGCACGATCGGCGGCGGGCTTGGTGCACCCCGCCGCCGGATCGGTCGCGTCGCCGGCACCCGGTCGCCCGGGTGCTCCGCGTGCTCCGCGTGCTCCGCGTCCGCGCGGACTACATCCGCGTGGACTGGGTCCCCTCGGCCGACATCCGCTTGGACTACATCCGCTCGGGGGCCGAAACTCCCAGCAGGTTCAGGCCGTTCGCGACCACCGTCTGCGCGGCCTCGGCGAGCCACATGCGGGCGTACGTCAGGTCGCCGGCCGGCTCGTCGCCCATCGGCATGATCCGGCAGTTGTCGTAGAACCGGTGGAACACGCCCGCCAGCTCCTCGAGGTAGCGCGCCACGTGGTGCGGCTCGCGCAGCTCGGCGGCCTTGGCGACGATCCGCGGGAACTCGCCGATCATGCTGAGCAGCGCGGACTCGTACTCGCTGGTGAGCAGCTCCGGCTTGAACTCGCCGCGCGAGATGCCGAGTTCGGCAGCCTTGCGTTTGACGCCGCACATCCGCGTGTGGGCGTACTGCACGTAGTAGACCGGGTTCTCGTTCGTCGCGCTGGTGAGCACGTCGACGTCGAGCGTGATCGTCGAGTCGGTGGACGACCGCGCCAGCGAGTACCGCGCGGCGTCGACACCGATCCACTCGACGACATCGTCGATCGTGATGATGTTCCCGGCCCGCTTCGACATGCGGATCTCTTCGCCGTCACGCAGCATCTTCACGAACTGGCCGATCAGCACCTCGATGTTGTGCTCCGGGTCGTCGCCCGCACACGCCACGATGGCCTTCAGGCGGCCGACGTAGCCGTGGTGGTCGGCGCCGAGCATGTAGACGCAGACCTCGTTGCCGCGGTCGCGCTTGTCGAGGTAGTAGGCGGCATCCGACGCGAAGTACGTCGTCTCGCCGTCGCCCTTGATGAGGACGCGGTCCTTGTCGTCGCCGAAGTCGGTGGTGCGCAGCCAGATCGCGCCGTTGTCGTCGTAGACGTGGCCCTGCGCGCGCAGCCGCTCGATCGCCTTCTCGACGGCACCCGAGTCGTGCAGGCTCTTCTCCGAGAACCACACGTCGAAGTGCGTCCCGAACTCCTCCATCGACCGCTGGATCTCGGCCACCATCAGCCGCAGCCCGGTGTCCGTGAAGACCTGCTTCTGCTCCGCCTCGGGCCGGTCGACGATCCCCGGCTCGGCGGCGACGATCTCCGCCGCGATGTCGTTGATGTACGCGCCGACGTAGCCGTCCTCCGGCACCGGCCGCCCGTTGGCCGCGGCCATCAGCGACGACCCGAACTTGTCGATCTGCACACCGGCGTCGTTGATGTAGTACTCGGTGCTCACGTCGGCACCGGCGGCCTTGAGGATCCGCCCCAGCGAGTCGCCCACCGCCGCCCACCGGACACCGCCGATGTGGATCGGCCCGGTCGGGTTCGCGGACACGAACTCGAGGTTGATCTTCAACCCCTTGAAGCTGTCACTCCGCCCGTAAGACTCACCGGCCTCGACGACCACCCGCGCCAGTTCCCCGGCACTCGCCGCATCGAGCGTGATGTTGAGGAACCCGGGGCCGGCGATGTCCACCTTGCTGATGCCCGCGGTGTCGGCCAGCCGCGGCGCGACCAGCCCGGCCACCTCCCGCGGCGGCTTCCCGGCAGGCTTCGCCAGCTGCAGCGCCACGTTCGTCGCGTAGTCCCCGAAGTCCTTGTTCTTCGATCGCTCCACCGTGACGGACTCGGGCACCGCGACAGCCAGCTCACCGGCCTCGACACACGCGCGCACAGCGGACAACACAGCCTGGGAAAGTTCAACGGGGGTCACGGGTGTAAGGGTATGCGACGGGGGGCGGGGGGAGGCGGGGGGTGGGGTGGGGGGTCACTCGGTTGGGGGGCGTCTCGACGACGGCTTGTCCGTCCTTACGGCTTCTCCACCCCACCGGCTTCTCCACCCCGGTGGGCTCGGGTCACTCCGGCGGCGGACGCGAGCGGGGGGCGGGGCGGCACTCGAGCGCCGGCGCTCGCGGCGACCGAGCTGCGGAGCTGCGGAGCTGCGGCGGACGCTCGCGGTCTTGGGGAACCGTCTGTCCTGGAGAACCGCCGGCCCTTGGAAACCGCTGGCCCTGGAGAACCTTCGGTCCTGGGGGCGGCCGACAGTCACGGCCCCAGGGACGGGAACGGGACGGCCCGGTCGAGGAACCGACTCGCAGCCTGCGCCACGCCCCCGCCCCCACCACTCACGCCACCCGTGGCGCTCCATTCCCTCGTCCGCACCCATCCCCGCCCCGGGCGGCCAAGCCACCGCCAGGCGAGTCGGGCGACCTGACCACAACACCGAGGTGGGGGCGCGTCGGCACACGCGCACAAACCATCCCGAACCACCGGCCACCCCAGAGCGCGGGCCATCCCCAACCACGAGCCGTCCCAGGCCAGGAGCGATCCCGGACCACGAGCCGTTTCCCAGACCACGCGCCATCCCGAACCGGGAGTCCCGCCCCTGCCCCACACATACGACGACGCCCCGACCACAACACCATGGTGGGGGCGCCGTCGCGCGCGACCGGACAACAGGCCGACGACTCGCGGCCTCTCCTCGACTCCTCGATCCCTTTCCCCTCCTCCTCTCTATCGCTCCTTGGCCTCTCCTCTGCAGTGGCCCGTCCTTCGCGCTTCCCGCTAGCGATTCGGGTTGCGCTTGTCGAGGTTCCGGACGACGCGGACCAGGTGATCGGGGTCGAACGGCTTCGTCAGGTAGGCGTCAACGCCGGCCTCGCGCGCCCTCGCAATGTCCTCGCTCTGCGCACAGGCGCTTATCATCACGATCTTCAAATGCGCCGTCCGCGGGTCGCCCTTCAACCGCGCCGCGGTCCGGATCCCGTCGAGCCGCGGCATCACGACGTCCAGCGTCACCAGGTCCGGCTGCACCTCGTGCACCAGCTCCAGGCACTCCTCGCCGTCCACCGCGGTCGTGATCTCGTACCCCTCCAACCGGAGGTTCACCGAAATCAACCGCCGGATGACCTCGTCGTCATCCACCACCAAAACCCGCCCGAGACCGCCCATACCGAGGACCCTAGGACGCCCGCCGATCCCCCGCCCCGCATTCCCCCGAACCAGCCTCCCCTTCACCACAAGCGCCCCCAAACGCGCCGCCCTGCCACCCCCACCGGCAACGCACCACTCCCCAGCCCGACACCGAAGCCCTCCCCTCGCCCCACCCACCCCCAGCGGCCCCTCCCCGCCCCCGAAACCCTGGCGCGAGCACACCCCCCACCCTGGTAATGTTCCACCTGCCCCACCGAGCCCCCGTAGCTCAGGGGATAGAGCAACGGCCTCCGGAGCCGTGTGCGCAGGTTCGAATCCTGCCGGGGGCACCCAGATTGACCAGGTAAAACGGCCCCTCACCAGGGGCCATTACTGTTTGTAGGGTCCAGACCATATGCAGCTGTAGGCGGCTCTGAGCCGCTGTTTGTCGCTGTCTGCGAAACAGGTGCGAAACAGCCCGCGAGTCCGTGAGGACCGCGGGCTGCTGTGTTTGTGCAGGTCAGGAGGGCCGATCGTAGCCCTTGGGCTTGCGTCGACGCCGTACGTCGCCGGTCTTTCTGGTCGCCGGCGGTTGCTCGGCCTTGGCTGTCCCCTCGTTCAACCGGTCTTCGATGAGCTTGTTGTTGGCGTCGCGGCGTCCGTCGATGCACTTGGCGTAGACGCGGAGCAGGGTCTCCACGCTGTGCCCGGCGCGTTCGGCGACGTCGGTCGGGTCCGCCGTCCCGTTGAGGCCGAGGGAGACGCCGCCGTGGCGCAGGTCGTACGGGCGAGCGGCGAGCTTGGACGCCACCTTTTCCGGCGGGAACGCGTACGTCCGAGCCTCAGCCCACACCCGGTAGTAGGTCGACGAGCCGACCAGACCGCCGCGCTCGTTCGTGAAGATCCGCCCGTCGTCGGCCGTCCCGAACTCTTCGATGTGTGCTTTGAGGATCTTGACCAGCTCAGGCGGGATGGGGACGGGCCGGGTGTCCCCTTCGTCGCGCTGTTTGAGGCCCCGCTCATCGTGGGTCTGCCCGCTGTCCGTCCAAGCCTTGCCCGCCGAGGGCCGGGTGTCGGACAGGAGCAGCAGGCCCCACCCTTCATCGGGCAGGTGGCAGTTCTCCTCTTTCAGGCCGACGAGTTCGGCCGGGCGCATCATCGCGAAGTAGAAGCAGGCGAAGAACGCGACGAGCCGCCGACCGCGGGCACGGTGGTAGCTGCCGACGTACGAGACAGCCGTCAGCAGCTCCCGCATCTGTGCCGGACTCACGACGACCCGGCGATCAATGTTGCCGCTCGCCTTGGGTGCCTTCCAGTCCAGCGAAGGCAGCGGGTTCGCCGGAAGCTTCTTGATCGACACCGCGTATTCGAGCGCGTTGTAAAGCACCCGCCGCTTACGCGAAATGGTGCTTGCGGACGCCTTCTTGCCATCCAGAAGCAGCGTGAACGAATCCAGAATCCTCGCGGCCTCTTGCGAGTCCTGGGCCATCGCCCGCAGCGACCGAGACGCCTTCGTGACCCATTTCAGCGCCGCGGCAACGTCCGCCGGTTGCGGCGTATCCCGCTTGTTCGGGTTGAACGCCCATCCGCGCAAGGCCCGACGTAGCGTCGCGTCATCCGGTCGACCGCTGACCTTGTTCAAGTACGCCATCGTGACCGCGGTCATCGTCTCAGCGATGCTGACGCGGCTGTTCGCGGCTGCTAACGACCACTTGGCATCCACGTACTTCACGGCCAGCTCGTACCAGGTCATCGACCCCTTGCCGGCCGCCAGCGAGTCCGGGAGGCCAGTCTCCGTGTCGAAGGGTTCGCCCTTCTCCATGGCGGTCAGCAGCTTGCCGCGGTACCGGTCCGCCGGAGTCTTGTTGGCGAACCAGCTGGAGAAGGGCTTGCCGTCGACCGTCCACCGCACGCCGTACGGACTCTTCTTGCGGTGCGCCCAATGCGCCAGGTCCCACATCCGGACCTTGTATGACTTCATGCCGCCCCCTCCGACAAGGTGTCCAGCCACTGCAAGAAATCGACTCGCCGCACGCGTAATTCGCCGTTCGGGAGTTTGAGGCAGGCGGGAGCGATGCCGAGTTCGCGCCACCGGTAGAACGTCCGGCGCGAGACGTCGCCCAGTTCTTCCAGAACTTCCGGAACAGTCATCAGGTCGGCGGACCGGCGACCCGGTTTCGTTGTGGTCATGCCGCCCTCCCCGTGATTGCCGAATCGCCGAGCTGTCCGTCTGCGCGTGCCTTGGCCGCGTCGAGGGCCCCGCGCCAGCGGACCCGTTCAGCGACCGCCCGGAGGAGGCGATGGGAGATCGAGGGCACGTCCGGGTCGCTCGGTCTGACGTGCTCCCACAGGTAGCGGTCCGAGTCCGGGCCGCCGTCCATCTCGCCGAGGAGATCGAGGACCCAGGCCCGCCGTTCGTGCTTGTGGTCCGCCAAGGTCTTGCCGGACCACTTGCGGGAGACGAGGACGCGCCGGCCGCCGTAGCCGAGGTGGGTACGTCGGTGCGCCTTGGCCTTGCAGTGGCCCGGCCGCATGCCGTCACGGGCGTTCTTGGGCTGCACGCCGTAGCGGAGCCAGTTCGCGCACATCGGGGAGCACGGTTCGTACCGCAGTTCATCCATCAGCCGGTCCACGTGCGCCCGTTCGGCGTCGCTCACCGGTTCGTGGCACTCGTGCGCGGACTTGTTGAGGTACTTCGCCAAGTACCGGATGCAGCGCTTGGCGTCGTCGGAGCCGACGAGGACACCTTTCGCGTCGACCTGGACGCCGAACCGGACGACGTGCACCGGGTCCGCGTCGAGGTCATCCAGGGCCTCATCCCACGTCGGCAGCGCGGCCCCGGTGTCCGGGTTGACGTAGATGCCGAGGTCCGCGTCCCACACCGGCGCCGCGTCGTCGCCGAAGGCGGGTTTGTCGCACTGCGGCCACCAGACCTGTTGATAGGTGGCCGCCGCGACCTGCCGCAGTTCGGTACGCGAGACCGTGCCCCGGATCGCCAAGTGGACATGCGGCGCCAAGCGTCGCTGCGGTTCGACCGCGGCGAAGTACTGGACGTCGAAGCCGACCAAGCGCCGCAGGTTCTGAATGAACCGGTCCACCAGCTTGGAAAAGTGCAGCGCATCACGCGCCGCCCGCCGGTAGTCGTACGTCGCCGGGTCCACCGGTGTCCCGTCCGAGCGGACCCGCCCATATGACGGCAGGGTGAGCGTGACGAACAGGGACGGCCGGAAGGTCTTCCCATCCGGGCCCGTATACGCCTTCCCGACCGTCCGTGCCTCAACCGGACGCCGGGGCAGATCGGCCACGTCCTGGCGCCGCCGGGTGGAACGGGTCCGCCGGTTGGGCTTGTCCGGGTCAACGTTGCCGCGCACCCCGGCCCGGGTGATCTCGTCGTCCAGCGCCACCAGGTCCGCGCCGAGCTGTTCACGCTCGTCTCCGCTGGCCATGTCGTGCGCCTTGGTCACATCCGCGCGGATCTCGACCAAGGCGCGCTGCCAGTCGTTGGGTTCGTCCGCGTCGAGGGCCGGTTCCTCGGTCAGGTGCCATCCCTCGCGGCACTGCGCCATCCGAAGCTGCCGCTTCCGCTCCGCACAGGTCGGGCAGACGCTCGCCAGCGTCGCCCCACAAGGCACGTCAATGATCTCCGTCTGACCGGTCACCATGTCCGTGCGCCGCAGCGCGATCGGCCGGATGCACACCCCGTGTTCGAGCGCAGCGGCCCGCACGACCTCTTTCGCGAGAGGCATGCGGGCCCGCTCCGCCCGAGTGCTCGGGCTCACCGTGCTTCCTTGTGGCGGACGTGCGTCCACACCGTCACCGGGTGCCCGTGTACGGTTCCGGCCGCTTCGTGGGACGTGTAGGGCCCCCGCGGGCCATCGACCTCCTGAGAGGTGATCACCGCGTCATCGAGCGCCAGGGCCCACCGCTCGACGTCCGACAGGCCCGCGTCGACCGCAAGCTGTGCCAGGACGCCCCAGACCCGATCCGCGTGCGACCACGTCACCTGCACGCCGATCACGTCCGGCAGGCCGCGGCGCGCGGCGAGGAAGTCGGCCAGACAGCGCAGCACGATCACGCCGCGGGCGACATCGGCCCGGTTGTCGTTGCTGGTCATGCCGCACCCCCGAGCGCGTAGTCCCGCACCATCGCGTCAATGTCCGAATCCGAGACGAACGCCGCCCGCACCCGCACCGGTTCCGGGTGGGTCTCCCGCTTCACGTAGCCGACGCCGGCGCCGACTTCGGGGAGAGGCGAGATGAGATCCGCAGTGGCCCCGCGGCCCCGGGCACCGAGGCCGAGCACCATGTCCACCTGCGCCGGTTCGTCCAGACGGAGCGCGATCCGGTCCGGAAACAGGTTCCGCAGGTTCATGACCTCTTTGCGGGGGTCCTGGAGCGCGCCGAGGACGCAGAACCCGACAGACCGCCCCTGACTCGTCAAGGTGGCGATCGCAGCTTCGGCGCGGACACGGAGTTTCTTGTCCGGCTGGTAGGCCGTCAGGAACGCCAACTCGTCGACGATGACGACCACGAACGGGCAGTCCGCGGAGGGTTCGTGCTTGCGGACCTTGCCCGCGAACCGGTCCGCCCGCGCGGACATCTCCGCGACCGCGTCTTCCAGCATTTCGACCATCTCTTCGGGATCGGACGAGTACCGCTGGAAAAGGGCGCGACCGTACGAGAGTTCCATCCGCTTCGGGTCCAGAGCCCACAACTCGACCAGCCCCGCCCGCGCCGCTGGGAGGAGCCCGCGTGTGACGCCCCACAGGATCGAGCCCTTGTCGGCGCCCGTGACGCCCGCGACCATCACGTGCGTCCCGTGGAGCCGCAGCACCCATGGGGTTCCGTCGTCGCACCGGCCGAGGTCAACCGAGTCGTACCGCGTCTCCGGCTTCTCGACCGGTTCGCGATCACGGAGCCCAGGCAGGCCCGGCATGCCCATCGCGACGGGCCCGAACGGCTTATCCAACGGGTCGGACACCCAGACCCGCAGCAGCACGGCGCCCCGACTCGGGGACGAGGCATCGACACGGAACACGCGCCAGGTGTGCGCGATCCCTTCCGTGTGGTCCGCGATGTTGTCGGGCGTCTGCCCCGGCAGCAACAGGACGCGCACGCTGTAGCCGTTGGGCTCCCGCTTGATCCGGCTGATCACCGGCCACGCGTACGAGAATTCCTCGTTGATCCGCTTGATCGGATCCTGCTGCCACAGCCCAATCGCCTTGGCCAGCATCGGCCACCCGCGCCGCACCCGACCGGCGAACGAGAAGAACCACCACCAGGCCAACGCGACGACAGCGAAGATGAACGCCACCGCGACGAGGAACGAGCCCCGCGGCCCGAACTTCAGATCCGCCATCAGGTAGACAACGAAGATCACGCCCGCGACATACGCAGGCTTCCGCCAGTCCACCCCCGTGGACTTGTGCATTATGGGAACACCCCTTCAAAGATCGTCAGGTCTCTTGAGTGGGAGCGATCCCGGTGCCGGACCGCCAAGTCACCAGGCACCGGGATCGCGCATGAACCTGCGGGCAGTCAGCCCGCCTTGGGCCCCGTCTTGGCCACCGCCGCCATCGGCGCCCGCAGCCCGGCCGCGCGGAACGAGTACGCGAGGCGCCCCGCCCCGTTCACCCACGGCGTGACCGTCAGCCCCTCGAACTCCACCGGCCGGAACGGCAGCCCCGGCAACTCGTCCGGCAGCACCGGCGCCACAGTCGCCGGGATCTTCACCTTCACCGAGCCCTCGCGCGCTTCCGGGTCCGGGTCGGACACCGTGACCGCCCACATCGGCAGGCCCGACGCCTTGTCCCGCGCCTGCACCTGCTGACCACCCTTCGACGCTTCGAAGTCGGACACCGGCTCGACCTTCGTCGCGAACGCCCCCACCGGGAACACATCGCCGAACGCCACCGGAATCGCACCCTTGATCGCCATAACCCGCTGATCTCCCTCAGCTCGACAACGCCCGGACCGACCGGGCGTCCACCTGTACTACAGGTGCAATTCAGGATGCGCACCTGTAGTACAGGTTGTCAAGTGGCTTGGCGCGCGAGATGCTTACCGGCATCGAGCCAGGCACGGGGCGAGTCGACGGAGGCGGCAATGCCACAGGCGGGAAAGAAGCCGAAGTACCGCGAGATTGCCGATCACCTGCGCGAACGGATCTTGGACGGGACGTACTTGGCCGGCCAGGCCCTGCCTGGCGAGGAGGTCTTGGCGAAGGAGTTCGGCGTGACCCGCCCGACCGTCCGCCAGGGCATCAGCGAACTCCGCGCCGCCGGGTTGGTCGAGGCATCGATGGGCCGCGGGACCTTCGTACGCTCCCCCCACGCCCGCCCGAACATCACGCGCCCGCGCGGACTCCGGCGCGAGCCGGACGGCCGGTACGTCGAGATCGACGCAATCCGCTGGACCGTCCACGGCGAACCGACCGCCACGCGCACCGACGCCCCGCTAGCCCTGGCCGACCTGTTGCGCGTCCCGCCCGGCGAGCCGATGTTCACCTACGACGAGCTACACACCGCCGAACATGGCCGACTGCGGCAGACACACCGCACCTACGTGCCGTTCTCCGTGCTGATCGGCACCCCGTACGAGGACACGGCCCCACCGCCAGCGCCCGCGCTGTTCACCGCGCTGGAGTCGGCCGGCCATACGCTCCATTGGACGGAGCACGTCCGCACCCGCATGCCGATGCCTGACGAGGCAACCACGCTCCGACTCGCCGAGGGCGTACCGCTGTTCCAGGTCTTGCGCATCACTCTGAACCAGGACGAACGCCCGCTTGTGCTGGAGGAGTTCAAGCTCCCGGGGGACGACCTTGAAATCACCTACCGGTACCCATGACACGCAAAGGCGGACCCCCTCCCGCATGGCGGCATGGGAGGGGGTCCGCTGTTTCCGGCTCAGCACGTCGCGCACGGGGGGAACGCGAGGCGAGCCGGAGTCCGGGTGCGGCTACGCAGCGAGGCGCGCCATTTCGGCGCAGAGCCCGCGCGTAACCAGGTCGGCAAGTCGGGCGACGACATCCGCCGGTACGGCGCCAAGGTTGACCAGGCCGTCACCGTGGACGTTCACATCCGCCTTAAGCGCACCGAAGCCGACCGCGAGCCCGGCCGCCATCAGCACGTCCGCGAGTTCGCGGGTGGCCGCGTCCGCGTCCCGCCAGCCGCTGACGTACGGAATACCGTCGTGGAACACTTCGGCCCGCGGCGCGCAGGTGCGTTCGTTGTCGGCAGCGATGCGCATCAACTCGACCTTTCCTCAGTCGTTTTCGTTGTCGATGGAACGAAGCGGACGGCCGTCCGACAAGCCCAACGCGATCAGCGCCGCTAGGCGCTTCGCCGCCGCCGGCGAGGTGCGCCCCAGCTCGACGAAGCCGTGCCCGAACGCGTTGACGTCGGCCCGCAAGTACGGCAGGTCTTCCGCCAAGCCAGCCGCGAGCAGGACGTCACGCAGCAGTGCCGTTGCCTCCCGAGCCTCGTACCAGGCGCCCGTGTCGATCGGCGACCAGGTGGCCGCGTCGGAGGTGAAGTCGTCACTCGGCATGCTGCATCGCCTCCCGAGCCAAGCGCCGAGACGCGGAAACAACTTGCCCGGCCAACATGACGATCGCGCCCGCGCTCAGGTCGGGCCGCGCGGTCGGCGGACACAGCCACTGATGACGCGCTCCGACCTCCGGCGAGGGCCCCGGCACGAGCAGGAAATCACCCGCGCTCAAGTACCGGTACGAAGGTTTTCCCCTCAGGTAACCAATGGTCGACGCCCAGAAGTCGAGGCCGTACGGCGCGATCAAGAACGCGACCTTGCGCGTCCTGTGGTCGATCACCGTCGGCAGCGGCGGAGCGGCGAACGCCCGATACCCCTCCAGCGTCCGCACGCCCAAGTCATCGGCCACCACCACGGCATCGAACGTCCGCCCCGTCGACATCAACCGCGGTTCCGCCGGTTCGTCGCGCCAGTCGGCCCGAACTTTCGCCGGACTGTCCGCGGCCGCCGTCAGCCACCGAGGCGGACCACCGGAAATGCTGGGGGCCCGGGTGATATGACGCTTCGTCATCTGAGTTCTCCCCGAGTGCCGGCGGACCTTCCGACCGGTCCCCTCCACCATCAGCTCCCGACCCAGGACACCCACAGATGACAAGGGCTGACAGGGGATGACATGCCCGTGTCACCCCCACCCCTTTGACTGGTTTGCTACGGCATAGCGAAGATGGCCCACACGTGGCCAGCACGCCACAGGACGCCGCTTCGGGGGAGGCGATGCACAGTGACGAACGCACCGACGTACCGTCCGGAACTCTTACGCGCCGAGCGCGAACGGCGCGAATGGTCAAAGACGCGTCTGATCTACGCCCTGCGCCAGGCCGCAGCTGAGGAACACCGCACGATCCCCGCAGACGAAACGCTCAAGCGGAACATCGCGCGTTGGGAGAACGGCCACGCCTACCCGACGGAGTACGTGTCGTATCTGGTCAAGGCGTACGGCAAGCCCGCCCATGTGCTCGGACTCGGCGCCCCACCGTCAGGCGCTGATCTTTCGCCCGTCGCATACCCAACGACCGCCGACGACAGCGTGGACGAGATCAGCCGCTTGTGGCGCGCCGACCTCCAAGACTCCGGAGAGCTGCTAACCGCAGCACCCGATCTCGCCGCCTGGCAGTCAGCGCCGTTCGCCTGGCTTGTCGCCCCGTCGGGAGTGGTACTCCCCCAGCCCCGCGAGCGAACCGAGGTCGGCATGTCCGACGTCGAGGCGATCCGGGCCACCGTCGACATGTTCGTCGACATGGACAACCGGTTCGGGGGCGGACACGGCCGCCGCGCGCTAGTTCAGTACCTGAACTCCGACGGCCGCGAGTTGCTGAACGCCCGCTCGACCGAGCAGGTAGGCCGCGCGCTGTTCGCCACCGTCGCCGAAGGCACCCTCTTGGCCGCATGGATGAGCTACGACTCCGGCCATCACGGCCTGGCTCAGCGCTACTTCGTCCAGGCGCTCCGCCTTGCCCAGACCGCCGACGATCGCCGCTTGGCCGGGAGCATCCTCTCCGCCATGAGCCACCAGGCAACCTTCCTCGGCCGCTATGCCGAAGCCGCCAACCTTGCCCGCGCCGCCTTGCTCGGCACCCAACGCCACGGCACCGCCACCATGTCCGCCCAGTTCCACGCCATGGAAGCCCGCGCCCTGGCCCGACTCGGCGACGACGCCGGCTGTTCCGCCGCACTCTCCGCCGCCATGTCGACGTTCGACCGCCACAACCCCGGCGAAGATCCGGATTTCATCGGCTACTTCGACGAGGCGGAGCTATCCGCTGAGTTCGGCCACTGCTTCCGCGACCTGTCACAGGCCGGCCAGGCAACCTCGTACGCCGAACTCTGTCTAGGCGGCACGGACGGCAAGTACGTCCGCTCCGACTTCTTCGCGACGATGGTGCTTGCCGACTCGCTACTCGACCGCGGCGAGCCCGAACAGGCATGTCAGGCCGCCATGCAGGCACTCACGCTGGGACGCCAACTCAAGTCGGCGCGTTGCGTCACCTATCTCGGCGAATTCAGAACCCGGCTCGACCGATTCGACGGCAACGCGACCGTCGTCGACTTCCTTGACCAAGCACACTCGCACAGGCTCTGGCAGTTGTCGGCCTGACCACGGCTAGGCAGAACTAGGCACCTCAACAACCGCGGACGTCGTCAGCGCAACGAAGTTGTGGGTCCAACAGTCAGCTTCCTTCGTGCCTACCTCAGTCCCGCAACCCACACAGACCAGGTTCGGACCATCGAGGCCGGACGGCCCACAACATCCAGTCATGCGCCGCCAATCATGGTGCTTGGCAGTTCCTGGGACATCGTCAGGGTGCAGGATCAGGTGCGAGCCGTCGAAGTTGACGACATATGTGCCCAGAGATACCCATGATGGTGCAATCGCATGGGGACTGGTGCGTTCCGGCGGCTTTCCCAGCGACTCCGCCTTTTCAAGGTTCCCAGTCAGCGGCTGCTGGCACTTGGCACAGATCGCAATCACCGGCCGATTCTGTCGCAGCCGGACAGCGACATCTAGAACGGGGACCAACCGTGCCGGTCGCCACCGGTCCGCAAGTCGGAGATCCGCCGCCGCAGCTCAGTCGCCGCCCGCTCATCGTGGTCAGCGTTCTGCGCCAGCCAGACGACCATGGACAGCTCACGAATGTCTGCAAGGACCGGGTACCCATACCAGTTCATGACGTCGAAGCCGTACACCCTGACGAATGACTCGTACTCGGTCCGCGTGTGCCAGCCATACCGCTCGTAGTACATCGCGGTCTGCGTCAGGTCCCACTCACGCGGCCCCAGCTCGAAGCCATCCAGGTCGATCAGCACCGCCCGACCAGACTCATCGAGCAACGCATTACCCACGTTCGCATCCCCGTGGATCATGCCGAACGGCAACACGAACTCAAGCCCGTCGTACCGCTTGCCCAACGACTCCGCCCGCTGCCGCAGGAACTGCCGGTCGTCATCGGCAAGGTGCCCCAGCTCCCCCAGTCGCCGCAGCGTCGGCCCGAGCGGATCAACGTATGGGAGCCCCAGCGACGGGGGTTCCGCAAGCCAATGCAGGCGGCGCATCAGCTCCGCGAACTGCACCACATCCGCGTACCGCTCCTCCGCTGCCACCAGCTGCCAGAAGGTCGCGACCCGCCCATCGACAACCGCCGGTTGCCGAACTCCCGGCACCAGCCGAACCGCGGGGTAGTCCATCTCCGTCAGCCATCGGGCCACGCCGACCGTGCGCTGTGCTTCGTCGAGTCGATCGGCGGAGCGCCCAATCCGTACGACTATCGGATCAGCGAGGCGGAAGACTGCGTTCTCCCCCAGCCGCAACATCGATGCCCCGACCGCGCTTAACCCCGCATCCGCACAGGCCTCGGCCAAGAGGCCGGCCGCAGTCTCCGCCGTGAACCCGGCCCCTGACTCCCCGCTGTCCGCCATACCAGCGAAGCTACCAACGGTTGATGCGTTGGCACACGCGGCACCCTGCGCTTCGGTGTCTGCTTCATCGGCCTGATCCCAGCCCGATGCTGCAGTCCGCCAGTCAACCCAGCCCCGAATCCGCGCCAACCGCAGCCCCGCTGCGCGAAGCCCCGAGTCTTCCAGCGTCAACGAAAATCTCGCTGCAATCGGCTGCCAAACACGCCGCTGCGACGGCATTTCTGCAGGTCAGAGGCATGATCATGTTGCCAATTTAATTTTCATCGCGTATATACACATGCTAACGTGGAGCTTGCTACACGGGGTGTGTAGCTTCGTACCCGAAGCGCCAAACGACAACACCCCCAAACCGCTGGCACGGTTGGGGGTGCGTCGCCTCGCCCCTTCAACTAGCCCCGGACACTTGGACGGTCCGGGGCTTAGTTGCGTCCGGCGAGGTTGACCACCGCTGCGACGACGTTCAACAACGCCACGAGCAGCGGCCACACATGACGCCCGATCTTGCTGGGCTGCTTGTCACTCCGATCCACCATGGAACCCCTTCGTCCGTCTGCTGGAGACGAACAGCCCGAAGATCTCCGACTGTTCGACCCCAACAGACCCAACGAGAAGGCACCGCAAACAGCTTAGGGACACAAGGGCGCGTATCCAAACGAATACGCGGTCAGCCGCAACCTGCCTGCGGCCAAAGATCATTGCCGAATTAGTCTCTACTGGATCAAGGGCGCGCCCGCGAGCGGGCGCGCCGCCGCCGCGGCCGCGCGGGCCGCGGCGGGCGTGCGGCGCGGACGCCGGTCCCACCGCGGCCCGACGTCCGCAGCGGCGAACGAACGCATCATCAGGCGAAGCCCGGTTCCAGCAAGGTTCTCGCGATCGCAGCGGAGCTGCGAGGCGCCTGGGGGCGCCCACACGACCTGACGGCCGTGACCGGGGCGCGCTCGTTCCAGCGTGGTGACGTCGACGACTCACCATCCGCCGCCGGCCTACGCCGCGTAGGGCCCACCTTGGTAGTGACGTTGCGCTGCCCTGCGCGCGAAACCCACGGCATGCCACCCGGTCCCCGGCATGCCGTGGACCGGGTGGTGTGCGTGTCGCCGTCGTCCACACCTACAGGGCGAAGTCGCCCGGCTTCTCCAACGCCCTCAGCGCGTCGGCTCTCCGCCCTTTGACCGGGAGATAAATGACAGAACGCCCCGAGGTCACCTTGTGGACCCAGCCCGATGACAGAAGCTCAGACAAGACACGGGGAACAAGCAAACGAATTGACGGATCCAATCCCCGAGAAAGGGCCCCTTCCTTTCGCCCCGATCCACGCTGTCCATATATCTTCTTCAGTATTGTTAGTGCCACTCTGTTCTCGGCAGATACAGGCAGCTGCATAATTCCCGCAGTAGTTTGAGATTGTGTCGAGAATCTCTCAATCTCACATTCAATAAAATTCCCAGACAGCCAACCGGGAATCACCGAAGCGCCGTCCAGGAATCCAATGAGGCAGTTTTGAAAGTGCGGCAATTCCCGCCCTTCTTCGGCCCCGGATATGTCCATCGACTGGATTACGCAGTCCTTGTAGGTAACGCTGGACCCAACCTTGTCACCAGCCGCTACAGAGAAGCTATCGAAGATCACACCTTCGACGTGATAGCTCTCACGCAATACTGTCTGAGGGTCCTGCAAATTGGATGCGACCCTCAGCGTATCAGAAAGCACTGCATCGAATTGGTGGCTGTTTTGCCGACGGCTGGCGGCAGCAAGGGCTGCGCGACACCCGATGCCTTGCGATTCAAGGAACTGGGTTGCAACGTCAGTCCCCAGGTCGCTTGCAGCATTTGCCCATGACGAAACGCGAGACAGCGGATGCGCGTCATACGGATCAATCACGTAACTCGCAAGATCCTCACCGTACGCGGTATCCGCGAGGTCTCGGTCCACAAATACCCTCTGCTCTTCAACGCCCGCCGCAGCAGTATGCGCATCTGGGATCGCCAGCCCTGGCAGCCGGAGCAGTATCTGAATCCCTTCTTCATCAGGCTGTCGACCGTTGACCTCGATAAAGGCGTTCCGCAGCGTCTCCATTCCGACAGGACCGGTCTCATCCCCAGTTGAACGGGCAAGCGTGGCTACACGGGAAACGATCATCTTGACTGTTTCAGGGCGCACAGCACTGAACATTCGGGATTCTCTAGTGCAGATCGCATCAAACAGGTTTCTCCAAGCCGAAGCTTGGTCCGCCATGCCTGCCGATGCCAGGTCCGTGAATGCCCCCATGCCCACGAGGTAACCGATCAGCAGCGGTCGAGTCGGCAGCCACTCCGGCAATGACCAATCAATGCCGACCTCGTTCAGATATTCTGCGACTTGCGAATCACTGAAATCGTTCATCGTGACAACCGAAGCCGACGAAGAAAATCCTAGGGCTCCGGCCATCTCATTCTGAGACGAAAAGTAGTGCGCCCTCCCACAGACCGCAATTCCCGTCTGACCAGGCGCTTCCTGGACTAGCCTCCGCACCGGGGCGAGTGCTTCCCAGCGCACCTGCTTCAGATCGGCTGCGCTGCCAAGCCACCGAGTAGGCACAACCTCGTCGAAGCCATCTAGCAACAGGACGCATGCACCGGAGCGCCACGCCGAGATAAGGCTCTTGTCATCAGAGAACCCGATCTCCTCCGAGTGGCGTCGAAGAATCTCGGCTGGCGTTTTCAATCCGACACAGTCACGCAGATTAATGTGTACCGGAAACGGTGTCAGTTTATTCTTCCTGAAGTGCAGCCTACGCGCTTCCTCATAGACCTTTCGCATCGTGTAGCTCTTACCGACACCAAATTCTCCGACCAGGAGGAGCTTTCTGCCCGAGATGATCCGATCAGCAATCTCCCTCACTCCGATATCCTGGCCCTCGACAGGAATTCGAATCGGGACGTCTACATTAGGAAGAATTTGACCACTTGTATAAGAAAGACTCCCGAAGGGCGCATTGTCCCGACAACGCAAGTACGCCTCAGAGTTACACAGGCGGGCCTGGAGAACTGAAATACTGATTGCATGGATGGTAAACCCGCCGGCTTTGGCCTCTGATTGAACTGCGCCACGCTGCTCAGCGGTCGGCTCCTCCTTCGAGACGCACCATCCCACCAGCGCCTTGTACCGATTCTTTGGATCGTTCTGGAGGTCCCCAAGAATCTCTCTAACCTTAGATGCATCCTTGCGTGATTTTTCCTTCTTTCGGTCGACCGTGAACTCATAAACGTGAATTGCCTCTTCTGAGACAAAAACGCCATCTCGCTCCTGGCCGCGGTGCATGATCGCGCCCTGCAGGCCGAAAGGGTCATGGATTGCTCGGGCAACGTTGAGTGCCCGCAACTCAAATTCGCTGCCGGATTCATCGAATGATTCGGACATACCCCGTCCCCGTCTGTACCACGAAACCCAACGGTTCGATTCTAGATGCATCGAGACCATCAGACCGTGTGAACGGATCGACGCGTGCTCGATTCGTTCTCCGGATGGCGAGGTCGAGCCTGAGTTACCGCGCGCCTCTGGCGTGGGCCATGTCGGGCAACGCACCGGTTATGCCCAGTGACTGAGGGTACCCGACTACTTCCGATGCCAGATACTCACGCAGGTGAGGGGCAGTCAGCGGGCGCCATAGGCTTTCCCCAAGTTCAGAGCCTTGGCGCCGGCACGGTAGCGCCCACACCTACCCAGACATTGGGCCGTATTGGTGCGATGATCTTTGGCTCACACACGGTCCATCTCCGCTCCCGTGCAGGTCGGAGCTCCCCTCGACAACGGACAAGCGATCCGCTCCGGAGCCGTGCTCCGCGCCCGGCAGACGTGCTTGATCGATGCACCCCTTCCGGTCTACGCCTGCGAGAGTGGGGATCGTTTCCAAGCCACCACGAGGAGCGCATGCAGGAGCAGGGTGACCCGGCCGGGCGCCGGCGGAGGTGGGTGAACGGCACGTATCGTGATCATTTTTGGGCCGTCTGTTGGTCGTGAACGTTGGCCGGTGCCGACCGATGATGAAACCCGCGCATTCGAGTGCGTTGTACAGCACCGCCGCTTACGCGAAATGATGCTCACGGAGACCTTCTTTTCCGTCCAAACAGGGTCGTGAAGGATTCGGTGCCGGGAGAGGGGCCGAAGTCGGTGCTAGCCTGACGACAGGTCCTCGCTGCGCCCCAAACGTCTAGTGCTGGGGTGTCTATTGTCGACCTCGTCGCGGACTTCATTCTGGTGGATCCGTCGGCATCTTGACGGAGGCGTGGACTGTCGCAGTCGCCGCTGGAGTCAAAGCGCTGGGGTAAGGAGGCCTGATGTCTACGGGTGTCGACCCGATTGTCAGCACGCGTATGTCCCGAATCCGAGGGCGTGACACAATGCCCGAGATAAGGGTGCGCCAGGAGTTGCATCGCCGGGGTCTCCGGTACAGGGTGAACTTCAAGCCCGTGCCCACGTTGCGGCGGACGGTCGATATCGCTTTCACAAGGCAACGAGTGGCCGTCCTGATCGACGGGTGTTTCTGGCATGGCTGTCCAGATCACTTTCGGCCGGCAAAGGGGGATCGGAAGGAGTTCTGGGCGGCCAAGGTCGCGGAAAACCAACGCCGCGATCAGGACTCCACCAAGGCGTTCACGTTGGCGGGTTGGACCGTTCTCCGGTTTTGGGAGCATATTGCCCCGGTCGAGGTAGCCGACAAGATCGAGGCCGAAGTGATCAAACGGTCCGCAAGCCGACAGTCGCCTTCCGAGAAACCGTGTAGGTGACCTGCTCGCATCGGGCTCTCAATGTGGTGGCCAGCGAGAGCGCGAGGTGCCAATCGTCGTCGGGCAGTGGTGCGGTGTTGGGCTTGGTGACGGCGATGACGATCAATTGCGACTCGGACTCCGCCCGGCGTAGGCAGGCGTGCCAGACCATACCCTGCAGGCCACTCATCGGACCCCAGGTGATGAAGGCCGACTCACCATCGGGTCCATCGGCAAGGCAACGCATCGGTTTCACGTCGAGTGTCTGCGCACGAAGGGTCCATCCCGAGCCCAGGGCGAGCCGAACGACCGACTGCGGACCGGGGTACTCGCGTGCCGTCATCTGAGCCATCGGCCCGACACCTTCGAGCGCCCGACGGTACTGCTTCGCCGGCCCGTCCTTGATCCACGGGCGTATCTTCTCCGTGGGCATGAACCTAGCGAGTCGCCCCCCGATCTTGGGATCCTTGACGAACCGGTCGTACATCTCCGTCGCCGCGGGCGAAGAGACCTCCTCCCACCGCAGGGCGTCGAAATGGCGGGCTAGCTCCGCGAAGATCTCCAGGCGAATCGGTTCAGGAAGGGTGGCCATCAGCCCCCCTCGATGGGCGGGAACTCCAAACGGACGCTGTCGTCCGCTCCCCCAAGGTCACCCACGTCGGCCATCCATTGATCCAGGAGCCCCTTCACCCTCAGGTCCTCGAACTCGAACTGGTTCCGCCCGACTGATACCTGCTCGATCTCGCCCTCGGAAACCTGTTCTCGCATGTCGTATACCTCGGCCAACCGTCGGATGTCGCTGACGAAGTCCAGTACCTCCACGTGCGTCTTTCCCTTGCGCAGACGGAGTCCGCGGCCAAGCTGCTGTACGAAGATGCGTCGGCTGTGGGTCACCCGGGCGAAGCAGAGAATGTTGACGTCGGGTACGTCGACACCCTCGTTGAGGATGTCGACGGCGACGAGGATGGGCACGTCTCCTGTACGGAAGCCGAGCAGTCGTGCCCGCCGCTCCCGCGACTTCAGTTTGGCGTGCAACGTCTCGGCCCTCTCCCAACCGGGCCGTCGGGCGAGCAGGTCGCGCATACGCTCGGCGTGCTCGATCGTCTGGCAGAAGACAATGGCTCGCGGGTTGGTGGTCTGGTCCCAGACCTTCTCAAGGTGTCCCCGAACCGACTCGTCTCGCTCGGGGATGAAGAGACGCTTGTTCAGGTCCTTGATGGAGTAGCCGTGCTCGGAGGCATGGCGGACGAAGTCCCAGTCAATGTTGTCGGCGAAGACGCGGTACTTCACGTCAGCGAGGTAGCCCAGCCTCATCCCCTCCGAGATGGACACCCGCTCAACTGGTTCGCCGAAGGTCCGCTCAATGTCGTACCGGTCGCCTCGCCACGGCGTGGCCGTCACTCCCAGCCGTTTAGATTTTGGCAACAGGCCCATCATGGTGGCGTAGTTCCCGGTCTCTCCCACGTGGTGTGCCTCGTCCACGATCACCAGCTCGGGGGCGTAGCCGGATTGGATGTAATCACGCGCCGTTTTCGATACACCGAAGGCTACGCCTGGGAGGGAATCGGGTTTCGAGTCGCCGTGCAGCAGACGGGTCGGTACGCCCTTGGGAATGTCCCGCCACATCGCCCGTTCAAGTTGCTCCACAAGGTCGATCATGTGCGCGGTGACCAGCACCTTGGCCCCCGGATTGGCGAGAAGGAATCGTCGCAGCAATCGGCCGGCGACGACCGTCTTGCCGAGGCCCGTGGCGAGGTAGATAAGCGCCTCGCCAGCGTTCTCTAGGGCGGCCCAGGCCGCTTCCACGGCACGGTCCTGATAGGGGTGGAGGTCGAACGGCGTGACTCGCTCCGGAGCGCGATCGTAAATCGTCGCCAGCCGTCGGCCGTCCCAGAGAGTCACGTTGACTCCAACGCCCCTCAGCGCGTCCGCCCGCTCCTTTGCCTTCCGGGTGAACAGTTGATTGGTGACCACTACCGCTCGGTGTATCGCGTAATGCCGCATCGCCGCGTGGGTTTCATCCACGGCCTCGCGATCCACATTGCCAGACTTCTTCCATTTTGACTGGAAGACCCAATCCTCACCGTTCAGCCGACCGAGGAGGTCGGCCCCCTTGTCCCCGGGACCATCGATGTTGACCAAATCCGTGAACGAGATTAGGCCGAGCAATCGCTCCAGCTGACGGGTGAAGCCCTTCGGGCCTTCCTCGACAAGGAAGGCCGGCTCTAGGAACGATCTGTTCATGCCTGGACGATCTCCGCGTCCAGTAGGTCCGCGGTAAGGAGCAAGCGGGACAGTTCCAAGGTGTTCTGCAGGGGCGGGCCCACCACCATCCGCTTAAGGTCGGTGAGGAAGGCGGTAACACGGGCCACTTGGTCGGCCTGTGTCTCCTCGCCGAGCGCAGCGTAAGTAGTGCGGAACAACCCGCCGTCCAGTACCAGTTCGGGACCGCCCGCAACGAGGTCGAGGATACCTTCGACTCCCAGGTAGCGCGCGAACTCGCCGCTCTCGACGGCTGCCTTCCAATCGACGTCCGGTGCCACCGCGATGGCGTACGACTCGGCGGCTCGCTTCGACTGACCGGACAGGACGGACCAAAACACGGCCGCGTCCTTCGAGGTGAGGTCCGCGAGCCGATCTCGCAAGGCCTCCAGCAGCATCTCCGCGCGATTCCGCACCGCGCTGGAGTCCACACGCCGATCGGGGAATTGCTCGAGGATCGAGGTCACCAACCCGTAGATGGAGCCCGATACCGAGTACACGCTCTTCAACTGCGGTGCCGCGCAAACGAGGGCGACGTTCAGCGGGGCCCACCCGTACCGCGCGATCAGCGTGGTACCGGAGTCCACGTAGATCTCTACCTCGCCAGCTACGATCCGAACCACGGAAGGCTGCCGCTGGCCGTCCTTGACCAGTTCGACTCCGGAGGTGACGTAGACGCGAAGGATCGCCTGAGCGGTACCAAGGCGAACTTCGCGGTCAGTGTCGGGAAGCAGCGTCGCATGCTCTCTGTACCTCGCGAAGCGCTGGTCTTCAGTCTCTGGCCGTGTCTCCGAGGTCGGCTCCGGCTGCTTCTGATCTTGGGACGGTGAGCGGCCGTCCTCCGACCCCATCCCCAGATGCCCAAGCCCCTCCCCCTTGAGCCAGTCATCCTCGTCAGAGGGCGGTACCGGCTCCGGCGGTGGTCCGTGCTTGACCCGATCATGATCGGCGGCGGCCTCGTACCATTTCTCGTCGGTCTGATACTCCGGATCCCCGCTGCGGAACTTCTGTGCCCACCTCTTCGCCTCATTGTGGACGGCGGTGCTGCCGTTGCCCGGCATGAGGTACCGGAGGCCCGGTTTGTTCTCTCGGAAGGCATTGAAGAACCGACTCATCGGAGAGTCGTTCTCGCGATTGAACAGGCGTTTGGCGAGCTGCGGCCGCAGGGGCAGGTCGCCTCGCACCTTCTCAACCATGTATCGCCACTCCGGCGACGATGTGTCGAAATTGGTCTTGCGGACGTTGACCGGTGCGTGGTCGAGGTGGATCTCGCCGACGATACGGCCCATACCGAGTTCGATCGGATACTCCAGCTCAATGTCTCCGTCTGGCCCCTCCCAGTCGAACAGGGACCTGTCCCTGGTTGTAATCGCACGCCCGCTTCGGAGGAACGTCAGCCCGAAGTCGGACTTATCTGCGAACCTCTGCACGCCCAGCCATCCCACGATCCGGCGCTCGCGCTCCTGGATATCGGTGCTCTCGCAATCGACGCACTGTTCGTGCCTTGAGGCGTACCAGTGCCCGCAGTTCATGCAGGCAAAGGCGTTGGTGAGTGGCACGTGGATTACTTCCGCAGCAGGCGCTTCCGCTGCCTTGTACATGACAGACCGGGTCGGGTCCCAGATGCACGGCACGAGAGGGGGCACCTGGCGAGCGTTGACGTATAGGCGCTGGTTCAGACCGCCCATCAGCTGCGCGCCCGAGTGAGGGCCGTTGGGGTCACGCAGCATGTAGGTGTAGATCCGCCCGAGGTTCTTGCTGACCTCCCGGATCGAACTCGCAGACTTCAACTTGACGACCACGTCTTCGCGGAGGTTCGTCACCGAGACGAGAGTGCCATGCTCGTCCGGATCCTTCCGCTCGTAACGAAGGGGCACTTCGTACGACGACTGCCGCTGCATCTCTCTAAGGTCGATGGTCGCGATGATCCACTGATCGTCGCCACGTCGTCCCGTACGGACCTCAGTTATCGTGCCAAGGCGGGCCGTAGCGATGTTGAAGCCCATGCCGAACAGTCCGAGGCTGCCGAACCGTTGCTTACCCGACGTGCCAGCACTCAGGGCGTACCGAAGCTCCTCCTGAGACATCCCCCGGCCGTTGTCGCTCACGACGACCTTGGCACTCCGGTTTACCTTGCCCGCCGTGGGCAGAGTGATGTCTATTCGAGGTTCCAACGTTTCATCGACACGGGCGGCCTCGACGAGTTCGTCGAGACAGTTGTCGATCAACTCGCACAGGCACTGGTGAAGTTGGAGATCGACCTCCGCGATCATCTCCAAGATCCGGGGAGAGGGCGTCAGGTTGAGGGTGCTGGGTCGCGTCTCCGTCTCCGTCATCCCTTGGATCCCTCCGCGCGCAGGGCGGCGTGGACGCTGTCGGCCACGACCCGCGCCAACTCGACTGGGACCGCGTTGCCGAGCTGGCGCATCGCCTTGCCCCAAGGGCCATGCAGCTCGTAGTCGTCCGGGAAGGTCTGCAAGCGGGCACTTTCCCTGACCGTGAAGTAGCGTATGGAGCCGTCCGTCTCACGCAGCATGTTCTCGCCGCCGGGGACTCCGTGACGCCCTGCTTTCAGCGTCTTCGCGGGCCAGTCCACCGGACTACCGGTGTGACCGGGGTAGGAACGGGCTCCCGGTTGAAGGATGTGGTTGAGGACGCCCGCGGTACCTGCCAGCGTCGGCTCGGGCAGACCGGTCAGCGCGTCGCGTATGGTGCGCCATCGCGTCTGAGTCTCATCCGGCCGCAGTTCCTCAGGTATAGGGAAGTTTGGCCGTTCCGGGCGCTTCGCCTTGGGCACTTCATGTTCCTGCCAGTACTCACCAGTTGTCCACTGGGCATGCAGAAGCGCGCGTCTGGAGTGGGTGGCAGACGGAAATTCCCAGGTCACGTCCAGGTCATTTCGGAAGCCGACCAGGAAGACGCGTTGCCGCTGCTGAGGCACGCCGTAGTCCGCCGCGTTAGCGAAGGCAGGGATGACCCGATAGGCCAACTCTTGGTTGCTGACGTCCTGACCTGCCGCCCGGAGCCGCCGCAGGTGATCTCCCCACAGTTCGTCGGGCTTCGCGGCGAGGAGGGGCAGCGAGAGCCTGGCTTGGATGTACTGGAAGTACTCGGCGAACCTCGGGCGCGCCAGACCTCTCACGTTCTCAATGATGAACGCGCGGGGCCTCAGGTGGGCGATCGCCTCCGCCGTAGCCGGGAACATGTCACGTTCGTCGTCGTCCGCCTTACCGCGGCCGCCAATGGAGAACGGCTGGCACGGTGGGCCGCCGGCGACGAGATCCACTTCGTCGGTGATGCGGGACCAATTGAAGTCCCGTACGTCGCCCTCCTCAACGTGCCAGTTCGCGACGAGCGCGTTCCCCCGGGCCTGGTTCTGTCGCACGGTGTCGCAGGCCCACTTGTCCAACTCAAGGGTCACCAACGGGTCGAACCCAGCCTCCTGACAACCCAGGGCCAGCCCGCCCGCGCCAGCGAACAACTCCACGCTCGCCAGCCGGGCGGACGTGTTCCTCATCAATAAGAGGGAGGGGTGGCGAACGGTAACGCTTGCAGGAACGACCGCAGTCTCAGACATGCACTTCTTTCCAACCATAGCTTTAGTCCGAATGTCATGATGCAGCACGGCCCGACGGCCTCGCCAGGACTTGCCAGCCTCCTGATCACCTCTCGGGCTGTGACCGCTTGGAGCCACGGTCGAGGCGAAGTCACCGAGTTGCCTGGCGACTCGATGCGCGCGGTCCTCTTCGCGCCCTTGGACTTTCACCACCTCGGCTGGCATTTGCCGCGCCTGGCACGAGCAACTCACCAGCCTCGACGGCATGTTGCCAGCGGCGTACTTCAGAGGGGCACGCGGGGGGCAACCAACCGGCAGAAGCTGTCGTTCGGTGACGGCGCCAAGGACCCGCACGTCTACGACGAGGCTGCGGTACGACTCCCCCCTCCCTGCCGCCTGTAGCACGAAGTCCCCCCAGGCACCCATGACGCCCCATTCTCGAAGCCCGTCCGAGGGCAGACAAGGCTCCAGCAAGGGCAGTTGGGTGGTGGACGCTCAAACCGTGATCACGACACTGGCGCAGAGCCCCTCCCCACCCGCGCCCCCTTTTGGGGGTTCCGCCGCAGTCAGAGGCGCGGCCGGGCAACGGCATCAATGCCCCTCCGGAACCGTGACCCGATGCGCCTGGGCATGGCACGGTGACTTCATGGATGCCGCCACCTCGGATCATTCCGACGAGTCAGCACGGTTGCCCAGTGGGTCAGCGAGGCTGGTCCGGTGTGGGAACGCAGGCACGGTGGCGACGAGTTCCGTCGCTTCATGCACGCACACGGTGGACTGCCGTCCAGACGATCGCATTCATCCGAGCGGTGCACGGCGGGACGCTCCGCGACGCCGTCGACCGAGTTGTGCAGTATCCGTGCAATGATCTTGCGCCACGGTGGCCCGTGACCGTGTTCCCCTGCTGGTCAGCGCACATTTCGGTGCAGGATGAGCGATCCCCTCCGGAGCCGTGTGCGCAGGTTCAAATCCTGCCGGGGGCACCCAGTTTGACCAGGTAAAACGGCCCCTCACCAGGGGCCATTACTGTTTGTAGGGTCCAGACCATATGCAGCCGTATGCCGGCCTGAGTAGCTGCTAATCAAGCGTTCCCGGTATGGGCACGGTATGATCTTCGTCGCCGTTTCCGCAGGTCAGAGCCGGTTTTCCTGGATCGCCGCGGTATGAACGCCAACGAGCCCCCAGCGCGGCCGGAAGGCTTGCCGGAGGCTCGTGGTGCGTGGTGGAACGGATGGTCATCCCTCGCCCTGGGTGGCTGTGTCGCCGTCGTCGTCCTCGGTGTCCGGTACGTCCGTGCCGTACGCGCGAAGGGCGTCATCCATGACCTTGTTCGCGCTTGCGTCGTGTTCGTCCAGGACCCACGAATAGCGCGTCATCATCACGTCGACGCTGTGGCCGGTGCGTTCCGCGATACGCGCCGGGTCCCGGGTGGCCCGCAGGCCGAACGAGATGCCCGCGTGGCGGAGGTCGCACGGCCGGTGCTCGAGGAGCGATTCCCGGGCCGAGATGCTTCGCATCCCGCCGGGCGAGCCGATGTTCACCTTCGACGAAGTCCACACCGCCGAGCACGGCCGCCTGCGCGAGACGCACCGTACCTACGTCCCGTTCTCGATCCTCGTCGGGACTAAGTTCGAGGAAACAGCCCCTCCCCCGGCGCCTGCACTCTTCGCCGAGCTGGAGGCCATGGGCCACGAGCTGCACTGGACAGAGCACGTCCGCACGCGCATGCCGATGCCGGACGAGGCGGCGACGCTCCGACTCGCCGAGGGCGTACCGCTGTTCCAGATCATGCGCGTGACGTACAACCAGAACGAACGGCGACTCGTGCTCGAAGAGTTCAAGCTCCCGGGCGGCGACTTGGAGATCATTTATACCGTTCAGCCATGACCCAATGCGATCCCGAACGCAGTCAGGCCCCCCTTGGGGAGCAGCGAACACGAGTTTTGCACCTGCCAATTCATGGTGGAAGGCCATCGGGTCCGGGCCGAGGCCAGGTGACGACTTGGCTCAGTCGGCAGCTGCGAGGGGCCTTGGGGCGCCCCACGGCCTGACGGCCGTGACCGGGGCGCGCTCGTTCCAGGGTGGTGGCGTCGACGACTCACCATCCGCCGCCGGCCTACGCCGCGTACAGCGCACCTTGGTGGTGACGTTGCGCTGCCCTGCGCGCGAAACCCACGGCATGCCACCCGGTCCCCGGCATGCCATGGGCCGTGGTTCGTGGTGCTGTTCCGCAGACCGCAGTCGTAGCATGGCAGTTCGTGGTGGAACCAACGGAAGGCGCGATCGGCCGCGCTGAACTAGCCGATTTCATACGCGATCTACGCGACGAATTCATCGGGAACGGCAGCACGTGGGAGAACCCGACCGTTGACCGGTTCCTCGACGCCTTGTCGGCGGCATGGATCAGCGATGCAGACGGCTGGTACGCCGCGCGCGGCGAAGAAGTCCCCGAGCGCGGAGACTGGGCATTCTTTGCCCGAGCGCTCAAGGCCGCTGCCGACTACGAGTAGACGAAGCGGACTCCGCAACACCTGGCGGCTGATCTGTCAGCGCCGGGCTGTTGTGCTGTAGTCAGCTGATCACCTGCGCCGGCTCGGGTCGGTATATGCACGGTATGGCCTGGAGGCTGGCCCGGGCAGGGGTCCTGATGTCACGATCGCTTGCGTAACTGAGCGCCCTGTGCCGACGCGGGATGAGTGGATGCGTGTGTATCGACGGGTGCTTGAGACCCGGAGTGCGGTGCATCGTTGTTGCCTAGACAGGTCGCCAGGGAAGTCGTTCACCAGCCCTCGACCGCGAGGACTGCAACCGACGCAACGCTGTCGCACGGTGGAGCGTCCGCCTGACGCCGGTCAGTTCCACAGTTCCTGGTTGAAGTCCTCGCCCAGCATCTCCGCTGCGGCCTCGCAGAGCGCTGCGCCGTACCCCTGGTTACTGCCCCAATCGGATCCCCAGAGGTCGGTCGCCGCCTGGGCGACGGCACGATAGCTGTAGTCCTCATCCACTCGCCACACGCGGATCTGGGCAGCCATCTCCGGTGTGATCCAAGCGGGTTCCCGATTGGTGTGTGTCATTGTGCAAACGCTACGGACGCTGCGGAGGGGACAGCCACCGGATTCCGCCGTGGGGTACGCGCCGCGGCACCCTCCATGATCGCGAAACAGGCGCGAAGCGCCGTCTGGCGATGCGATCTTGCATCCGGTTTCGCCGCAGGTCCGCAGCCGGGCCCGACGACGGCCATGTTCCTCACGGACGCTCGGCGCATTCCGGTCTGCGCAGGTCTGCGTTCCGGTCTGCGGTCGAGGTCTTGGGCGGGGGCTGCAGGCCGCCAGTTGGGAGTGGTCTGCGGTGAGCCAGAAGAGGCATGTGCCTTTCGGAGCTGTGGGCAGGGCCGCGCATATGCTCCGAACCGTGTGTGCCGCGGCTCCGTCCAGGCCCCGCGGTGCCGTTGTGGAGGCACGCGGCGGTGTCGGTCATCGCCCTAGTTTCACGGCTCGTCTGTAGCCTCGGGCCATGGGCGTGATCGCGTACTGCGCACGGCTGACGGCGGCCGAACTGGGTGTCTTGGTCCAGGAGTTGACGTGGATCAGGCACGTCGCCCGTGCGCTGCGTACGTCAGAGGGGGGCACGAAAGGCGGACCCGTCAGGCGCGCGCTTCCTCAGCGTCGACAAGGCATGGGTCGGCTTCGTCCCGGCCGAGTATGACTTCCCCGTTGACATCGTCCGCGGTGAGAACCTTCTCCCCGCACCTGACAGCTGGGGACCGCTCGGGTACCTCACCGCCGAAAACGTCCGCGAAGCAGCCGAAGCGCTGCGCCAGTTGGGCACCGACCCGGTCTCAGCTCTCTTTGCCAGGAGCTGTCCTGTGACTGAGGGCACCAGTCGACGCGCCTTCGAGGAGCACGCTGAGGCCGATGAGCTATGTCGTCGGCCGTTACAGCGCCTTGGTGGCCTTCGTGCAGGCAGCAGCTCAAGCCGACGATGCGATTGTCGTGTGGCGGTAATAGTGACCGCAGCTCACGAGCCAGACGGGCGCCCCCAGGGCCTGTTGAGACGCGGGTCAAAGGCCAGTCGCATCTCGGCAAGCGGTCTGCTCCGGAGCTGCATGAAGGGCGCGCAACGTCGATCGGATTCCGAGCAACAGCATTGCTGCATAGAGCGGTTGATATGACCTACGCTCCTGAGTCGTGAACCTGACACCTCACGCGACACTGCGCAAGTGGCTGCTTGAAGCACTCCGCGAGCGTGGCGGCAGCCTGTCGAAGCAGGAGGCGCTACGGCATATGGAAAGGACTCACGGTTCGCGGCTGACGGACGATGATCGACTTCCTCAGCCGTCCAACCAGGAAACGAAATGGGAAAACCGGACCGCCTGGGAACGTCGCCGCTTGGTGGAAGAAGGTCTGCTGGAGCCGTACCACGCGGGGGCTGCCCAGCGGGGGCAGTGGACGTTGACCGCGGCAGGATGGATCGCAGCTGAACCACTGCATTGATGGCGTGGACGGCAAGATCGACACGGTGCGTGCATGGCCGGCCGTCGCGAGCCTCCCACCCGGCGTGTCTACGACCGCACCGGCACTCCATGCACCGTGGTCGCCGATCGCCGCGTCAACTACGCCTCTGCCGCTCCTCCTGCGGATCACCATGCGACTTCGGGATGTAGCCGGTGCCGGCTGTCCCCGCTGGTCGGTGGGATGGGGCGCATGATTGTTTACGAGACTGCGCCGCGGCTCCCCGGGGTTTCGGAGCTCCGCGATGTCTGTGGCGTACTCGCGATACCGGAAGAGATTTCGTCTGTGGGCTATGCCGACGGCTACGAGGTCGCGAGCGTCGAGACGCAGTGGATTCCGGGCTGCGACCTCGCCCGCATCGACGGTGCGGACGGTGTCGGGCAGTGCTCGATCGTCTTCACACCGGTCGGGTCCGTGATCCACGGCTACGAGCACCGAGTCACGATGGTGGCGCGTTGGGGCGACGAACGCGGCTTCTGGCCGGGCCTGATCGAGGACATACCGGTGGAGCTGCAGCTCAAGTTGGTCGCCACGCCGACGAGATCCTGTACCCCGAGGGCGCCGCCATGGTGAGCGTGTGCCCTGTGCGTGAACCAACGGACGACCCGTGGTACCACGGTGCGGTCGACCTCCCTCGGGGTGTGGACAACCCGGACGGGGCCGACGGGTTTGTCGACCGCTTGCTGGGATTCTCACCCGCGGCCTATCAGCAATACGCCGAATTTGACTGCGGGGTCGACGTGAGCTTGGAAGCGGTCCGCGAAGTGTGCGCGTTGCGTCCGCTCACCGAGCGAACCGCCTCCGGAATCAACCCGATGGCCTCTCTGACTCAATTGCTGCCTGCCATCACCCGCATCGGGTACCCGCAGGTGGCTGGTTAGCCATTTCGGCGTGTTGGCATAGATGATGATGCGTCGTCACAGCCGTATACGGAGAGCCCGGGCCCGTGGGCTTTTCGGTTCAGTGACTGCTGGCTTTGTGGCGGATTGCGGTGGCGGCCGCGGTGGGGGTGTAGTCGTCGGGCACGCCGTCGATCATGACGATGTCGCCGCTGATGTGCCGCGACCGCAGCGGTGCAATCTCCCGGTAGGCGGGTGAGTCCCACCAGGCGCGGGCCTCTTCGATGCCGGGGAAGCCGAGCATCACGACGTTTCCAGCCCAGGTTCCTTCCTTCACCTCGTGCGGGGTGAAGTGGACGAGGTAGCGGCCGCCGAAGGGTCGCATCGTGTCGGGGAGCCGTTCGATGTACGCGGCGATATCGGCGTGCGGGGCGGCGTCCTGCAGGTGGGCGATGACGTAGGCCGGCATGGCGTGCTTCTTCCGTGAGGGCGGGCCGCCGTGGTGTCCCGGCGGTTTCGGGACCCGGGGCTGGTGGTCGGAGTCGCGGCCGTGCCGCGGTGGCGGCGTGGTCTTTCTGGCTTCTCTGCTCTGTCTGTTTTGCCTGTGCTCCGCTGACCGCAAAGCTACGGATGGACGGGAGGCGCGGAATCAGTCACGTATCGGTATTCACCGTCGAGTGCGCCCGCCGGTCCCGCTGGACCGGGTGACTCGCAGCGGGCATCGCGGTCCATCTCTGCAACTGGCCCTGGCCCCTGGGGCATCCGCGGACCAGTCGCGGACTCGGTGAGACCGGCAGCCGACGGGTCACGCTCAACGAGGGGCACAGCCACGGCCGTGGAAGCTCTGGGCCACCGCTACCGGCTCATCCAGATCATCGGCCAAGGCGGCATGAGCCACATGTGGAGGAGCCGCTACGACACAACCCTCGACCGGTGCCTCCTGGCCTACATGGCTCCGGAACAGGAACTCAACTCCGGTGTGGACTACCGCAGCGCCCCCTACGCGCTCGGTTGCACGCTCTA
Source organism: Uniformispora flossi (assembly GCF_049534875.1). Lineage (NCBI taxonomy): Bacteria > Bacillati > Actinomycetota > Actinomycetes > Kitasatosporales > Streptomycetaceae > Uniformispora > Uniformispora flossi. Next base: position 37,785 of record NZ_JBMULZ010000012.1, read on the forward strand.
CGGCGCGCGCGGCAGGAGCACCGGCCCAAGGGTGAGTCGTCCGTGATCACGACATCCTTTCCAGGCCTTCCAGGCTGCGGTCATGGGTCGCGATGCGCGCCGCGAGGCCCCGGTGATGCCCGCCGCGGGGGCAGGACGGGCCGGGCCGGAGCGGACGAGACAAAACCGCCCGCGCCTTCAGCTCAGCGTGTCGTGCGGGAGTTCCAGAGCCCGGCCGTCGGCTTGGAGCTTGTCGAGCCAGAAGCAGGTCCATCGGTACAGCCGTTCAAACATGCTGCCTCCTTGTGGCTGCGGCCCGGATGACCTGTCACTCGTGATGTGCTCGGAGGCATCGTGTGGCGCGTCGTGGTCCAGACAGCCGCCGTCATCCTGGTTCGTCAACGGTAGCTGTCGAGTGCGGTGCAGCCTGCTCGCACCAACGCCGGGTCGACCAGGTGCTGCGGTCCCACCGCCGCGCTGACCTTTGCCGCTGCTCGGGCCGCGGTCGGGGGTTCGGTGAACTCTATGCGTACGTCGTGCGGCCACGCGCGGTTGCCGCCTTCGACCATGAGCGCGCCCGAGACCAGGACCACCCGCACGACCTTGCCGTCGGCGACGAACACAAAGGCCGGCCCGGGGTCGTCGTCGTACGACGGCGCGCGGGCTGCCTGGCCGAACTTGCGCACCAGCATGTCCGTGTCGGCGTCGAGGTAGACCGTGTCCCAGTCGAACCGGGTCGCGTCGGCCAGCAGCAGCGAACCGTCCTTGCAGAGTTCGTCGTAGGCACGGTCGTGGAAGGCCGACGGGGTGTCGTCGTTGATCCATTGGTGGACGAACGTCCGGAAGCCGTCGGACACCCCGTACAGCAGCGAAAAGAACACCAAGGGGACGCCCACAAGCACGCCCATGACCGCGAGCAGGGTGCGCCACGCGCTTTTGACCCGTCGGCCGCCGGGTGTGGGCAACGGGCCCGCCGTCCGCCCCTCTTCGGACGCACTCACGGCAGGTCCGACGAGGGCGTGGTGCCCTTCATATCCGGGTGGATCGTCTGGTCACCCGCGACCTGGTCGCTGTACTGCAGGTTGCCTTGCGCATCCACGACCACCGTGCGGCCTTGGCGGACCGCGCGCTCGATCGCGTCCGCCACCTGGTCGAGTGACTGGCCGGACGTCTCCTGGGCCACGTTGCGCCCTACCTCGTTGTTGTAGAGGTCCATCGACTCGAAAGTCTGGGTGTACGGCTTGGTGTCCGCGTTCATTTCATGCGCCGTCGTGTACTTCGCGGCCCACTCGGGGCCGAACCGGCGGGTGAGCATCGCGTTCCAGAAGGCGTGCCGAAACGCGTCGCCGTGGCCGTCTAGTTCGCCTTGGTTCGGGAAGCGTTTGCGGCACTCTTCCCACGCCTTGTTCGAGATGAGCATGAACTCGGCACGTTCCTCGGTGCTCAGCGCCGTGAACAAGTCCTGCTCTGTCCCGACCCGATAGCCGTTGAGCTGCGGGATGCGGTCCTCGATCCAGTTGGCGTGGAACGGCTCCTTCTGCCGAGGATCGTCTCCCACTTGGTAGCTCAGCATGATCTCGGCGGGCGAAAGGCGCATCGCCTGCATGAACGCGTTGTCCGCGGCGTGGGCGGTCAGCCGGGCCCGGATCATCACGGAGTTGAACTCTTCCACCAGTTCCGCCCTGCGTCGCAGGTCGGATTCCGTCGCGGGCCCCTTGCCTGGCGGAAGCAGTTCCAACGCGGCCGGATCGAACGCGGCGCGCTGCACGTCGCCCCACGGAACGCCGAATCCCGCCGCGATGTCGAGGCACCGGCGCACCTGCTGGTGCGCCGAGTCGAGGCCGTCGGCGTAGGTGTTCATCGTGGTCACGAAGTGTTGTATCTGTGACGCGAGTTCGTGGATGCGGGTGCGCGATCCGGCGACCGTTTGGCGGAAGCCGTTGGCGGCGTCGCCTTGCCAGTTCGCGCTGGATGAAGCGACCGTGTCGAGGAGCTGCGCGGAACGGCCGGTGCGTATCGTCTCGGTCAGGACCTGCTGCGCGGCGGCGCGGATTCCGGCCGGGTCGCCCGGGATGACCTCTTGTACGTCCGTCACGGTCAGCCCAGGGCATCTCGGATGAGCTGCGACGTCTTGCGGCTTATCTCGTCCGCGTCGACGTACGCCTGACTGTTCGTGTCCACCTGCCCTGCGGCGCCGTCCAGTTGCGTAGCCGCCGTACGTTACGCCTCGCTCAGCCGGTGCAGCTCCCGCTCGATCGTCGTCTGCACCCGCGCGGTCCCGGCCTTCGGCCGCCCGACCCCCGCCACTCCGACACCGGCAGCACGCACATGCGACGAAGCCTCGGCCAGTTGCGTCTTCACCACCTGGAGATCCACCGGACTCACCTGAAAACCCCCGGCCATGAAACCCCACTTCCCCCGAAGCCGGCGCATCCCGGCTGCCAGGCGCAGCGGCCTGGCGGGCAACCGCGATGCTCTTCTCGGGAAGTCTAAGCGCGGGCACGTCGCCGCAACCGAACAAATGGCCGACGGCGTCAGCGGTAGTCGGTCGACTCCACGCCCAGGACGCCACCATCCCCAACCACGCAAGGGGCTACCGCGTCGACCAGCTCGAGGCATCCGGACGCGAACCACTGCGTTACACCTGCAATCGTCGTCCGGCCCCTTGCGCCGCGGTGCGACGGCGGCAGATCCGAGCGACGATGAAAGGTACAGCCCGCACGACGAAACCCGACTGCGCGGCGGCACCGACGCAGCGCAGTGAAGCACTGCCCAACGGCTGTGGTGGCTATGGAACATCTACCAGCAATCCAGCAGGTCGACCGGTACGTACATCAACGGCGCTACACGGACCAGAAGTTCGTGAGCTGGCCGATCTACTTCTTCTTGCTCAGCTGGATCACCCTCGGCATCTACGTGTGCGTGATCTTCTATCGGCGCCTTAATCGCGCCGATCTCTTTCGGAACCGCAAGGCCCACTACTACGACGCAGTTGTGGATGCAACGCGCCAGTACGCTGAGCAGACAGGGAAGGGAGATTCCGTCCACAACGACTTGGCGGACCTTGACCGTTACACCCGGGAACGCTTCGAAGACGAACACAAGCCCATCAACGCCGGACTGTCGTTCGTGCTCGCGATTGTCACACTCGGGATCTACGGCTGGTACGCCATCCATCGCCTGATGCGCTTCTGGTGGGAGATCCAGCTCACCGAGCAGGACTTCGACGAGAAGATCAGCATGGTGTGGATGCGCCTGGACCTCGTCAGGTATCCGCTGACGTTCGAGCCCGACGAGCAACTGCGACGCAGCTTCTGGATGCATTTCCTGCTGGCGATCGTCACCCTGGGGATTTACGGCATCATCTGGGACTACCGGCTCCACACCGACCCGGAAAGGGTCTATCCCGAGTTCCACACGGCTGAAGACTCGGTGCTCAACACCCTGCGGGCGGTGCCTGCGCCGCACTGAGGTTCGCCGATCCGAACTCCATCGCGCTGTACGGTTATCCGCCGTGGTGGACGGCGGAGGCGGATGTGGAGTCGGGCGTGAATGAGACCGGGCGGATGGAAGCCTTCAGTGACGGGGTGTTCGCTATTGCGATCACGCTGTTGATTCTGGAGATCAAGGTGCCCGAAGTGGAGCCGGGGCAGTCGCTGTGGGGGGCTCTGGGGCATCTGTGGCCGTCGTATGCGGCCTACGTGGTGAGCTTTCTGGTTATTGGGATCATCTGGATGAATCACCACCAGTTCCTGACGCATTTGGCTCGGGTGGACCGGGTGGCGTTGTTCCTCAACTTGCTGCTGCTGATGACGGTTTCGGCGTTGCCGTGGCCGACGTCGGTGGTGGCGGCGTATCTGCGTGACGGGGACGACGCGAAGATCGCGATGGCCGTGTACGGCGGGTTCATGGTGCTGTTCTCCGCCGCGTTCTCGCTGTTCTGGTGGTACGTGACGCGTCGCGGGCATCTGTTCCACGACTACGTCGACACCGAGGGCGCCCGCGCCACCCGCGGCCGGTTCGCGTTGGGCATGCTGCTGTACCCGTGCACGGTGGGGCTGGCGTTCGTGTCGGCGGTGGGGACGTTGATTCTGCACGGAGTGCTGGCGGTGTACTACGCGTTCAATCAGCTGCCGGTGCCGGTTCGGGCGGATGCGGGGAGCACTGCGGACTGAGGCGCGATCCAGAGGCCGCGCACGGCCGAGGCGGGCGCCCCGAGAAACGATTTCGTTGAGGCGGTTCCGTGTCACTCCCGGAGCGGCTACCGTAAGCCGCTCATCGGCGGGGCCACGTGCCACGTCGATGGGCCTACGCGACGGCGGGTGGGGATCGGCCTCGCGGCACTACGACGCGAAGCGTCTGCTTCGGCGTCCGGCAAACCGGGATGTCGGGGGTGGGGAGCATGAAGCACATACGCGTGGCCGCGGCAGCAATAGTCGTACTCCTGGGGGTGGTTGGCTGCGAGCCGACGGACACCAACGGCCGGGCCGACGGGAAAGGCGGCGTAGCGGCAACCGCCTCGACGTCGCCCTCCGCAACGCCGACGGCATCGGACACGGCGACGCCCTCCGCAAGCTCGGCCTTGACCGCACCCCCATCGGCAACACCGCTGACATCGCCGCCGACAACGGCATCGACGACGCCCCCGGGCACCGACGCCGCGCAGTCCACCGCGCCGACCCGTCCGGCGACGGCCAAGCCGGCCACGACCAAGCCCGTCGCCCCGAAAACCACCGCGCCCAGGACCACCGCACCCCAGGCAGCCACCGCTAAAGTCGGCGCGTGCGAGATCGTGTCCAACGCCGGGAACTGTTATAACGACGGGCAGTTCTGCCGTAAGGCCGACATCGGCCGCTCCACTCACGACCGGGATGGCGAGTGGATCACCTGCGTCCGCGACGGAAGCGTGAATCGCTGGGTCGCGAAGTAGGGGAGTGGGGGAGTAGGGAAGCAGTCCCGAAGTACCGAAGCAGTGCGAGCAGTCGCGAAGTAGTGGGTTGGCGAAGTAGCAGTCAGTAGGCAACTCGCGCACCAACACGCCCTCTGCCGCCTGTCACCGGTGTGCCTCGGACCGTCTCCCGTCGGGCCCGAGGCGCACCGGTGGCGGCTGCGGCGGCTCGCCTCCCCGGTGGCCTTCCCCTGATCACCGCGAGTGTCGGCCGCGTCCCCCGTGCCGCCGGAATACCCAACGATGCCGGTGGGCGGCAGGGTACGGGGAGCCTCAGCGGACGAGCCGAGTTCCACCCGAAAGGGTTGGAATCCCCACCGGATTTGAACGTTTCGCCCGGCCGCCGGTCAGACCCGTGCCGCCGGCCAAACCCGCACCGCCCGTCAGACTCGCGCTGTCCCCGTCAGCGCCCCCACCAACTGCGCCAAGTCCGGCTCAGTAGCGGCTGCCGCCAGCGAGCGGGTCAGGGCCTCGCGGTAGGTGGGGGCGGATTCGGTCTGGCGGGCGCGGCCGGTGTCGGTGATGACGGAGTAGACGCCGCGGCGGTCGTTGGCGCAGAGGTCGCGGCGGGTCAGGCCGTCGGCTTCCAGGCGGGCGACCAGGCGGCTTACCGAACTCTGGTTGAGGCCGAGCCGGTCGGCGAGTTCCTGCATGCGCAGTTCGCCGTCGGCCGCGGTGGCGAGGTGGCAGAGCGCCCGGTACTCGGACAGCCCCAGGTGGTGGGCGCGCTGGAGAGCTCTGGAGAGGTCGTTCTCGACGCGGGCGTGCAGTGTGACCAGGCGGTCCCAACATTCCGGGTCCATGGCCGGTCCTCCTTCACGTGCTGTTGACAAGATCTTACGTGCGTGAGCAACATATGCATGTGCAAGCAATTGATGCGGATGCATATTCCCGGCATGCAGGCCCGGGCACCCCGCAGCACCGCACAGCGACCGATTCCGAGGAGGAACCCACCATGTCCGTCACCACCAACACCGCCAGCGCCGCCGCCGGCACGAGCACCAGCACCAGCACCAGCACCCCCGACACCGCCATCCGCCAGGTCGCGACCACCCCCGACTGGTACGAGCCGTACAAGATCTCCCAGGCCGTCCGCGCCGGCGGATTCGTGCACGTCTCCGGACAGGCAGGTATCGACGAGCAGGGGCGGACGGTCGAGGGTGGGTTCCTGGCGCAGGGACGCCAGGCGTTCGCGAACATCGAGCGGGTGCTGGCCGCGGCGGGGGCATCGCTTGCGGACGTCGTGAAGGTGACGATCCTGGTCCGCGGCATGGCCGATCATCTGGACGAAGTGATCCAGCTACGCGGGGAGTTCCTGGATCACCCGTATCCGGCCGACACGCTCATGGAAGTGGTGTCGCTGGCGCAGCCGGACTGGCTGATCGAGATCGACGCGTTGGCGCTCGACCGCGGATACCTCCACGGGGGAAGCGGCGACGGGCACGGCGGGGGCCACCACACCGCAGCCTGACCTGACGTCGCACACCCACCACACGCAGCAGCAACGGAGACTCCCGATGACCTCCCTCACCTCCCTCGCCCCCCTCTTCCGCCCCCACCGCTCCCACCGTCTCGACCTCCGCAACCGCATCGCGATGGCGCCCATGACGCGCGGGCGAGCCGACGACGCCACCGGCGTGCCGAGCCCGCTCGCGCCGACGTACTACCGGCAGCGCGCCGGGGCCGGGTTGCTGATCACCGAGGGGGCTTACGTGAACCCCCTCGCAAAGGGCGGGCCGGGCATCCCCGGCATCCATACGGACGCACAGACCGACGGATGGCGCGCCGTCCCGGACGCGGTGCATGCCGAGGGTGGGACGATCTTCGCCCAGCTCTGGCACGTCGGGCGCATGAGCCACCCGCGCGTCCTGCCCGACGGGGAACTCCCCGTAGCACCGTCCGCGGTACGCATCGACGGGGCGTCGATCTTCACGCAGGACGGGTGGGTCGATCACGTCACGCCGCGCGCCTTGACGGCGGGCGAAATCGACCAGACCGTCCGGGACTTCGCCCGAGCCGCCGAGAATGCCGTAGCCGCGGGCTTCGACGGTGTCGAGATCCATGGCGCGAACGGCTACTTGATCCAGCAGTTCCTCGCCGACAACACCAACCGGCGCACGGACGGCTACGGCGGCTCGCTGCAGGGCCGGCTCCGCTTCCCGATCGAGGTCGTCGAGGCGGTCGTCGCCGCCGTCGGCGCCGACCGCGTGGCGCTGCGGATCTCGCCGGACAACGACGAGAACCAGCTCGCCGAGGCGGACCCCCAGGAGACATACCGAGCACTCGTGGACGCGATCGACCCGCTGGGCCTCGCGTACCTCCACGTCCTCGAGCGCGGCCGCTACCGCGCGATCGAAGATCTGCGTCCGCGGTGGTCGGGGACGCTGGTCGCCAACCACAACGGCCCCACACCCAGCGACCCGCAGGCGGCCGCACGGCTCATCGAGGCGGGACATGCGGACTTGTTCGCGTTCGGACGGCTGTTCCTCAGCAACCCGGACCTGCCCGCGCGGCTGGCGTCCGGAACTCCGCTGGCACCGACCGCAACACAGGGCGTGTACGGCGGAGGCGCCGAGGGATACGTCGACTACCCGGCGGCCGAGGTCGTCGCGGCGTAACGCCGCTCGCGCCGCCCGCCCGTACGGGAGCTGACGGGCGGGCGGCACAGACTTCATGATGCTGCGTCACGGACCGTGAGCGCAGCCGGGTCGACGGGGAACCTGCTTGCCGAAAACGTCAGTTCGCCGGGGGAGCCCGCCGGCCGGGCAGCTCAGTTCGCCGGAGGCGGGGTCGGGCCCGGGAGGTTCCTGGTGAAGAACTCCAACGCCAACGGCACCGCTTTCTTGAAGTCCCTGGTCAAATGCCGGCCGCCGGGGTTGTCCCAGCGTTCGACGATGGCCGGCGGCTTGACGAGAGGCGCGAAGTTGTCGGCGACGCGTCGTTCCTCGGGTTCGTTGCCGCCGACGACGAGCAGGAGCTTGGTCGGGCCGCCGGCTTTCCCCGCGAGCAGGCTGGGGTTGTTCGCCTCCCACTCGGGCCCCTTGCCGTGCCAGAGCTTCGAGTCGGGGATGAAGTACGCCCCGATCGGCACCGCCGCGGCGAAGCGGTCCGGTCGCTGCAAGGCGAGCTTGGCGGCGCAGAAGCCGCCGGACGAGCCGCCCATGATGCCCCACGCCTTCGGGTCGGGGTTCGCACGGAAGTTGGCGAGGACCATGTCGCGCACGTCCTCGGTGATCCACGTGCCGACCTTCGGCTGCCCGGGGATGTCGGAGCACTCGGTCTCCAGGCCCTTGGAGAGCTGCATCGATGGCATGACCAGGATGAACGGATGGGACTTGCCGGTCTTGGCCATGTCGGTGAGCGCGGTCTGGAGCCCGAGCTGGGCGTTGTCGACCCAGGTGTTGTAGTTGTTGCCCTCGCCGCCGGGGAAAAGGACGAGCACGGGGAAGCCCGAGCCGGCGTATGTGGGGTCGTCGTACTCGGGCGGGGTCCACGTCCAGACGTTCATCGTGACGTCGGACTCGGGACCGTGCAGGGAGGTCTTCATCACGGGACGGCCGGCCTGCGTCAGCACCTGCGTGAACGCCGCGGGCGGGCCGGTCGGGGACGGCGGTCCGGTCCGCGGGGTCGGCGCTGGGGCGGCGGCGGGCGGCGCACCGCCCGCCGAGGCCGAACCGGCCGAGGGAGATGCGGGCGACCGGGCAGCCGCGCCGCCCCCGCCGCCGCTCCCGTCACCCCCGCAGCCGGCCAGGAGGGCGGCGACGAGGAGGGCGGCGAGCGCGGCGCCGGAAACGCGGCATCGCCGGGTCTTTGCCGAGGTGTGCACAGCTGTGTCGACGCGCGGGAAGCGCGATCCGTTGCCGACCCGGCGGTGAACATCCGACAAACAGGGCTTCAGAGTTCGTAAGTCGGCCGGCTCCGCGACAAGAACGCCCCGTTGTCGCTCAGTACGAACTGCCCCGTCGTATGCCCCGCCAGGTCCGAGCACAAGAACAGCACCACCTTCGCCATGTCGTCCGGCTCCGACAGCGCCCCCAGCGGAATCGCCTTCAGCAGCCCCGCCTGGAACTCCTCCGACAGTGTCGCCGCCACCTGCGCGGTCAGTGTCGTTCCCGGCGCCACCGCGTTCACCCGGATCCGGTGCGGTGCGAGTTCCACCGCCAGGGTCTGCGTCAGGTGGTTGATTCCCGCCTTGGCCGCTCCGTAAGGCGCCAGGCCCGGCGCCGGCCGGGTCGTCTCCCCCGAACTCACGTTGACGATGCATCCTCCACCGCCCGCCGCGATCATCGCCCGCGCCTCCGCCTGGCACGAGTACGCGGTCGCCAGCAGGTTGACTCCCACAACGTCGCGCACCGCGTCCGGCGTCCAGTCGACGAACGCCGCCGCCCCGTGCCCCGCGGTCATCCCCACGTTGTTGACGGCAATGTCCAGACTCCCGAGACCGGCCACCACCGCTTCCACCATCCCCGCCACGGCCCCCGCGTCCGTCGCATCGGCCCGCACGGCGAGGGACCGCACGCCTTCGCCCTTCACCAGCTCGGCCGTCTCCTCCGCCGCTTCCTCCCGCAGATCCGCCACCGCGACATCCGCTCCCGCCCGGGCGAGCCGCAGGCAGATCGCCCGGCCGATGCCCGCGCCGCCGCCCGTCACCAGCGCCGTCCGGCCGCTCAAGTCGATGCCGATCGCCACGTCAACCTCCCACACACCCAGTCGTTCGAAAATTGACCATACCTGGTTCGAACTTTCGAACTCACCCCTTGCTTCTGACGAGCCGTCAGGCTAGCTTCATGCCCGCAAGTCAGCGAGAGGCAGCGTGAAGCACCGAGAGGCAAAGCCCGGCACCCGCCGCGGCGAACCCCCGCGGGCGACAGCGAAACCGAAAGGGGCGGTCGTGGCCGACACCGACCAGCAGACGGCAGACACAGCAGCGGACAAAGAGCCGCTCACCCTCCCCGACGAATCCCCCGAAGCGCTCTACGCCCTCCTCGCCGACCGCGGCTGGGGCGACGGCCTGCCGATCGTCGCCCCGACCCGTGCCCGCGTCGACGCGATGCTGGCCGGGTACTCCGGCGACCCCGACGAGGTCATCGGCACCCTCGCCCCCCGCCTCGGCGAAGCCACCCCGCGCATCCTCGCGGTCAACGCCGTCATGGCCGGCTGTCCCGCCGACCTGCTGCCCGTCCTCGTCGCCGCGGTGCGCGGCCTCGTCGCTCCCGAGTTCAACCTGCGGGGCGTCAACTCCACGACCCACCCGGTCTCCGCGATGGTCCTCGTGCACGGCGAAGCGGTGGAACGCCACGGCTTCAACGCGGGCACGGGCACGCTCGGACCCGGCAACCGTGCCAACGCGACGCTCGGCCGCGCCGTCCGGTTCGTCATGATGCACGTCGCCGGCGGCACCGCGAAGGGCCACGACGGCGGCGGCCTGGGCGACGCGGCCACGCAAGGCCAGCCGTCCAAGTACACCTTCTGCTTCGCCGAGAACACCGCCGCGAGCCCGTGGCCCGCCTACCCGCGCAGCCTCGGCATCGACGCGCCGAGCGCGGTCACCGTGGCCGGCATGGAGAACCCGCACAACTTCCACGACATGGAGAGCCGCGACCCCGCCGGGATCCTCGACAAGGCGGCCACCGTCATGGCGACGTTCGGCACCAACAACGCCGTGGTCTCCGACGCCGAGTACTTCGTCGTCCTCGGCCCCGAGCACGCCGCGACGATCGCGGGCGCGGGCTGGGCCCGGCAGGACGTGCAGTCGTACCTGTTCGAGAAGGCCCGCCGCCCCGCCGGCGACTTCCGCGCGCACTTCCAGTCCAACCTGTGGCGGCCGTGGATGAAGGCGCTCCGCGACGACGACCTCCAGCCGATGACCGACCACCCGGAGAACATCCGCGTGCTGGTGTCCGGCGGTCCGGGCAAGCAATCGTTCGTGCTGCCCAGTTGGGGCCGCACCCGCAGCGTCACCGTCCCCGTCGCGTGAGCGGCCACCCGCGAAAAGGACCGGAACGGCAGCAGAAAGGCAGCAGCATGATCGAGATCCTGTCCCCGGAAGGCCGGGTCGGCGCGCCGTCCAAGCACCTGGCACCGTCCCCCGAGCTGTTGGCGGGCAAGCGCATCGCCGTCCTGGACAACCTGAAGCCGCACGCGGGCCAGATCCAAGGTGCCATCGCCCGCCTCGTGGCCGAACGCACCGGCGCGACCGTCACGCTGGAGATCCCCAAGGTGTCGGCGGCGCTGCCCGCGGAACCCGAGGTCGTCGAACGCATCCTGGCCGAGGCCGATCTGGTGATCACCGGTTCCGCGGACTGCGGCTCGTGCACGTCGTGGAGCGCGCACGACACGGTGGAGCTGGAGCAGCTCGGCATCCCGACGGTGCTGCTGTCCACCGCCGGGTTCACGGAACTCGCGGAGCAGGTGTGCGCGTTGTACGGACTGCCGGAGGCGCGCATCCTCAGCGTGCCGGGCCCCCTGGGCGGTTCCAGCGACGCGCAGTTGGACGCGATGGCGGCGGACGCCGTCGAGCGTACGTTGGGCCTGTTCACCGGCACGGCGGCGAACCCGGAGGTCCCGGCATGAGCTCGCTCACCGACGCGGACGTCGCCGCGGCGCTGCGCCCGCTGTCGGACGCCCTGGCGGCCGACGACTACCGCCTGGACGTGGCGCGCGACGGCGACTTCGCGGTGACGCTCACCGTCGTGGCACTCGACGGCGCGTGCGCCGAGTGCCTGGTGCCGGCCGAGATCACCCGGCGGATGGCCGAGCAGCGGCTGACCGCGGCCGGTGCCGCACCGGCCGCCGGCTGGCAGGTCCAGGTCCGCTATCCGGCGGACCTCGGCCACTGAACCACGGCCGGACCGGAGCCGCCCGCCCCGCGAAGCCCCGGGAAGGGGGCGGCGGTTCAGGCCCCGGGGAACCCCGGGAAAATAACCCCGCGGACATTTCAAATATTCTCCGGAATATGTTTCCGAAGGGGTTTATCCGCATAGCCGCGGACCACTAAAGTCCGATGCCATGACTTCACCGGTTTATGGTGCCCAGCACGGCTCGCCCCCGGTCGCCGGGGCCGGGCAGGGGCACGCCAACCCCTCGTACATCGGCGTACTCGGGGCGGTCCTCGTCCTCGTCGGCTCGTTCCTCCCGTGGGTGAAACTGTCCACGGAGGGGCTGTCCGAGACGGTCAAGGGCAACGACGGCGACGGCATCATCACGCTCGTCGCGGCCATCGCGGCCATCGTGCTGTTCGGTGTCGGCGTGGCGATGCGCAAGGCGGCCGTGAGCGCGGCCGGCGCCCTTCCGGGCCTGGTGGCGCTGGTGTTCGCGGTGCTGAACATGGTCGACAAGGAGCGGCTGCCGACCCAGCAGGCGGAGGACAAGGGCGCGGATTCGGACACGATCAAGGAGGCCCTGCAGAGCCTCGACCTGTCCAACAGCTACGGCATCTACATCGTGCTGATCGGCGCGCTCGTCACCGTCGCGGGCGGCGTCCTCGCCTACCTCCGCGGCCGCGGCTGACACCGCGCGGCACCGCAACGCCGCACGGCAGCACCGCCCCGCACGGACTCGTCCCCGTGTATTCGTCCGTTTGTCAAATTCCGCCCGTCGGGCTTTCCCGGATATCCCTCGCAGGATATCCGCGGTCGGCCCGGCGGGCGGCCGCATGCCACAGCAAATGCAGGGGATGACCGGCCGGCAGCCGGTCGATTTCGCCTTTTCGGGCGAAAACCCCGACCAGGACCTCCCAGTCGGAATCGGCGATGTCGACGGCGCGCAGCGGTGTCCCGCCGCCGAGGCGGCCGTCCCGGACCGCGTCGGCGATGCCTTCGGTGACCAGCATCGCGCCGTGCAGCGGCAGCCGGGAGCGCAGGAGTTCGAGGCCGAACGGCACCGCGTCGATCTCCGCGGCGATGGTGAGACGCTCGGCGTAGCCGGGGCCGAACCAGCCGCGCAGGAAGTCGGCGATCAGCCCGTCGGACGGGACGACGAGCGGGACGTCGGGCAAAGCGCCGACCGGGATCGGCCCGTCGGGGAGCCGGTCCGCCGGCAGGTTGGTGAGCAGGCTCAGGCCGCCGCGGGCGAGTTCGAGGACGTCGCAGCCGTCCGGTGCGGCGTCTCCCCCGGCCCGGATGGCGACGCTGCCGCAGACCAGGTCGACCTGGTTCCCGGCGAGCCGGGACAGCAGGTCGCGGGTGCGGATGTGGTCGACCTTCAGGTCGATGCCGCGGTCCGCCAGCTCGTCTTCGATGTCGGCGATGGCGTCGGCGACGATGCCCAGCGTGTAGCGGGTCGCGCCGACGGTGAGGGTGCCCGCGGATTTGCTGCGCAAGTCCCGGATGGTGTCGGACCATTCGCCGAGCGTCGCCTCGGCCATCTCCACGAGGACTTCGCCGGTGCCGGTGAACAGCACATCCTTGCCGCGGCCTTGCTTGAGGACCAGCGGTTCGCCGCACATCTCCTGGAAGTTGCGGTTCAGCGTGTCGAGCTGCTTCTGCACGCTGGACTGTTCGCGCCGCAGGTAGCGCGCCGCGCCGAGCGCGGTGCCGGTGGCGTGCACCGCGAGCAGGGTGCGGAGTTGGTCGAGGGTGGTGTCGAGCAGCGGGGCCGGGGTGCTCGGGAGGGGACCCCGCCGGGTCCGGCGGGTCCGAGCGGAGGCTGGCATCGCGATCCGTTCTGCGGGTCGGAGGCAAGGCGGTGCTTCGGGATCTCGCGGTGGTGCGGAGGCTCACGGTCGGAGTCTCCGGAGACTTTCGGGATCCCGAAAGCACAGCGGCCCGAAAGACGGGCCGCAGGAAGGAAGGAGGCTAGCAGGGCCCCGGCCGGGCCGCCCGGGCCTGCGCTAACCGGACACTGGCCTCCGGCTGCCTCCGACTGCCTCCGCCCTCTCACAGCGCCAGCGCGGCCCCGTCCACATGCACGTGCTTGCCGACCCACTCGCCGGTGCAGAACGCCGCCACCACGCCCATGTCCTCGGACGCGGCCACCGTGCGACCGCCGCCCGGCACGCCGACCACGGCGATCGCCTTCGACGGCCCGCTCGCGCCTTCCACCACGGTGTAGCCGTCGACCACGCCGACACCCTTGTAATCGGGGGTGACCTCGCACGTCGTGGCGGCTTCCGCGGTCCGCGACGACAGGTCCTCGCCGTGGAACGGCGTGGCGGTCGGCGTGCCCGACCACACCATGCCCGCCTGCTTGGTGACCATCCCGGAGATGCACGTCACCACGCCGACCGCGTCCGGGTCCTCACGCAGCGTCTTGGCCATCGACACCGTCGAGTGCAGCACATAGCTGTTGAGGGGACCGCCCGCGAACGACATGCCGCCGGTCACCGTCAGGTCGTCGCGGTCCCCGAGCCCGAGTTCGGCCCGCTGGATGCGCACGGCCGCCGGGAAGCAGCTGTACAGGTCGAGGTACTTCGCGTCGGCGGGCGCGACGCCGGTGTACGCGGACAGCCACGACCCCACCGCGGCGAACCCCGGCGACCGGTGCAGCTGCGCCCGCGCGACGATCGGCACCATCAGGTTCGACTCGGCGGCGGCCCACGGGAACACCCAGCGGTCGCGCGGCACCCCGAACCGCTCGGCGGCTTCCGCCGAGCACAGGATCAGCGCGGCGCCCTGGTCGACCCCTGCGCGCGAGCAGTGCGAGCGCGTGTAGGGGCGGGACAGCATCGGGTTCGCCGGGGACGCCTCGGCGATCGCCTCGGGCGCGACGGCGCGGCGGTGCCACGCGTCCGGGTTTCCGACGGCACGGTCGGCGAACTTCGACCACAGCGCGGCGACGTCGGCGGCGTGCTCGTCGAGCGACCGGCCCTCGTCGTGCCGCAGCGCCGATTCGAGGATGGCGTACTGCCGCACCGGGACCGGGAGTCCGCGGTCGATCTCGACGCGGTGCAGGATGTCGCCGGTCGGCCGCAGCGACACGTCCGGCTCGATCGGCGGCAGCGGCTGGTGGATCGGCGGGAGGCCGGTGCCGCGCAGCCGGCGGTCGCGGTAGGCCGCCTCGGCGCCGACGACCAGGACGACGTCCTCGTTGCCCGCCGCGATGCCGGCCGCCGCGCGCGTCAGCAGCGTCTGCTGCAGCACCCCGAGTTCCGCGACCAGCGTGCGGGCCTTCGAGGCGCCGAACCGGTCGGCGATCCGCCGCCCCGGGTCGCCCTGCCCCCACATGCCGCGGGGTATCAGGACCATGTCCAAGGCGCCGAGGAGGTCCGCGGCGCCGCTGTCGTGGCCGGCGGCCTCGGCCGCGTCCGCCATCAGTTCGAGGGCGTCCCGGCCGCCGCCGGGCTCGTCGACCCGCTGCCGGACCGCCGCCACTCCGACCAGTACCGGTGTACGCGGATCCACGCTCATTGAGACTCCCCTGCTCCCGTCGTTCGAACGCGCCCGCGAACAGAGATACCGTCCGCACCCGTCCGGTTCAAGCCGGACCCCCGCCTCCCGGTGCGCCCGGCACCCCGGGACGACCCCGAGACGCGCACCCTTTCGGCCTCCTCCTCAGGTCGTAGGCGATGTGCCGGCGGCCGCCCAGGGAAGGCCTCGAGATCGCCGACCTGCGGCGGACGCCGCTGTCCGAGGCGGCACATAACGTGGGGGTAGTGCGAGCCGCTCCCGAAAAAGAGCGGCACCGAACGAATCGAGATGTGCCATGACGACCAGCGCGACCAGCGCCGCCCGGACCGACGCCGCCCCGACCCGCAGCCACGACGACGCCCCCGCCGGGTACGCCCACGGCCCGCTGCTCGCGATCATCGCGCGCCGCCGCCGGTATGCCCGGTCCGTCGCCACCACGCGCGTCACCGCGGCCCTGCGCCGAGCGGCCTAAGGCGCGCCCCCAGCGCCCGCGCACCCCGCGGCACACCCCCGCCGAGGCCCCGCACACCACGAGTGTGCGGGGCCTCGGCATGCCCGGAGTGACGGAGGGGGCTCAGCGCAGGAAGGTGATCCGGTCGGCCACCGGGACCGCGAGCGGCGCGTCCGGCGACGAGTGCGCGGCCAGGTAGGCGGTCAGCGCGTCCAGGTCGGACACGCCGTTGAGCTTCGCCGTGCCGGTCTTGAACGCCGGGAACCCGTCGCCGCCCGCCGCGAGGAACTCGTTCGCGGACACCCGGTACGTCCTCGCCGGGTCGATCGGCTCGCCGTTCAGCTTCACGCTGCCCGCGACGATCCGCGCCGCACCTGTCTGCTTGAGGTCGACGGTGTACGTCAGCCCCTTCGAGATCTGCAGATAGCGCGGGCTCG
Source organism: Uniformispora flossi (assembly GCF_049534875.1). NCBI lineage: Bacteria > Bacillati > Actinomycetota > Actinomycetes > Kitasatosporales > Streptomycetaceae > Uniformispora > Uniformispora flossi. The sequence continues at coordinate 53,946 of NZ_JBMULZ010000012.1, forward strand.
CCTCGTTGCCGCCGGACACCTGCTGGGCGAGGACGTCGAGCACCGCCTGCCCGGTCAGCGTCTGGGTCACCATCATGTTGGTGAACGGCTGCACGGTGAACGCCTCGGCGTAGGTGACCACGCCGTCGCCCTCGCCGTTCGCCTGCTTGAACTGGAAGTCCGAGCGGATCCCGCCCGGGTTCATGAACGCGATCTGCGCCGCGCCCTTGTCCGCAGCAGCGGTCGCCTCCAATTGCGCGTCGGAGATCAGGTCGCCCATCGGGGATTCCGATGTGGGGGCGCCGCGGCCGAGGATGTCGCCCTGGATGTAGCCGACCTTGCGGTTCCCGACCGGTGCGGCGAGCTTCTGCCAGTTCTCGATCAGCGTCCGGACGTCGTCCGCCGGGGTGGTGTTCCGGCTGACGATCCGGTTCACCGCGCTGACCTGCGTGCGCACGATGTCGCGGGTGCGCTTGTCGTAGGTCAGGTTGATCTCGGTGTAGAGCCGCCCGAACGACGCGCCGGACGTGACCAGCCGCGGCTGCCCCTTCGGGTCGGGGATGTTGCACACGTACGACTGGTGCGTGTGGCCGGTGACGACCGCGTCGATCTCCGGGTCGAGGTTCTTCGCGATGTCCACGACCGGGCCGCTCAGCCCGAGCGAACCACCCGCGTTGCAGTCGTAGTTGTAGATGCCGCTCGTCGGCATGCCGCCTTCGTGCAGCAGCACGACGATCGACTTCACGCCGACCGCCTTGAGGAGCTTGGTGTACAGGTTGGCGGTCTTGACCTCGTCCTCGAACTTGAGGCCCTTCACGCCCTCGGCGGTGACGACGTCGGGCGTGCCCTCGAGGGTCATGCCGATGAAGCCGATCCAGGCGCCGTTGACGTACTTGATGCTGACCGGGGCCATGATCGGCCAGCCGGTCTTCTCGTCGAGCACGTTGGCGGCGAGGTACGGGAACTTGGCGCCGGAGAACGTGCGGCCGGGCGCGTAGCAGCCGTCCGTGGGGTGGCAGCCGCCGTTCTGCATGCGCAGCAGCTCGGCGCGGCCCTCGTCGAACTCGTGGTTGCCGACGGACGTCACGTCGAGGCCGATCTCGTTGAGCGCCTCGATGGTCGGCTCGTCGTGGAACAGGCCGGACAGCAGCGGGCTGGCGCCGATCATGTCGCCGGCCGCGACGGTGAGCGAGTTCGGGTTCTTCGCGCGGGCCTCGCGCAGCTGCGTGGCCAGCCGGGCGACCCCGCCCGCGGGCACCGTCACCGGCTTGCCGGTGGCCGGGTCGATGCCGGTGGTGATGTTCGCGGCGCTGCCCTGCGGGTCTTCCAGGTTGCCGTGCAGGTCGTTGAGGGCGAGGAGTTGGACGTTCATCGTCGGGTCCGGGGCGGGGCCCCGGCCGGACGCTGCGGCGGCGGTGCCGATGGTGGCCGCGCTGCTGACCAGGCTCGCGGCCACGAAGGCCGTGAGCGCCATCAAGCGGCGGCTGCGACGTCGTGTCCCAGTCATGGCGTGCACCCTAGGGTCTACGCGCGTCCATGCCCAGATCCGGGCGGTAAATCCCGGGTAAGCGGAAGCGAACAACCTGGCCGAACGGGGCAATTCGGTCAGGCGTCGGCAGGGTCGGGGCTCACCGGCCATCGGTCGACTCGACGAGCCCGTCCGCGGCCGCGCCTTCGGACAGCACCGCGGCGCGGATGGTCTCCAGCGGCGTCCGGTAGGCGTCCGCCCGCGCGGTCCCGCCCGCGAGCGCCGCGTTGAGGTTCACCACCCGGAACGGCGGCCCCGGGTCGGAGTACTGCGGCAGGAACTCGGCGCGGTCGACCGCCCATCCGGCGGGCCCGCGGGTGAACGTGAAGCGCGCGATCGAGCTGTAGTTGCCCTGGAGCTTGTCCGCACCGGGGAAGTTCGCCATCTGATCGCCCATGCCGTAGACCACCCAGGTGCCGTTGACCTTGGCGTACGGCTGCGGCACGTGGTTGTGCGTGCCCAGGATCAGATCGATGTCCTTGTGCCCGGACGGGTCTTTCGAGGCGGTCAACTCCTGCGCCCAGCGGACCTGGTCGGCGTCCGGCTGCCGCTGCCATTCGGAGCCCCAGTGCAGGCTCAGCAGCACGACCTCCGCGCCCGCGTCCCGGGCCGCCCGCGCCTGCGCGACGATGCGCGGCACGTCGACGACGTTCACCGTCCACGGCTTGCCGTCGGGCAGCGGGAGCCCGTTGGTGCCGTACGTCCAGGCCAGGTGCGCGACCTTCACGCCCTTGACCTGGTACATCGTCGTGGTGGCCGCCTCGTCCGCCGAGCGGGCCGAGCCGGCGTGCCGCAGGCCGACGGCGTCCATGTCGGCGAGAGTGCGCTGCACGCCGTCGAAGCCGTCGTCGAGCGTGTGGTTGGAGGCCGTGGAGCAGCCGTCGTAGCCGGTGTCGACGAGCGCGCGGGCGATCTGCGGCGGGGCCTTGAACAGCGGATAGGCGGCGAACGGGCCGTCGGGGGCGCCGTACACGGTCTCCATGTGGCACAGCGCCAGGTCGGCGGACCGCACGATCGGCGCGACCCCGGCGAAGATCTCGTGGAAGTCGTATCCGTTGCCGCCCGCGTCGTCGTGCGCCTGCTGCCAGATCGACGGGTAGGCGAGCACGTCGCCGGTCGCCACCACGGTGAACGGCTCCGCGGGTGCGGGCGCCGCCTGCGTGCCGCCCGGAGCGCCGCGTCCGGGCCGCTCGCGGCCTCCGGACGGCGTCTGGTCTCCCGACGACGAACAGGCCGCCAGCGCGGCGGACAGGGCCAGGGCGAGGACGGCCGTGCGTGCTCCCGCACGGCGTCGCGGAGGGGGCGACGGGGCAGGCGGCATGGCACACCGATCCATGGTTCGGACAGGCTCGATCACATATGGATCAAACAGCCGCATATACGGCTATCAACCTCTATCCGAACGGTCGCATGCGGCCACCCGGTTTGCGGCCACCGGCACGCCGGGGCGAGGGTGAAGTTGCCGGGGCGGCCGCCCGGAATCCGGGCCGGCCGCGGGACGAGAATGCCGGCGAGACCGGATACACACCGGCCTGCGGGTCGGCAGAAGGAGAGCGCATGCGCGCGACAGTGATCAACGGGCCGAAGGACATCCGCGTCGAGGAGGTGCCCGACCCCCGGATCCACCGGCCCGGCGATGCCGTCGTGCGCGTCACGCACGCCTGCATATGCGGCAGCGACCTGTGGGCCTACCGCGGCGTCGCGGCACGGCAGCCGGGCCAGCGGATCGGGCACGAGTTCATGGGCGTGGTCGAGGAGGTCGGCGCCGAGGTGCGCGGGCTGCAGGTGGGCGACCGGGTCGTCGCGCCGTTCGTGTGGGCCGACGGCGTGTGCGAGTTCTGCGCCGAGGGGCTGTACACCTCCTGCCCGCACGGCGGCTTCTGGGGGCAGCCTGGCTCGGACGGCGGGCAGGGCGAGGCGGTGCGCGTGCCTTTCGCGGACGCCACGCTCGTCCGGGTGCCGTCCGACACGCCCGCGGAGCTGCTGCCCGCGGTGATGACGCTGGCGGACGTCATGGGCACCGGCCACCACGCGGCCCTCGCCGCCCGTGTGCGGCCCGGCAGCACGGTCGCGGTGGTCGGCGACGGCGCGGTCGGCCTGTGCGGCGTGCTGGCCGCCCGGCGGCTGGGCGCCGAGCGGATCGTCATCCTGGGGCGGCACGAGAACCGCACGGCGATCGCCGGCGGCTTCGGCGCCACCGACGTGGTGCCGGAGCGCGGCGAGGCGGCCGTCGCCGCGGTCCGCGAGCTGACCGGCGGCGCGGGCGTCCACGCGGTTCTGGAGGCGGTGGGCACGCAGGAGTCGATGGAGACGGCGATCTCGATCGCGCGGGACGGCGGCGCGATCGGCTACGTCGGGGTGCCGCACGGCGGCAGCGCGGGCGTCGACATCGGGCAGATGTTCGGCCGCAACCTGGCGCTGGGCGGCGGCGTGGCACCGGTGCGCGCCTATCTGCCCGAGCTGCTCGCCGACGTGCTGGCCGGGCGCCTCGACCCGTCGCCGGTGTTCGACCTGACGATCGGCCTGGACGGCGTTCCGGGCGGCTACGCGGCGATGGACGAGCGGCGCGCGATCAAGCCGCTGATCGTGCTCTAGGAACCCCCCGCCCGAGCGGGCGGGCCCGGTCCGGCGTCGGCGGGCAGGCGGCCCCGGGTCGCCCCCGGCCGCCTGCCCGCGCCGCCGGACCGGTCAGTCCTGGATCCCGGCCGCCGCCAGGTAGGCCTGGAGGACCAGCTTCCCCAGCGCGCCGTGCGCGCCGAGCGGCGCGGAGGCCGTGACCTCCGCGTGCGCGGCCGCGGTCTCGATCAGGTCCGGGTCGAGGTCGGGCCCGAGGACGTACGGCGCGAGCGCGATGCGTTCCGCGCCCATCTGCCGCAGCCGCGTGGCCGCGTCGCCGACCGCGCCGGGCACCTCCAGGTCCGCGGTGACCACCGGCAGGGCGAGCCGGGCGGCCAGCAGGACGCCGGTCATGTCCGCGGCCTGCAGCGCCGCGGGGCCGCCGGTGGTGGCCAGGATGATGCCGTCGGCCGCGGTGACCACGGTGAACAGGCGCGCCCGGTCGGCGCGCGCGAGGCCCGCCTCGGACAGCCGCTCGTGCAGCGCTTCGGCGAGCAGCGGGTGCGGGCCGAGCGCCTCGGTCACGGTCAGCTCGCGCCCCTCGGCGGCCTCCACGGTCGCCCGGACGCGGGCTTCCACCTCCGGGTGCGGGCCTATGAGCAGCGGCACCACGACGGCGTTCCGCACGCCCTCGGCGACCGGCGCCGGGGCCGGCTCGCCGTCCACCGCTTCCTCGGCACCGTCCGCAGGCTCCGCGCCGGCTGCCGCATCGTCCGGCGTCGCCTCGGCGGCGCCGCCGACCGGCCCGAGCACCGGGGTCAGGTCGGTGGCCCCTGCGCCGAGGAACACCGGCCGCACGTCCAGACCGGGACGGCCGGCCCGGGCCAGCAGGGCGATCTCGCGGACCACGTCCTCGAGGTCGGCGTCGGCCGGACCCGGCACGGCCAGCACCAGCGGCGGGGCGCCTTCGAGGATCGCGGGTATTTCCGGTCTGCGGTGGCGGCCGCCCGCCCGGGCCTGCGGAACGCGCGTGGGCAAGGCCCCCGCACGGGTGGGCAGCGGAGTTTCTGCGTCAGGGGAAGTGCTCATATTCGCGGATGCTATTGATTCCGGGCACCGGGATTCACGCCCCGGGCGTAATCGTTATCGCTGCTTGTGCAGCAAAACCGGACAAATCTCGTGGCAAACAGGGATGATCGGCCGTCGATTGCCCGCCATCCGGACAACCGCGGGGCGGTTCTCCGGCGGTTCTCCGACGGATGTCAGGCGGATGTCAGGCGGTTGTCCGGGCGGCCTCGGGACGGCTCCGGACGGACGAACTGCGGCCGGGAATCAGCCGGCTGCTTCGAGGTCCGGCACCGCGGTCATCTCGGTGATCAGGAAATCCTCGTCGAGGGCGAACAGTTCGGTGGCATACACCACGACGGGGTTGTCGCCGATGGTGAGGTCCATGCGGAACTGGAAGCCCGCGTAACGGCCGGTGACGGTGATCGGACCGAGGACCGTGGTCTTCGGCGTGAACGGCAGGATCGACGCGTAGAACGCCTCGACGGCCTCCCGGCCGACCTTCGGCTCGGAGCCGATCGGGTCGTGGACGGTGGGCTCGGCGGCGTACGCGGCCATGATCCCTTCGAGGTCCCCGGCGCCCAGCTTGGCCAGGTAGTTCTCGACGGCGGCGACGGCTTTGGCGCGGTCGGACACGGGGGTTCCCCTCGGCATGCGGCGGAAGCACGGGCCGTCCGGGCAGGACGACGGGACGCACCCTAGGCGCCGGTACTTGACGGCGACAAGGGTTACGCGTGTGCATCCTGCCCCGCGGCCGCCGCCCGACCTCCTCCCCTGGCCGCTCCCCGGCTCACCCCGGCTCACCCCGCGACGAGCGTCATCGCCCCCGCGGTCGCCAGCAGTTCCTCCGTCGTCCCGGTGAAGTCGGCGAGCAGGCGCAGCGCGACGGCGCGGGCCTCCGTCGACGCGCCCAAGTGCCGGTCGACGAGCGTGCCCAGGTGCTCGCGGTAGCGCAGCAGCGCGCCGTCGGCGGCCATGAGTTCGTCGAGGCAGCCGAATGTGTTGAGCGCCGTCGCGGCGGGTGCGACGTCCGCGAAGAGGTGCTCCGGCGGCAACGGGGCGCCGCGCCGGGCCGGTTGAGCCAGCACGTATCCCGACCCGGTCCACTCGCGCGGGACGTGGACCTCCGGGGCGGCCGGCCAGCGGCCCGCGCCGACGAGCGCGTCGCCGTCCGGGTCGGCGGCATCCGGCAGCGGCCGAGGCGGGCAGCCGGGCAGCTGCCCCAGCTGCGTCCAGGCGGCGCCGGACAGGTGGCCGCCGGACTTGGCGACGACCGACCAGTCGGCTCCGGGGTTCTCGATCAGCGGCCACAGTTTGGTCGGGCTGTAGCCACGCAGCCGCTTGAGCAGCACCTTGGTGCCGGTCTTGGCGGCGAGTTCGGCGCGCAGCCGGGCCAGACCGTCCTCGGCGGCGAAGAGTTCCGCGTACAGCGCGCGGTCGCGCGGCGGGATGCCGACCTCGTCGGCGAGCTTGGCGGCCTCGGCGACGCCGTGGCGCTCCCACAGGCGGACCAGCGCGGCGAGCATCAGCGCCCGGTACCGCGGCGCGCGCAGCGGGAGGGGCCGCTGCGGTCCTGTCTCGGTGTCGATGGGCGTGTAGAGGCCGCGGAGCGCGTCGTAGCCCTCCGTCCGCCACACGTGCACGGAGTGCCGGATGGTGCTGGAGGTGAACGAGCGGTACAGCAACGCCGCCCGCACCAGCGCCGGATCGCCCGACCACAGCGCGGGCAGCCGCATCGCGCGGCTGTCGGAGTCGAGCACGCAGTCCGCGATGCCGGCGGGAACGGTCGTGGCGCGCGCCATGATGCGGGACCGGACCGCGACCGACGTGTGCCGGTTGACGTAGACCGCCGTGGTCACGTCGGGGTCGTCCAGGGCGGCCAGGGCTTCGGCGACGTCCGGGCGGCTCCAGCGCGCCTTGGCCAGCGTCAGGCGTTCCTTGGGCGAGGCCAGCGCGACCACCCAGGCGATCGTCTCCCGCGGCAGGTCGGCGCCGAAGCGCGCGAGGTCGGTGACGGTGCGCCGGTGCAGGTGCGGGACCAGTGCGGCGAGCGTCTCCGGGTCGAGGAGCATGAGCAGCTGCCGGAATTCGGCGGTGATCCCCCGCGGCGCGGCCGGCAGCGGCCGATCGTCATCAGACATCCGCCCGGCCGCTTCGACGAGTTCGGGGAGGACACCGGGATGGTCGGCCAGGTTGTCCTGCACGAACCGCCAAGCCGCCGGGTTGGCGCCCAGACGCGTGGTGAGGAGGGCGGCGAGGCCGCGGGTGCCGTCGACGTACGCCCACGCGTCGCCCGGAGCCAGCCGCCGCAGCCTCTTGAGGACGCCGTGCGCGGGCGCCGCGCCTTCGACCAGGCACGCGACGTGAGCCCCCGTCAGGCGCCAGGTCCGCACCGAAGGTTCGTCTCCGGCGAACTGGTAGACGGCGGTGCGTGCCCGGGCGGGCAGCGCCGGCGTGCCGCGCATCCGGCGCACCCGCTCGGGCACATCAGGGCCGAGGCGGTCGAGCAATGCCCCGTCCGCGGAGTCGAGTTGGTCGAGCAGCGCGACGAACGCCGTGACATCCACCGAGGCCTCCCCCACGAAAAAGGACCCCGGTCCGTCCACCGGGGATGACTCCAGGTTACGGAGGCGGGGTGACACCCGCCGCTCTCTTCGTGGGCGGTTTCGAACACTTTCATGCGACTTCGGACAACGACCGGTCATGCGTGCGGCAAGCCTCCGCAGCGGCGGTTCCTGCGGCGGTTCCGGCCGTGCAAGGGCTGCCCGTGGTCCGGATCATCACACTGCACACGTGCCGACAAGCCTTGTCATCACATGGTGACCGAAATACGTTCGCCGGGTCGGACGGCCGTCCCGTCCGGCCCGGCGAGACGAAAGGGGCAGGCGGCGTGAGCGAGTCAGCACGTCAAGGTCCGCGGCACGCGGTGGTGATCGGCCGTTCGGCGGTCGCCGCCGCGGTGGCGGAAGCGCTGCGCGGCGAAGGCACCGAGGTGGTGGCGGTTCCGGACACCGCGGCACTCGGCGCGGGCGATCCGGGCGAGGCGGTCGACCTGGTGGTCTTCGCGCCGTACACGCCCGGTTCGGTCGAGGCGCGGCCGGTGGTGGACCTGTCCCCCGCCGAGTGGGACCGGCTGGCCGAGGAGCCGGTACGGGACGGCCTGGCGGCCTTCCAGTACGCGCACCCGCGGCTGAAGGCGGCCGGGGGCCGCTTCGTGCTGGCCGTGCCGAGCGTGGCGATCGAGGGCGGCTCCGGACTGGTGCCGCTGGCCACCGCGGCCGAGGCGCTGCGGGCGCTCGGCAAGTCGGCGGCCCGGCGCTGGGCGCGCGACGGGGTGTCGGTGCACCTGCTGACGCCCACGGTGTTCGCGCTCGACCCGGCGGCCGAGGCGCTGCGCGGCACGGATGTCGACCGCAGCGAAGCGGCGCTCGGGGCGGACTCGATGTCGCCCGAGGCGGTCGCCGACGTTGTCCTGCTGCTGTGTTCGCCGCGTGCCCGGCATCTGACCGGCAGCACGTTCGCCCTCGACGGTGGAGCGCTGATGGTGCCATGACCGATTCCGCAACGAACATCACCGGCGCGGCGGACGGGCTCGACCCGATGCACACCGTGCGGCCGCTGACCGGCAAGACCGTCCTGATCACCGGCGCCGCCGCGGGTGTGGGGCGCGGCATCGCGCTTGCCCTGGGCAGCGCGGGGGCGAACGTCGTGGTGACCGCGCGGCGCAAGGAGGCCGGTTCCGAGGTCGCCGACGAGATCACGGCGCAGGGCGGTTCGGCATCGGTCGAGGTGTGCGACGTGACCGACGCCGAGCAGGTCGCGTCCGCTCTGGCGGGTGCGGTCGCCCGGTTCGGGCGGTTGGACGCGGTGGTGCACAACGCGACGAGCCGCCGGTCCAGCGAGCCGGTCGATCTGGAACACGCGAGCGTCGAGCTGTGGAACGAGCACGCGTCGGTGGCCTCGGTGGCCTCCTACACGCTCGCGAAGGCCGCGCATCCGTATCTGAAGGAGACCGCGGGCTCGTATCTGGTGCTCACGTCGCCGGCGGGCATGCAGGGCAGCGCGAACCTGTCGTTCTACGCGGCGGCCAAGGGCGGGCAGCGCGGCTTCATCAAGTCGCTGGCGCGCGAGTGGGGTCCGGACGGCATCCGGGTCAACGGCCTTGCTCCGCTGGCCGTGACTCCGGCGCTGGACAACGCGATGCGGCTCGACCCGACGATGGAGCCGCGGATCACGGCGCTCATTCCCATGGGGTGGATCGGCGACACGGAGACGGACATCGGCCCGTGCGCGGTGTTCCTGTGCGCCGCCGCGTCCCGCTACGTCACCGGCCAGACGCTGGTGGTCAGCGGTGGGCGGATGACCGCGCTCTAGCCGTGCTCCGGCTGCGATCCAGCCGCTCCGGACGCACCCTCGCGACGAGGGGTCGGCGGGGCAGGCCCGCCCCGGCCGGGCCTGCCCCTTGTCCCGTACGACCATGACGGGACGTCAAGCATCCTGTCGGGAAAGGGAGGTGGACCTCCACCTCACGATCGAAAATCTCGCGTGATTTTACCTTTTCTAGCGCAACCATCGAGCGATTTGGCCGAGTTGTCTGGAATGTCTGCGCGCCAGGTTTGCCATACGGCCCCGTATGCCAACTCCTTTGCCCGGTCCAGGATTCGGCTCAGCCTTCGGCGATCGCGGCCAGGTCGCGGATCAGGCCGACGGTGCGGGAGATCCGTTCCGGCTCGCGGCCGGACGCGCGGGCCAGCGCGCCCGCGCAGATCACCGCGAGCTTCACGACCGCGAACCGCTCGTAATAGGCGAGGTCGTGGACGGGCGCACCGCCGGTCTCCCGGTACGCCTCCACGAGCTGCTCCGCCGACGGCAGTGCCGGGTTGGCGTCCGGCAGATGCCCGCCGCGGTGCGCGTTGAGCAGCCGCCCGGCCGGGCCCCAGTAGGCGAGCAGCTGCCCCAGGTCGGCGAGCGGCTCGCCGACCGTGGAGAGTTCCCAGTCGAGCACGGCACGGACTTCACCGGGCGCGTCGGCGCGGTACATGACGTTGCCGAAGTTGTAGTCGCCGTGCACGACGCCGATCCGTCCGGCGTCCGGCACGTTCTCCGCCAGTTGCTTCAACAGGCCGTCGACGGAGGGGACTTCGTCGACACCGCTGCGGTCCCACTGGCCTTGCCAGCGGCGCAGCTGCCGCCTCATGTAGGGCTCGGGGCGGACCAGGCCGCCCAGCCCGGCCGCCACCGGGTCCACCCGGTGGAGTGCGGCTAGGGTGCGGGCGAGGTTGAGCCCGGCTTCGCGGGCTGTGCCGGCGTCGAGGCGCGCGACGGCGGCGGCGTCCATGTGGAACACCCCGTCGAGGCGCTCCATCAGGTAGAACGAGGCGCCGATGACGTGCGGTTCGTCGCACAGCGCGACCATGCGGGCGACCGGGACGCCGCTGCCCGCGAGGGCGTCCTGCATGCGGTACTCGCGGCCCATGTCGTGCGCGGTCGGCAGCGCGCCGTGCACGGGCGGCCTGCGCAGCACCCAGTCGCGGCCGCCGCCGGTCACCCGGTAGGTGAGGTTCGACGATCCGCCGCTCAGCTGCGTGACCGCGAGTTCGGTGCCGGCGTCCACGAGTCCGCGTTCGGCGGCCCATGCGGCGAGCGGGGCGGCCGGGACCGGGTCGTCGTGCTGCGCGGCCGGTCCGCCGGCGGTCACGGCGCGGTTCCGGGGGCGGGCAGGTCGAGCCAGTCGGCGTACTGGAGTTCGGCGGCCGCACGGCGGGTGGGGACGTGCTCGGTGGGCCAGCCGTCGACGGCCTCGTAGCGGCGCAGGATCATCTTGGCGATCTGCTGGATGTGCACCTCGTCGGCGCCGTCCGCGAGGCGGAAGTTGCGGGCCAGCCGGTACATCTCCTCCAGCGGCAGGTCGGTGGAGTAGCCGAGCGCGCCGTGCACCTGGATCGTGCGGTCGACGACGTCGTGGAGGATCTGCGCGCCCCAGTACTTGACCTCGGAGACGGCTTGGCGGGCGGCCTTGGGGCCTTCGTTGTCCCAGGTCCAGGCCGCCTTGAGGGTCAGCAGGCGGAATGCTTCGATCTCGATGTTCGAGCGGGTCACCATCTGCTGGATCAGCTGCTGGTCGGCCAGCCGCTTGCCGTGCGAGGTGCGCGACACGGCGCGCTCGCACAGCATGTCGAAGGCGCGGCGGCACTGGCCGATCCAGCGCATCGCGTGGTGGATGCGGCCGCCGTTGAGGCGCTTCTGGGCGAGCAGGAAGGCGTCGCCGGGCTCGCCGATCAGGTTCTCGGCGGGCACCCGGCAGTCGGTGAACCGGAGTTCGGCGTGGCCGCCGAGGTTGCGGGTGGCTTCGCCGTCGTACGGGTGGTGCATGGTGTGCACGTTCCGCACGATCTCCAGCCCGGGGGTGCCGCGTTCGACGACGAACATCGAGGCGCGGCGGTGCCGTTCGGCATCCGGGTCGGTGACCGCGAAGACCAGGATGAAGTCCGCGCGGGAGGCGTTGGACGCGAACCACTTGTGGCCGTTGATGACGTAGTCGTCGCCGTCGCGCACGGCCGCGGTCTTGATACCGGTCGGGTCGGATCCGGCGGTGTGCGGCTCGGTGAGCGAGAAACAGCTGGTGAGCTTGCCGTCGAGGAGCGGCCACAGCCAGCGTTCCTTCTGCGCGTCGGTCGCGCCGACGGCGAGGAGTTCGCTGTTGCCCGAGTCGGGGGCCTGGTTGCCGAAGATGTTCGGCGCGGATCCGGTGCGGCCGAGGATCTCGTGCATGAGCGCGAGCTTGACCTGGCCGAAGCCCTGGCCGCCCAGCTCGGGGTCGAGGTGTGCGGCCCACAGGCCGCGGTCCTTGACCCGCTGCTTGAGCGGCTCGGTGACGGCCTGCCAGTTGGCCGGGCTCATCCGCTGCCGGACGAGGTCGAGGGGTTCGATCTCCTCCACGACGAGGGCGCGGATCCAGTCCAGCTCTCGTGCGAAGTCGGGATCGGTGCGGAAATCCCAGGCCACGGCTTTCTCCCCGGAAGTTGGCGGACCGCTGTTCCGGGGGAACGTAACCCGACTAGTTAACCATGTCAATTAAATCCGCGGAGCGGGTTCACGTCGCCCGGACGAGCACCGGACCGGCGCCGCGGAACGGACTGCGGAACGGACTGGGAACAGACTGCGGAACAGACTTACGCGCGGACTCCCCGCAGGTCGGCGACCAGCCGCTGCATCTGCGCGGCGAGCGAGCCCAGCTCTTCGGCCGTCCATCCGCGCAGCTGCTCGGCGAGCAGCGCGTCGTTGGCGGCGGAGAAACTGCGGTACGCCGCCCGGCCCTGCCCGGTCGCCTCGACCATCGACACCCGGCCGTCCTCGGCGTCGCCGACCCGCACGATGTAGCCGCCGTCCTCCAGGATGCGGATCTGCCGGCTCAGCGCGGCCGGCTGGATGTCCGCAAGCTCGGCCAACTCGGTCGGCCGCACCGGGCCGTGGTCGATCACCCGGTGCAGGATCCCGATGGCGACGAGGTTGAGCGCGACCCCGGAGCGTGCCGCGTGCAGCGCGTCGAGCTGCCGGCTGTTGACGAACCTCTTGACGGCATTGATCGCTTCGTTGATCGCGCGGCGGCTCTCGGCATCGGTCATGGCGCGCAGCCTAGAGGCAGGCCCGGCAGTTCGCCTCGGGATCCGTTGTGCAGCCCGTGAGGAACGTCGCTCCGGCGGCGTTCCCGGCGTGTCGGCCACGCGTGATAGACAACATGACGTGTCCGACACCTCCGCTTCCGCCCGCATCCCGGCCGCCGCGCGCCGGGTGGGCCGCCGTTCCGGCCGGAAGCGCGCGGACGTGCTCGCCCACGTGTGCCTGGTGGTCGGCGAACGCGGCGCCGACGCCACCCGGTTCGCCGATGTCGCGGAAGCCTCCGGGGTGCCGGTCAGCACCCTCCAGTACTACTTCGGCACGCTCGACGACATGCTCATCGCCGCGTTCCGGCACGCCGCGCTGCGGGACGTGGCCGCGGTCCGCGCCGCCCTCGCCCCGCTCGCCGACCCGTGGGAGCGGTTGTCCACGGCCTGCGCGTTCGCGCTCGGCTTCTGCGAGGCGGCCGCGCCCTACTCGTGGCACCTGCGCGTCGAGGCGTGGCGCTGGGCGCAGCGCGACCCGGTGTGGCGCGCCGAAGTCCTCGCGGACGCCGCGGACTGGCGCAAGATCATCGCCGAGGCGGTCGCCGAAGGCGTCGCCGCGGGCCGGTTCCGGGCCGACGCCGACCCCGGCCAGGTCGCGCTGCAGGCCCTTGCGATGTCCGGCGGCATCGGTCTGGCGGCCGCGTTGCCGGACCCCGCGGTCACCGCAGAACGCGCGCACCGGCTGCTCGTCGACATGCTCGCGCGGCTGCTGGGGCCGACGGGAGCCCCCACCGAGCCGGATTCCTGAGGCCGCGGTACGCCGCGTGCCCCGATCGGATCAAATCGCGGGATTGTGCCCCACCCGAGGGGCGTTGCTGCCGGACACTGGGCGGTGTGCTTGTCGAAGTCCTCACCGACCCCGGATCGTCCGCCCCTCCCCTGTCCCCAGGTGAACCGCGCCCCGCGGAAAGGGTGTTCGCCCTCGCCGGCCCCGAGTCCGCAGTGCTGACCGCAGCCGGTTCCGCGTACCGGGCCGATGGCACGGGCTGCGGGCACGGCACCGGCTGGTTCCTGCGCCGCCTCGCCGCGCACCTGCTGACCCGGATCGTCGACCGTCCCGAACGCCCACTCCGTGACTGCTTGGCCGACGCCGTCGCCGAGACCGCGGCCTTGCACGGCGGCCGCTGCGACTTGGCTCGGCACGGCGCGCCGACGGCGTCGGTGACCGCGGTGCGGATCGCGGACGGCCGCCTCGACCACCTCGTCCTGGGCACCGGCGCCGTCCTGCTGCGCCGCGGCCCCGCGTCACACGCCGCGACCGATCCGGCCGGCGAGACGCACGCGGCCGGGGCCCGCCCCGCGGCGGCCGCCGCGGACGCGGTGTGCGGCAGCACGCCGCTACCGGACGTGCGCACCGTCGCGCTGCTGGACGTCGGCGCGGGACCGCGCCCGGAGCCGCCGATGGCGCTCAAGATCCTTGAACAGGCCGGTCTGCCTGGCCTGTTGGCGCACGTGCGTGTCGACGAGGCGCACCGGAGCGTGCCGTACAAGCCGTTCGGTGCCGTGCTGTTACGGCCGCGCTGACGTGAGCTGCCCCGTCCCCTCAGCGGGCGACGAGGGCCGCGAACAGGTTCTCCGTCGCCCGCCCGACGCGCGGGTCCGCGTAGCGGGGGTCGCCGAGGGCCTGCGGCCAGCGGAATGTGCCCGCGGTGAACACCAGTCCGCCGGACGCCGCGCGGTACAGGCCGGTCTGCTGGCGTTGCGCGCCGCCGCGTGCGTCGCGGTACGGCGACCCGGCGAGGAACACTTCCTCGCCGCGCGGCCGGGCCGCCTCGTCGAAGCGGCGGTCGGCTTCGCCCCACACCATCCCTGGCAGGGCGTCGCCGTCCCGCAGGCCGGTGCCGGACCAGAACCAGTGCCCGGACTCCCGCACGCCCATCGGGTATTCGCCCTTGACGACGCTCACGTACTGCACGCCCAGCAGCTCCTGTTCGGGCCGGTGCAGGTCGCGCCACTTGACGGTCGGCCCGGGATCGGCGCGGTCGTGCGACGACGAGGCGTCCTTGTTGCAGCGCATGAGCCGGTCGGGCGTGCCGTCGGCGCCGGGGAGCATGCGCACGTGCCAATAGACGTTGTTGGCGGTGAGGAAGGCGAGCCCGACCCCGGCCTCCGAGGCGGCTTCGACGCGGGCCCGCATCTCCTGCGACCAGTACTCGTCGTGGCCGGGGAAGACGACCGCCTTGTAGCGCCGCAGATCGACGCGGCCCGCGTGCAGGTCGGCGCTGGTGGCGTACGCCAGGTCGTAGCCGCGGGCCTCGGCCCAGCGGACGAACGCGTGGTCGAGTTCGAACAGTTGGGGGAGCCCGGCACCCGCGTACGGGCGGTCGAAGGACACCACGCGGGCCTTCAGCTTGGCCGCGGAGGTGCGCGTCGCCGGGTCCTGGCCGTAGTAGAGGCTGCGGCCCGTGGCGCCGTCCACCGGGTACTCGTTGTACGCCTGGTAGGTCGTCGTCGGCAGCACGACCAGGTAGTCCGCGGCCCGCGGCAGGTCGGTGACCACGAACGGCACCGCGGTCCGTACGTCGTCGGCGTCGGCGAGGACGGCCGTGTAGAGGCCGGGCAGCCAATCGTCCGGCACGTCGGTCTGCCAGGTGTCGGACCACGCGCAGGTCACCGTGCCGGAAGACCGGTCGAGGTGCGCCGGTGCCTGGCGGGTGCCGGGGATGCCGTCGGCGCGGGACACCAGCCGTCCGCCGGTGCCGCCGTAGTCGCCGAGCCGGTAGATCTCCACGGCGAACGGCCGGGCCTGGGCGGTGGACACCTTGAGGCGCAGGCGGCCGCCGACCGGCACCGCGCTGTCGGCGGCGTACACCTTGATGCGCGGGTCGGTGTCCGACGTCGTGCGCGGCCCGAGGCGCCAACCGGCGCTTCCGGTACGGGCGTTCTCCGCGGCCACGAGCCCGGGCCGGGCGGGCAGCAGCACCTTGGGCGCCCGGTCGGGCAGCACCGCCGCGCGCGCTGAGGCGGCGTGCGGCCGGGCCCCGCCGCCGACGAGCAGGAGACCGGCCCCCGCCGCGGCCCCGAGCACGGCACGACGGCTCGGCGGCGACAGCGGCGGCAACGGGGGCAACGGGGGCAACTGAGGCAACGGGGCCATGGAACGACAGTAAGCGCCGGTTGCGGTCCGGACGCCCCGGGAGCGCGGTGGAGGGCCGCGGAACACCCGGACGGGTGAAACGCGGTGCCTGTCAGCCCCGCCGGTGCAGCGTCGCCAGCTCCAGTTCGCCGAAGCCCATCCGCGTCTCGTCGATCGATTCCACCGACCGGCTCTGCCCCACCAGGAGCTTCGGGTAGACCGGCGGCATCATCACCGCGTCGCGCACCAGGATCTCGTCGGCCAGCGCGCACAGCTTCTCGCGGCGGCTCGCGTCGCCGGCGGCCCACGCGTCGGCGAGCAGCTTGTCGAGGCCGGGGTTGCGGTAGCCGGTGTTGTCCGGGTGGTCGGACGCCGCGGGTGCGAGGACGTCGTAGGCGGTGATGCCGACCGCGTAGGCGGGCCGCCGGACGGACAGCGCGAAGTCGAAGTCGCCTGCGGCGCGGCGGCGTCGCCATGTGGCGTCGTCGACGACGTCCACGGCGGGTTCGAACCCGGCCTTCACCCAGCCGGTGGCGAGCGCGGTCGCGACCGCGCGCACCTCCTCGGTCGCCAGCACGGTGAACCGCACCGGCCCGGTGGTGCCCGCTTCGGCGAGCAGCGCGCGGACCCGGTCGGCGTCCACCCGCTCGCCGTAGGGCCGCGGTCCGGCGGGCGCGCTCGGCGACGCGGTGGGCGTCGCCGTCGGCGAAGGGGACTCGCCCCAGCCCTCGGTCGCGGGACCGACCGGCCCCTGCCCGAGGACGGCGAAGCCCAGGTAGACGCTGTCCCGCACGGTCTTGCGGTCCATGCCGGCCGCGAGGGCCCGCCGGATCGCCACGTTGTCGAACGGGGCGCGCCGCAGGTTCAGTGCGGTGGCGAGGTCCACCGGCGCGGACACCGTGTGGGCTTGCAGCGACGACGTCTTGCGCAGCACCTTCGTCTGCGCGGGCGTCGGCCGCGGGTCGACGAGGATCGCGCCGCTTTTGAGCTGCGCCGCCGCCGCGTCGGCCGCGGCGACGCGGAACTCGATCGCGTCGTACGGCGCCCGGTCGTCCCGGTAGGCGTCGTTCCGGCGCAGCAGCACCGACTGCCCCGGCACGATCCGCTCGGCGCGGAACGGCCCCGTCCCGACCAGTGCCTGCGGGTCGGCGAGCGACGCCTGGTGCGGGATCGGCAGGCGGGCGAGGAGCGGGCGCAGGACGCCGAACGGGCGAGGCAGGTCGAGCCGTACCGTGCCCGCGTCGACGACCGTGACGGTGCCGAGCCGCCCGGCCAGGTAAGGCGCCCACTCCCCCGCCGTCGCGGGGTCGTTGACGTGCCGGAGGCAGGCCGCGACGTGTTCCGCGTCGAACGGCGTCCCGTCGGCGAACCGCACCCCGTCGCGCAGCGCGAGCGTCCAGGCGAGGCCGTCGCCGGACACCGCCGGGTCCGCGGCGGCGAGGACCGGTTCGAGGGTCGTGTCGTCGCGGTACCGGTAGAGCGTCTCCACGACCGGGTCGGCCATCCAGCGTGCTTCCTCGGAGACGCCCTGCGCCGGGTTCAGCAGCGCCGGATAGCCGGGCAGGCCCACCGTCAGCGTGCCTCCGGTGCGCAGCGCGGGCGCGTCCGAGCAGCCGGTGAGCAGCCCGCCCGCGGCCGCTGCGAGCCCAGCGCCCGCGCCCAGGGCGAGGAAGCGTCGTCGGCCGAGATCCATCGTGGTCCTTCCGTCCGGCAGAGTGCCGTCAGACGGTAAACACGATCTTCCCGAACTGGTCACCCTGCGCGAGCCGCGCGAAGCCTTCGCGCGCTTTGTCGAGCGGGAGAACGGTATCGATGACGGGCCGGATCCCGCTGTTGACGCACAGGTTCAGCAGCCCGGCGAGTTCGTCCTTGTCGCCCATCGTCGAGCCGACGATGCGCATTTCCTGGAAGAAGATCCGGGTGAGTTCCGCGGACGACGGGTTCGGGCCGCTGGTCGCGCCGGAGATGACGACGCTGCCGCCGGGCTTGAGGCTGCGCACCGAGTGGCTCCAGGTGGCCGCGCCGACGGTCTCCATGACCGTGTCGACGCGTTCCGGCAGCCGCTCGCCGGACGCGAACGCCCGGTCGGCGCCCAGCGCGACGGCCCGCGCGCCCTTGGCCTCGTCGCGGCTGGTCACCCACACGCGGTATCCGGCCGCCTTGCCGAGCACCACCAGCGCGGTCGCGACGCCGCCTCCCGCGCCCTGCACGAGGACCGTTCCGCCGGGCCGCACACCGGAGTTGGTGAACAGCATCCGGTACGCGGTCAGCCACGCCGTCGGCAGGCAACTGGCCTCCTCGAAGGACAGCTCCTTCGGCTTGGGCAGCAGGTTCCAGCGCGGCACGGCGACCTTGGCGGCGAAGGTGCCGTTGTACTTCTCGGTGAGGATCGACCGCGGTTCGTCGGTGCCGAGGCCGCCGACGACCGAGTGGATGACGACCTCGTTGCCGTCCTCGTCGATGCCCGCGCCGTCGCAGCCGAGGATCATCGGCAGCTGCTTGTCGGTGATGCCGACGCCTTTGAGCGTCCACAGGTCGTGGTGGTTGAGGCTCGCGGCCTTGACCGTGACGGTCGTCCAGCCGGGCGGCAGCGGCCGCTCGGTGCCGGGCTCGGGGCGCTCGCCCAGCTCCAGGCCGGACAGCGGGTCTTCGGGGCTGATGCGTACGGCGCTCACGGCAAACATGGCAGCGACCTTATGCGACGGGGGTGCGGGAGGGCGGCGCGGCGGGGGTCTCGTCCCGGTGCCGCGCGCGGGGGCCGGACGCCCGTCGGCGGGGGGGGGGGGGGCGGCCGGGCCCGCCGCGCGGGGGGGCGGCGCGGGGGC
>NZ_JBMULZ010000012.1:72647-264251 GCF_049534875.1 Uniformispora flossi
CTTTGGGGGGGGGGGGGGGGGGGGGGGGGGGGGGTGGGGGGGGGCGGGCCCGGGGGGGGGGGGGGGGCCCGGGGGGGGGGGGGGGGGGGGGGGGCCCCCCCCCCCGCCGAGGGGGTGCCCTGCCTGGGGCCGGGGCGGCGCGAAGTGGCACGTGTCCACTCCGCGCGCCGCGGCGCGGTCGCCGGACGAACGCTCGTCCGGCCGCCGGGGTCAGATCCGGGCCACGCCGTCGCGGCGCGCCGCCTCGGCGACGGCGAGCGTCACCGCGGGGGCGACGCGCTCGTCGAACGGGCTCGGGATGACCTTGTCCGCGGACAGCTCGTCGGCGACGACCGCCGCGAGCGCTTCGGCCGCGGCGACCTTCATGCCTTCGGTGACGCGGGTCGCGCGCACCGACAGCGCACCGGCGAACACGCCCGGGAACGCCAGCACGTTGTTGATCTGGTTCGGGTAGTCGCTGCGCCCGGTCGCCACGACCGCGGCGTACTTCTGCGCGACCTCCGGCATGATCTCCGGGTCCGGGTTGGCCATCGCGAAGATGATCGCGTTCGGCGCCATCGTCGCGACGACGTCCTCGGGGACCTTGCCGGCCGAGACGCCGAGGAACACGTCGGCGCCCGCCAACGCGACCTCGATGCCGCCCTGCAGCTTGGCCTTGTTGGTCAGCTCGGCGATCAGGCGCTTGATCGACGTCAGGTCCTCGCGGCCCTCGTGCACGATGCCGCGCGAGTCGACCACGCACAGGTCGCCGATGCCGGCCTCCAGCAGGATCTTCGCGATCGCGACGCCGGCCGCGCCCGCCCCGGAGATGACGGCGCGCAGGTCTTTCAGCTCGCGGCCGGTCACCGTGGCGGCGTTGCGCAGCGCGGCGAGCGCGACGATCGCGGTGCCGTGCTGGTCGTCGTGGAAGACCGGGATGTCCAGGCGCTCCTGCAGCCGGCGCTCGACCTCGAAGCAGCGCGGCGCGGAGATGTCCTCCAGGTTGATGCCGCCGAACGACGGGGCGAGGCGCACCACGGTCTCGACGATCTCGTCGACGTCCGTGCAGTCCAGCGCGATCGGCACCGCGTCCACGCCGCCGAACTGCTTGAACAGCAGCGCCTTGCCCTCCATGACCGGGAGGGACGCCTTCGGGCCGATGTCGCCCAGGCCGAGGACCGCGGTGCCGTCGGTGACGACGGCGACGGTGTTGGCGACCCAGGTGTAGTCGTTGACCAGCTCGGGGTTCTCCGCGATGGCCGTGCAGACGCGGGCCACGCCCGGCGTATAGGCGAGGGACAGGTCGTCCTTGTTGCGCACCGGCACCGTCGACCGGACCTCGAGCTTGCCGCCCCGGTGCAGGGCGAACGCCGGGTCCAGGTCGTCCTGGGACGTGTTCTCGGTGGGGATGATCTCCGCTGCCACAGTGACCCCTTTGTCAACTTTGGATGAGTGGTGCAGCTCCTCGGCGATGCGGGCCACGACCGGGGGGTACGGCCCGGGAAATGGCCGCACGGAGCACGGCTGGATGCTGCCTGCCATCGACGGCGCCGGCGCTGCTGTCCGCGCCCGCAATCCGACGAGGGTACGGGGGTCACCCGTGATATCCAGCTTTCCACAACCCCCGAGCGGCAAAGCGTCGGGGCGATGACGCTGCCCTGAAGACGGTAGTGACCGTTGGTGAACGCGCACCGCCCTGTGGGGGCAAACGGTACTGCGACGGACAGTAGGCTTGCTGTAACCACCGCCACACCCCGGAGCACTTGGAGCGGACCGCCGTGGAACTCTCCGCGTACGCCGACTACGCGGTCCGGCTGGTCAACACCGAGGCCCCCGGCCGCGGCACCGACGACCTGCGGACCACCGCCGACGTCGCCCGGCTGCTCGCCGCCGTCGGACGCCCCGCCGCGCGCGTCGCCGAATCCGACGTCCCGCGGCTGCGCGCCGTGCGCGCCCGGCTCCGCTCGGTGTTCGCCGACGCGGCGGAGGGCCGCCCGGAGGAGGCGGTGGCGACGCTCAACGGCGTACTCGCCGAGTTCCCCGTGCACCCGCGCGTGACCGGGCACGACGGGCGGCCGTGGCACATCCACCTCGCCGACGACCAGGCCGGGACCGCGGAGTCGTACGCGGCGGTGGCCGGCATGGGCCTCGCCGTCCAGCTCACCTCGCTCGGCCCGGAACGACTCGGCCTCTGCGACGCTCCCCCGTGCCGGAACGTCTTCGTCGACGCGTCCGCGAACCGCTCCCGGCGCTACTGCTCGGAACGCTGCGCCACCCGTGCGAACGTGGCGGTGTACCGGGCGCGGAGGAAGGCGCGGTCGGCGGACTGACCGGGCATGTCTGCCTTTTGCGGCCATTTCACCTGAACGGCCTACGCATTGGGGTTACTCGAACGGGTTCTCGGCGCCGACCCGTTCCCATTTCCCCCCGTTCCCCCCGTTCCCCCCGGTCCCCCCGGTCCGGCGCACGCGCAGCACGCGCCCGAGCACCAAGTCCTCGGGCACCGGCCCGAACTCGCGGCTGTCCGTACTGCGGTACGGATTGTCGCCGAGCACCCACCAACCGCCCGGCCGCCGCTCGCTGACCCGCTTGAGCATCGTCACCTCGGGCCGGTCGGGGCGGCGGACCAGCACCACGTCACCCGGGCGGACGGCGGCGCGATAGCGGATCACGACGCGGTCGCCGTCCCGCAGGTTGGGCAGCATCGACCCCCCGGTGACGACGGCGAACCCCCAGGGCAGCCACGCCCGGTGCGCTCCACGTGCCCGCGCCACCACACCTCCCGACCTGACGCTCCGCCAACCACCCGGGGAACACGCCGCGTTCCCCACCCGGGGCGGCCGGAAAATCCCGGGCTCCCCAGAGTAGGGTCCCCTGTGGGAAGACGATCACAGAAAGGACACACATGTTCTCTCGTCTGTTCGCGAGCACGGTGACCGCCGAGGCGCACTGCGACCTGCCGTGCGGCGTCTACGACCCGGCGCAGGCGCGCATCGAGGCCGAGTCGGTCAAGGCGATCCAGGAGAAGTACCAGGGCAACGAGGACCCGGCCTTCCGCGCCCGCGCCATCGAGATCAAGGAGCAGCGCTCCGAGTTGGTCAAGCACCACTTGTCGGTGCTGTGGAGCGACTACTTCAAGGCCCCGCACTTCGAGGCCTACCCGAATCTCCACACCCTCTTCAACGACGCCATCAAGGCCGCCGGCGCCGGCGGCACCAAGGGCTCGAACGACCCGGCCACCGGCCAGGCCCTCCTCGACCTGATCGCCCAGATCGACGCGATCTTCTGGGAGACGAAGAAGGCTGCTGCCTGATCCGACGCCAGGGGCCTTCCGGCCCCGGGCTCGCATCGTCGACCGCACCCGACCCCGTGCGACACCACCCTTCGGAGTGGTGGGGGCCGGGTGCGGTCGGTCTTCCGGCTCATCGGCCCGAAACGGTCTGCGAGGTCCGGGAATCCGGTGGCCTCGTGGCGGCGCCCGCCCTACGCTCGCCGCGTGCAAGGGCACCAGATACTCGGGTTCGTCGCCGCCGTGACGCCGCTGACGCTGATCCCCGGGACCAGCTTCACGCTCGTCACCCAGAAGGTGATCGCCGGTTCGCGACGCGACGGTGTCCTCGTCACGTTCGGCACCACGTGCGGCCTGCTCGTGCATGCCACGTTCGCCGCGGTCGGCTTGTCGGCACTGGTCATGGCGTCCGCCGAGGCTTTGACCGTGGTGAAGATCCTCGGAGCCGGGTACCTGGTCTGGCTGGGCATCGCCACTTGGCGGTCGACCCGGGCCGCCCCCGCACCGGCGGACCGGGGGCACTGGCGCATGCCGTGGACCGGGCTGGGAGGGTTCGGTCAGGGACTCTGGTCCAACGTCCTGAACCCCAAGGCGGCGTCCGTCTACCTCACCCTGGTCCCCCAGTTCCTGACCACCGACCGCGCCGTCGCACCCCAGATCGCGGCCCTGTCCGTCGCGCACGTCCTGGTGGTCCTTGCCTGGCTCCTGTTCTGGACCTCGGTGGTCGCGGCGACACGTCACGCCGTCGAGGCACCGCAATTCCGCCGCCGGATCAGCCGGGCAAGCGGAACCGTGTTGATCGGCCTCGGCCTTCGCACGGCTGTCGAGTAATCGCCGCAGCGCACCAGTCGTTCGTCGGTCCACGGTGCGAACTCGCCGCGCAGCCGCTCCACCGCCTCCCACGTCGACTCGGGGAAGCCCTCGATCCCCCGAGACCGCCCCTCCAGGCGACGGCGATGCTCCGCCGGGTACGAGCACACGATCTCGACGAAGACCACGCGCACGCCGCAACGAGCCGCCGGCGAGCGCCACTGCGCCCGGGCTGCCGCCGCCACCGGACCGGGGTGGCGAGCAGGGGCGCTACCGGGGCTTCAGCAGATACGCCGTCGTGTCCAGCGCCTGACCCACGTCCGCTGGGAGGTGGCGCAGGACGAGGGCTATCGCTTCCTCGGCGGTGGTCGTCGTGCCGAGCACCTCGGTCGAGCGGGGGACGCGGACGCGGAAGCGACCGTCGCGCAACGGCTCCACCCGTGGCGCGACATCCTGGTACGGAAAGTGCATGCAGGCGCTGAAGCACAGCGACATAACACTCGTGTACGGGTAGAGCTGCGCCAGCCTCGGTTCCGCCCGGGCCGCCGCTATCAGGTTGACCTGGCCAAGTCCCGGCACCGTGCCGTGGTACTCGTGCGACCACGCGGAGGACAAAGCCAGCGTCTCCCACCGCGCTTCGAGTACCGCCGCAGGTCCCTCAGCGCGTGCGGCATCCATGTCGGGAAGAACCGGCCTCGGCGGTTTCCTGCGCACAGAGCCCGGCATGAACACCGGCAACTCCGCCCGCGTCACCCACGCGACCTCGATGTCCCCGTCACCCCGATCCGCCCCGTCGGCACCGGGCTCCCCGACCTTGCACCGCACATACGTCATCCACCGACCGCTCTTCGGATGCGCCTGCTCGTGGACCACGCGTGCCCCCGTGATCTCCAGTCCCGTGATCTCCGCGGCGACCCGCCGTGCCACCCGCTCCGGCGGCACCCCCTCCCGGGCGGCTCTCCCCCACGGCAAGTGCCAGAACGGGTCCGCGTCCCGGACCGGATGACGCACCAAGAGCAGGCGGCCGTCCTGAACGACGAGCGCCACCACCGCGGTCGGCTTCTCCCTCTCGCCGGATTCCGTGCCGACGCGATCGACCTCGCACAAACGCCCCAACCCCCGTAACGCGATGCCGGTGTCTCGCCCGGACGTCCCGGGCACCGTATGGTCAGCCGTCCTCCGCCGCCCCCGCAAGGTGTGCGTTCACTCGCCCCAGCAGGGCGAACAGTTGCGTGCGTTCCGCGGCGTCGAGCGGGGACATGATGTGCTCGTTGACGCCGTCGAGGATGCCGTCGAGTTCGGCGAGGCGGCGTCGGCCGTCGTCGGTGAGGGTGATGACGTTGCGGCGCCTGTCCTCCGGGTCGGGGGCGCGGAGGACCCAGCCGCGCTCGGCGAGTTCGTTGAGGACCGCGACGAGGTCGCTCTTGTAGATCTGCGTACGGCCCGCCAGGACCGCCTGGCTCGCCGGCCCGGACTCGGCCAGCACCGCCAGCACCACGAAGTCGTCTTTGCGTGCCCCCACCGCGCGGAGCGCGTCGCCCGCGACGCGGCGGGTCTGGGCGGCCGTCTTGCCCACCAGGCGCGAGAACTGGCCCTTGAGCCGCTCGGGGGTCGCTTCGCCGTGGTCGAAGCGCAGGTCTTCGTCGGTCTCCATGCGCACAGCCTAGGACTCTTGCGTTAGTGGCACTAACGACCTATATTCGTTCGCAACACAAACGTTAGTAACTCTAACGAATAGGGAGGCCGTCATGACCACCACCTCGGAAACCCTGCTCCGCACCCTCGCCGACCGCACCGAACTCGCCGACCTGGTCGCCCGCCACAGCCTGTGGATCGACGAGCGCCGCTACGACGAGACCGACCGGCTGTTCACCGACGACGTGGTCGTGACGTCCCCGCGCGGCCACGCCCACGGCATCGAGGCGCTCGTCGAACTCGTCCGCAAGGGCCACGACACGTACACCGGGACCCTGCACAACAAGTCCAACCTCGTCGTCGACATCGACGGCGACACCGCGACCGTGCGAGCCCACGACATCGCCGTCTTCACCATCGACGACAAGACGGAGGCCATCGCGGCCGGCAGCCACCACTACCGGGCGCGCCGGACCGAGCGCGGCTGGCGCTTCGACCGCCTCGACGTCAAACCGCTCGCCCTCACCGAAGCCCTCGGCCGCGCCGTCTAGACCGAGCCGTCTGGAGCGAGCCGTCTGGACCGAGCCGCGACGCAGACCCCGGTCTGCCCGACACCCACCGCCCGCAGAGACCACCCAGGAGACACCGATGACCACCACCGCCCCCACCGCCGACGCCCGCGCCCTCGCCCTGGCCCACTACGCCGCCCGCGGAGTCCTGGAGCACGTTCTGGCCCGCCACGGCATCACCTTCCAGCAGCAGATCACCCTGCGCGACGCCGTCGCCGCCCCCACCCCGCGCACACCGGACGAACTCGTCGCGCAAGTCTGCGGCTCGCTCAAGGCCGACCCCGCCGCCATCCACGCCACGCTCGGCGAACTGCTGGCCGAGGGCCTGCTCGTCGAGAGCGGCGCGCACGTCGTCCCCACGGACGCCGGCCGCAAGCTGATCGCCGCGGCCGCCGCGGAGACCGCACCCGTCTCCGCCCGCATCTGGGGCGACATCCCCGCCGACGACCTCGCCGCCGCCGGCCGCGTCCTCGCCTTGGTCAACCAGCGCGCGAACGCCGAACTCGCCGCACTGAACGCCTGAACCCCTGCCCCCCCGCCCGCCCGCCGGACCCACGGACCCACGGACCCACGGACAACCGGACCGCATCCGGCACCCGTTCAACCCGCGAAGCACCGGCACCGACACCACCGCGGCGGGGGGGGCGCCCCCCCCCCGCCCCCCCCCCCCCCCCCCCCCCCCCCCCCCCCCACCCCCCCCCCCCCCCCCCCCCCCCCCCCCCCCCCCCCCCCCCCCCCCCCCCCACCACCCCCGCCGCACCCCGAAGCGCCCCGGCCCTACAAGACCGCCGCCTCCGCGACCAACCCCCGCACGTACGCCACCGCTTCCTCCACCGCCACCGACGTGCTCTCGCCCGTCTCCCGCACCGTCACCTCGACCTGTCCCTCCGCCAACCCGCGCGGCCCCACGGTGATCCGGAACGGGATGCCCACCAGTTCGATGTCCCGGAACTTCACCCCCGGCCGTTCGTCCCGGTCGTCCAGCACCACGTCGACCCGCTGCGCGCGCAGCCCCTCGTACAGAGACCCGACGACCGACGCGACCGCCTCGTTCGCGCCCCCGATCGGCACGATCGCCACCTCGAACGGCGCCACCGCCACCGGCCACACGATTCCCGCGTCGTCGTGATGAGCCTCCACGATCGCCGCCATCGCCCGCTCCACGCCGATGCCGTAGCAGCCCATGACCGGCGTGACGCGGGAGCCGTCCGGGCCGAGCACGGTCACGCCGAGGGCCTCGGTGTACTTGGTGCCGAGCTGGAAAATGTGGCCGACCTCGACCGTGCGGACGACCTCCAGAGACGCCCCGCACACCACGCACGGCTCCCCCGCGGCCACCTCGCGCAGATCCGCCCACTGCCCCACGGCCAGGTCGCGGCCGACGTCCACACCGCGCAGGTGCACGCCGTCCTTGTTCGCCCCCGTGGTCATCGCCCGGCGCCCGCGCAGCGCTTCGTCGGCGATCACCGGCAGGTGCGCGACGCCGACCGCGCCGAGGCTGCCCGGGGAGGCCCCGAGCGCATCGCGGATCTCGTCGGGCTGCGCCGGGCGCAGCGTGCGGGCCGCCGCGGCGTCCAGCAGCTTCTGCTCGACGAGGCTGTGGTCGCCGCGCATCAGCACCAGCGTGAGCCGGTCGTCGAGGACATAGACCAACGTCTTGATCTGCCGGTCCGCCGGTACACCGTGGCGCACCGCCAGCTCGTCGATGGTCTTGGCGTCCGGCGTGTCGAAGGGTTCCGGCAGCGCCGAAGACGCCGCGTCCTGCACCGCCGCCACCACCGACGCCGCCTTCTCGATGTTGGCCGCGTAGCCGCACGCGCAGTGCGCGACCAGGTCCTCCCCCGCCTCCGTCGGCGACATGAACTCGATCGAGGTGCTGCCGCCCATGCTTCCGCTCGACGCCTGCACCGGGATCGCCGGAATGCCCAGGCGCCGGAAGATCCTCGTGTACGCGCCGTGGTTCCGTTCGAACGACCGGTCGAGCCCCACCTGGTCGAGGTCGAAGCTGTAGGCGTCCTTCATGGTGAATTCGCGGACCCGCATGAGCCCGCTCTTCGGCCGCGGCTCGTCCCGGAACTTGGTCTGGAACTGGTACCAGGTCTGCGGCAGTTGCTTGTACGAGGCAAGCTCCAGCGCCGCCGTGGCGACGATCTCCTCGTGCGTCATGCCCAGCGCGAGGTCGGCACCTTTGCGGTCCTTGAGGCGGAACATCTCCTCGCCCATCGCTTCCCAGCGGCCGGTCTTCTGCCACACCTCGGCCGGATGCATGGCGGGCAACAGCCATTCCTGCGCGCCGATGCGGTCCATCTCCTCGCGGATGACGCCGACGACCTTCGCCCGCACGCGGACGGCGAGCGGCAGCAGCGAGTAATGCCCGGCCATCAGCTGGCGGACGAAGCCGCCGCGGACCAGCAGGCGGTGGCTCGCGGCGTCGGCGTCCGCCGGGTCGTCCCGGAGCGTGGGCACGTAGAGATCCGACCAGCGCATGGGCCAACGACCTTCGTCTCGGGGGGGTGCGGGAGCCGCGGCGCGCGGGAACCGGGGATCCGCCGGCCGCGATCCGCGCAGTCTAGTGCGGCGGCCCCGCCGAATCGTGCGTATTTCCGACGCCCCGCAAGCCGCCCCCTCAGCGCACCACCAGCCCGAACAGCGCCTCCCGCAGATCGTCCCGGCGCCGCCCGTCGAGCAGCTCCTGGTGTCCGATGTCGACCACCATCGCGACCACCATGTGCGCCACCGGGTCGGGCGGGTCCCACCCCAGTTCGGCGATCTCCGGCCGGAGCCGTTCCGCCGCGCGGGTGCTGTGGACACGTGTCTCGTCACTCAGGTCCGGGTCGGTCCGCGCCTGCGTCAGCAGACCCCGGGTCCCCGTCATGGCCAGGCTCGCGTCGAGGTACGCGGTGATGCCGGCCGCGAACCGCTCGCGCCCGGGCGCCAGCCCGTCGACCGCCGCTTGGACGCGTTCCTCCAAGCCCCCGTGGTACCGGCGGTGCAACTCGACCAGATAACTGCGGCGGTCCTTGAAGTGCGTGTAGAAGTTGCCCTTCGCCATGCCCGCCGCCGCCACGACGGCGTTCACCGACATCCGCGACAGTCCGCGCGCGTCGGCGACTTCGAGTCCCGCGCGGAGCAGCGCCTCACGCCCCGGCCCTGCTGGTCTCGCCATTCATCACCTATTTTCTGACGGCCAATCGTCCGTTGCGCCTTGACAGTTGACCCCCGTGCCCACACTTTATGACCGACCGCCCGGTCGAGAATGAGCGCAACCGCGTCGCAACCACGCAACGGTCCCGGAAACGGGGCTTCCACTTGCGATCCTTAGCACGAACTCGCTTGCCATCCCATGAGAAACGTGCTTTCAACCGGCCGGGCGCGCATCGACACACCCTCGAACGGCTCCGAAAGGACGTGACCGGCTCCATGCGCCCGAGATCGCCGCTGCGCCGCAAGATCGCCCGAATCGTCACCGCACTCGGCATGACCGCCGCCGCGTTGACCGCCGCGCCCGCGGCACACGCCGCCAGTACCGCACCCGTCGAGCTGCCGCGGCTGGTCCGCGAGGACGCCGCGAACCACGCGCCCATGCTCGAAGCCGAAGTGAACTTCTGGAACGTCGCCCGCATCGCCGCGGTCGGCCTCAACAACGACGGCCAGGACGCGTTCGCACCGCCCGGCGGTTGGGACGACCTCAGCAGGCCGTGGGCGGGCGGCCCGAGCGGCCCCGGCTCGGTGGCGCGCACCGCCGGCAAGCTCCTGATGCTGTACCGCAACTCGCTCAGCGGCGACATCATCCCGTCGGCGTGCTCGGCGAACGTGGTCACCAGCGCCAACAAGAGCACAATTGTCGCGGCCGGCCACTGCTTCAAGGTGTCGGCCAATATCCGCGGGTACATCTACGGCGACGACGTCATCGTCAACGCGGTCTTCATCCCCGGCTTCAACGGCGCGGCCCTTGCCCGCTACAACGGCTCCGAAGCCAATGCCGGGCTGCCCGGCACGGACGTCGCCCCGTATGGGGTTTGGGGCCTCACCCGCGCCTGGATCACCCCGACGTGGGACGGCGACGACACCTTCCGCAGCGGCGGCGACGTCGCCATGGCCACGGTCGAGCGGCCCGGCGATCCGACCCCGATCCAGGACGTCACCGGAGGCCAGAACATCGCCTTCGGCGTCGACACGAACCCGATGACGCTCTACCAATTCGGCTACCCGACGGACAACTACCGCAACTGGTACTGGTCCAAGAACAACGACGGCTCGCAGACGCCTGCGTGGGGCGTCGACCCCTCGCAGTGGCGCGGCTTCGACGGCCGCTCACTGATGTACGCGAAGGGCACCACCATCCCCGACGCCACCATCGGCAGCTTCGGCCACGACATGCCCTCGGCCATGTCCGCCGGCTCCAGCGGCGGCCCCTGGCTCATGAACTTCGACCCCGCCACCGGCACCGGCACGCAGATCGCGGTGACCTCGCGGTTCACCAACACCACCGGCAACTCACCGTGGTGGGACGCCGCCAACATGGTGACGCACGGCGCCACACCGAACTGGGGCTACGGCCCCTACCTGGTATCCAACGGCTTCGGCAGCCTCAGCCAGGCGATGTACGACGTGGTCCAGAACGCGACGAGGTAGCCCTCGAGCCGACCGCCGCACGACGACGCGGCACGGCAGCGGCCGCACGACCGGAAGCCCCGGCCGCGCGGCCGCCAGCGGCGCCGCGGACCTCGGCTGTCACATGGCAATGCAGACAGACATTTCCGAGCCCCCCGATCCCCGGCGCACCGATCGTCCGCGACGGGCCCTGCCCCGCGCCGCACGGCATCGACCGTGGCCGAAAATGGCGGCGGGGCCGAGTAACAACATGGTCAAGTGCCTGAACGCAGGCTCGACCTGCGGCGATGATCTTCCGGTCTGATCGGCACGGTTCCTCCCATCCGGCGATCTTTCCGCCGACCTCCTTGACATCGGGCCCCGTTGGCTGGTTTCTCTCAGGTGGGGGACTTTCACCCGTTCGGGTCTACCGCGATGCGGGGACGCGGGGAACCGGTACACTCTGTACTCGCCAAATCACATGCGGTGACGTACTGTCGTACGCGTAGGTGATACTTGGCGGCAAGCCTGCGGGCCGGGACGGGATGCCAGCGGAGATCACGATCCGGCTCCCTGGAAGAGTGGTGGCGGAGACGGGTCGGGGGTCTGCGCGGTAGCGTCAACGGGGTCCCCGTCAACGGTCGTGGTCACAGCCGTGATCACCTACGCAGCACCTTGGAGGTGAGGGTGTCCCAGCGATCCGCACACACGGCGGACGAAGCCGGCGCCGGCCAGCAGGACTTCGTCGAGGTCCGGTTGCCCGCCGCGGGGGCGTACCTCTCGGTTCTTCGTACCGCGACGGCCGGCCTTGCCGCCCGCCTGGACTTCACCCTGGACGAGATCGAGGATCTCCGCATCGCGGTCGACGAGGCCTGCGCGATGCTGCTGGGACAAGCCGTCCCGGGGAGCGTCCTGTCCTGCGTGTTCCACCTGGTGGGCGACGCCCTGGAGATCACGGTGTCCGCGCCGACGACCGACGGGCACACCCCCGCCCGGGACACGTTCGCGTGGACCGTCCTGTCCGCGCTCGCGGGCGAGGTCGACGCCACCGTGGACGAGAACGACGTCGTCAGCATCAGCCTCCACAAGAAGCGCGGTGGCGGGCCGGGGGCGCCGTGAGCACCGAGCGCGCGAGTGACCCCCGGGGCGAATCCGCTCCGGAGGACGGGGCCCGGGAGGCCGACATGGTCAGTGACACGCGGGTGACCGCGGCCGAGGCCGCGGCGCCGGAGGAAACGCACGAGACCGACCCGCTCCACCCGGCCGGCAGCGTCCCCGAAGGCGCCTCGGAAGGCGCCGCAGAGGCCGACGCGCACGGCACCGCGGACCCGGACAACGGCAGTACTGGCAGTACTGGCAGTACCGGCAATACCGGTAACGCCGACGAAGCCGCCGACCCCAAGGACGACGGCACGGCGGCGGTCGGCACGCCCGGTCGGCGCCGGCCGGGCGGCGGCCACTCGCAGCACGAGCGCGAACTCGCCAAGGGCATGTTCGCGCAGCTCGCCAAACTGCCCCCGGACGACCCGGACCGCCGGGTGATCCGGGACCGCCTGGTGGAGATGCACCTGCCCCTGGTCGAGCACCTGGCACGCCGGTTCCGCAACCGCGGCGAGCCGCTCGACGACCTCGTGCAGGTCGCCACCATCGGGCTGATCAAGTCCGTCGACCGGTTCGACCCGGACCGCGGCGTGGAGTTCTCCACCTACGCGACCCCCACGATCGTCGGCGAGATCAAGCGGCACTTCCGCGACAAGGGCTGGGCGGTCCGCGTGCCGCGCCGCCTCCAGGAGCTGCGGCTGTCGCTGACCGCCGCGACCGCCGAGCTGTCGCAGCGCAACGGCCGTTCCCCGACGGTCGCCGAACTCGCCGGGCACCTGGGCATCTCCGAAGAAGAGGTGCTCGAAGGCCTGGAGTCCGCGAACGCGTACAGCACGCTCTCGCTGGACGTGCCGGACACCGACGACGAGTCGCCCGCGGTCGCGGACACACTCGGCTCGGAAGACGAGGCGCTGGAAGGCGTCGAGTACCGCGAGTCGCTCAAGCCGCTGCTGGAGCAGCTGCCGCCGCGCGAGAAGCGCATCCTGCTGCTGCGGTTCTTCGGCAACATGACGCAGTCGCAGATCGCGCAGGAGGTCGGCATCTCGCAGATGCACGTCTCCCGACTGCTCGCGCGCACCCTCGCGCAGCTGCGCGAACGCCTCCTGGTCGAGGAGTAGCCGCCGGGGGCAGGACGCCCCCGCGGAACGACAACGCGGTCCGGGATCACCCGGACCGCGTTTCTGTGTGCCTGTGTGCCTGTGTGCCTGAGTGGCTGTGCGCCTGGGTGCCGGTGTGTCTGTGGCTCCGGCCTCCCGCCCGGCGCCCCCCGCGCGGGCTCAGCCGTCGGTCGGCGCCCGGCGCTCGTCGTGCAGCTTCTCCAGGGCCTGGTAGAGGCTCGGCCGGACCAGGATCCCGATCGCCCCGACGCCGACCGCGGCGATGACCGCGCCGACCGCCCAGCGTCCGCTGCCGCTGATCATCCAGTAGCCGATGCCGAGCACGATGAGGTTGATGGTGATCGCCGGCGACCGGCTCCACCGCCGCCCACGCACCATGCCGACCACGGTCGCGAGCATGCCCAGCCCCAGGACCAGCAGGTACGCGCCTTCGCTGATGCCCTTGTCGCGGTGCACCGGGTGCCCGAACACGCTGGCCAGCAGCAGATACAGGGCGAAACCGAGACCGATCACGGTCTCCAGCGCGACGATTCCGGTCGCCACCCGGAAGCTCGCGGGCAGTGACCGGAGGGCGGACCGGGAGGCGGGGGCGGCTTCAGTCATCACCCCACGAGGGTAGACGGACGCGCAGCGGGGTCCGCACCCGCGCCCGCCCGGGCCGGACGAAGGCCGGAACAGGGCCGGAAGAGAGCCGGAAGAGGGCCGGCACCGGGCCGCCGCCGGGCGGGGCGGCGAAGTTACTCTGTCGTACATGCGTGCCCTCCTCGTCGTGAACCCGAAGGCCACGACCACCAGCGAACGGATGCGGGACGTCCTGGCGCACGCACTGGCGAGCGACCTCAAGCTCGACGTCGCCACCACCGGGCACCGGGGCCACGCCGGGGAACTCGCCCGCGCGGCCGCCCGCGAGAACGTCGACGTGGTGATCGCGCTCGGCGGCGACGGCACGGTCAACGAGGTCGCAAACGGGATACTCGCCGACGGTCCCTCCCCCGACCTGCCCGCGGTCGCGGTCGTCCCCGGCGGCAGCACCAATGTGTTCGCCCGCGCTTTGGGGATGCCGAACGACCCGGTCGAGGCGACCGGCGTCCTCTTGGACGCGCTGCGCACCGGCCGCAGCCGGCGCATCGGCCTGGGCATGGCGGACGACCGCTGGTTCCTGTTCTGCGCGGGTCTCGGCTTCGACGCCGACGTCGTGGCACGGGTCGAACGGCGCCGCGCGGAAGGCCGGAAGTCCACGCACGGGTTGTATGTACGGTCCGCGATGCGCAGGTTTTACCGAAGTGGTGGCACGAGGCGGTCCGGTCCCCTCACACTGGAGGAACCGGGCCGCGAGCCGGTCCGGGGCCTGTGTCTCGGCATTGTGCAGAACACCAGCCCCTGGACATTCCTCGGCGACCGTCCGGTGCACGCGTGTCCCGACGCGTCGTTCGATACGGGTCTCGACCTCTTCGGTCTGACCAAGATGGCGACGCTCCCCACGTTGCGGCACCTGCGCCGCATGTTGGCTTCGTCGGGAGACGCACCTGGGCGTGCGCCGCAAGGACGTCACGTAGTGTCACTGCACGACTGCGCAACGTTCACTCTTGGGGCTGACGAGGCGGTGTCGCTTCAAGTCGACGGCGACCACCTGGGGCAACATCGCAGTGTGACCTTCCGGGGCGTTCCTCATGCACTGCGTGTGATTGTGTGAGTGAAAGGACCATTCGGCCTTTCAGTCGAATGTGGAAGCCCCTTCGCTCCTTGGAAGTAGGGGTGTGACCTACCCGACACCGACGAATCAAAAAATCCTTCGCAAGAGGGGTTGTGTCCGCGCCCCAGGTTTGTCAGGCTCTACGTGGCGGCAGGACAAGCCCGAAAGGCAGATTCTCTCCGCCCGACTCCACCACCAAACCCGAGGGACCGACATTGTCGGCCCTTACGTTGTTGGGGGATTCGTGAAAGCGTTCACATTCACAAGCCGAAACTTGGCGAGGCCACAAGCTTCGCCCGTTGACGAGGAGTTGGACCGCATGGACTGGCGCCACCGTGCCGCCTGCCGTGACGAAGACCCGGAGCTGTTCTTCCCGATCGGTAACACCGGTCCGGCGCTGCTGCAGATCGAGGAGGCGAAGGCCGTGTGCCGTCGCTGCCCCGAGATGGAAGCGTGCCTCCAGTGGGCCCTCGAGTCCGGTCAGGACGCGGGCGTCTGGGGTGGGATGAGCGAAGACGAGCGCCGCGCGCTCAAGCGCCGTGCCGCGCGCAACCGCGCACGCGCCTCTGCCTGATCCCCTGCATTCCGGATCTCCACGGCACCAACACTGAATTTCGGCAACGCCCCGGCGCCGGTCCCCAGGACCGCGGCCCGGGGCGTTGCCGTTTCCGGGACC
Organism: Uniformispora flossi; assembly: GCF_049534875.1. Classification (NCBI taxonomy): domain Bacteria; kingdom Bacillati; phylum Actinomycetota; class Actinomycetes; order Kitasatosporales; family Streptomycetaceae; genus Uniformispora; species Uniformispora flossi. The sequence goes on from NZ_JBMULZ010000012.1 coordinate 88,111, forward strand.
GGCTTCGGCCGGTCCCGGTGCGTTTCCGGCGCCCGGCCGTTCTCCGCGGCCCGGCCCCCCGGTCAGCCGCGGGCGCGCTGCCGGACCGGGAAGTCCAGGGTGACGACCGTGCCGCCGGTCTCCCGGGACGTCATGTCGAAGCGACCGCCGAGTTCGCTGCCCACCAGGGTGCGGACGATCTGCAGGCCGAGGTTGCCGGACACCTGCGGGTCGAAGTCGGCCGGCAGGCCCGAGCCGTCGTCGGCCACGGTGATGATCAGCCGCTCGTTCTCCCGCTTGGCGGTGATCTCCAGGCTGCCCGAGTGCGTGTCGAAGGCGTGCTCCAGGGCGTTCTGCAGCAGTTCGGTGAGCACCATCGCGAGCGGGGTCGCGGTCTCCGCGATGAGTTCGCCGAAGCTGCCGTGCCGCGCGGTCCGCACCCGGACCGCCGACGCGGCGACCTCGGTCACCATGCTGAGCACGCGGTCCGCGATCTCGTCGAAGTCGACCCGCTCGTCCAGGGTCTGCGACAGGGTCTCGTGCACGATCGCGATCGAGCCCACGCGCCGGACCGCTTCCTCCAGAGCGGCCCTGGCCTGCGGCGCATCCATGCGGCGGGCTTGCAGGCGGAGCAGGGCGGCGACCGTCTGCAGGTTGTTCTTCACCCGGTGGTGGATCTCCCGGATGGTCGCGTCCTTGGTGATGAGTTCGCGTTCCCGGCGGCGGAGTTCGGTCACGTCGCGGAGCAGCACGATCGCACCGATGCGGGCGCCGCGCGGCTTGAGCGGGATCGCGCGGAGCTGCACGACGCCGGCGCTCGTCTCGACCTCGGTCTCGCGGGGCGCCCAGCCGCTGGCGACCGCGGAGATCGCCTCGTCGACGGCGCCTTCCGCCGGGGCGAGTTCCGCGGTGGTGCGGCCGAGGTGGCAGCCCACCAGGTCGCTGGTCAGGCCGATGCGGTGGTATGCGGACAGCGCGTTGGGGCTCGCGTAGAGCACGAAGCCTTCGGCGTCGAGGCGGATGAGGCCGTCGCCGACGCGCGGGGAGGCGTCCATGTCGACCTGCTCGCCCTTGTAGGGGAAGAACCCCGAGGCGATCATTTGCGCCAGATCGGCGGCGCTCTGCAGGTAGGTGAGTTCGAGCCGGCTCGGGGTGCGCGCGGTGAGGAGGTTGGTGTTGCGGGCGATCACACCGATGACGCGGCCGTCGCGGCGGACGGGGATCGCCTCGACCCGCACCGGGACGTCGTCGCGCCACTCGGGGTCGCCTTCGCGGACGATGCGGCCTTCGTCGCAGGCGACGTCCAGCATCGGGCGCTCACCGCGGGACACGAAGTCGCCGACCAGGTCGTCCTGGTGCGAGGTCGCCCCGGTATTGGGACGCATCTGGGCAACCGCGACATAGCGTCCGTCGCTGGTCGGCACCCACAGCACCAGGTCGGCGAACGACAGGTCGGCCAGCAGCTGCCATTCGGAGACCAGCAGGTGCAGCCATTCGAGGTCGTCCGGCGGGAGGTCGCCGTAGTTGCGGACGAGGTTGTTCAGGGAGCGCACGTGCCGAGCGTAACTCCGGCGTTCCGTCCGACCTCTGTCAGGATGCCCGTAACGCCCGGCGGCGGCCGGGCGGCACCGGGACCGCCGCGTGCGGCCCGGATCACCGTTCGGAGGTCGACGTGTCCGAGAACCATCCCCCGGCCGGCGCGGACGCGCCCGCACCGTCCGGCGGCCACCCCCTGGACTGGCTGGACGCCAACGAGAAGGAGCGCGTCGCGGCGGGCCTGCGGCGCCGCGTGCGGCCGCGTCCGGCGGACGAGCCGGGAGTCCTCGACCTGGCCGGAAACGACTACCTGGGGCTGGCCCGGCATCCGCGCGTCCTGGCCGCCTCCGCCGCCGCGGTGGCCGCGTGGGGCGCGGGCTCGACCGGGTCGCGGCTGGTGACCGGGTCGACGGAGCTGCACGCCGAGCTGGAGACCGAGCTGGCCGCGCACTCGGGCGCCGAGGCATCCCTGGTGTTCTCCTCCGGCTACCTCGCGAACATCGCCGCGATCACGTCCCTGGTCGGCCGCGGCGACCTGGTCGTGTCGGACGCGGTCAACCACGCGTCGATCGTCGACGCGTGCCGCCTGTCGCGCGCCCGCGTGGCCATCACGCCGCACTGCGACGTCGAGGCGGTCGCCGCGGTGCTCGCGGACCGGGCCGAGGAACGGGCCCTGGTGGTCGTGGACGCGGTTTTCTCGGTGGACGGGGACCTCGCCCCCCTGGCCGAGCTGGCGGCCGTCGTACGGCGCCACAACGCCGTCCTGCTCGTCGACGAGGCGCACGGCCTCGGCGTGGTCGGCGCGGGCGGCCGCGGTGCGGTGCACGAGGCCGGCCTGGCGTACGCCGACGACGTGCTGCGCACGGTCACCCTGTCGAAGTCGATGGGCTCGCAGGGCGGCGCGGTCGTCGGCCCGCAACGTGTCGTCGACCACTTGGTCGACACCGCGCGGCCGTTCATTTTCGACACGGCCTTGGCCCCGGTGTCCGCGGCGGCGGCGCTGGAGAGCCTGCGGATGCTGCGCGAGCAGCCGGAGCTGGCGGACGGCGTGCGGCGGCGTGCGCTGGAGCTGGCCGAGGGCGCCCGCGCGCTGGGGCTGAACGCCACGACGCCGTCGGGCGCCGTGGCATCCGTGCTGGTGGGCGAGCCGGACGCGGCGTTCGCGGCGGCCGCGCGGTGCGCCGACGCGGGCGTGCGGGTGGGCTGCTTCCGCCCGCCGTCGGTGCCGGACGGCATCTCCCGGCTGCGGCTGGCGGCCCGCGCGGACCTGACCGACGCCGACGTGGCGCGGGCGCTGGACGTGCTCGCGAAGGCGGTGTGAGCGGGCGGCGCAAAAGCGGGCAAGAGGAGCGGCCGAGACGGTCTTCCGGGCAACGCGCGCGATTGGTCTAGACATCTGAGATTGGTCTGAACCACAATGGTCCGCGTTGCTCTGATCCAGGAGTCTCTACCCCGGCGGACGTCGCACCCGCCGGGGTAGAGGACCGTTGAGGGAAGGACCGCGCGTGGGCACCATCTCGGCACCTCGGGTGCTCGTCGGCGGCCGCCTTTCCGGGCCCGCCGCCGTCGTGGTCGAGGACGGCCGGATCGTCCGCGTCGACGAGACCGTTCCCCCGCCGGGCCCCGACCACCTCGCGCTCCCCCACGGCATCCTGACTCCCGGCCTCGTCGACCTGCAGGTCAACGGGGCTTTCGGCGCCGACTTCGTGGCCGCGTCCCCGGACGAGTGGCGCGCGGTCGCGGAACGCCTCGCGTCCACCGGTGTCACGGCGTTCCTGCCCACCTTCATCACCGGCGACCTCGACACCCTGGTCGACGCGCTGACCAGGGCGCACGCCACCCGGGCGGCGTTGGCGGCGCAACGCGCCGCCCGGGTGCTCGGCGTCCACCTGGAAGGGCCGTTCCTGTCCCCGGCCAAGGCCGGCACCCACCCGAAGGAGTACCTGCGCGAGCCCGAGCCCGCGCTGGTCTCCCGGCTGCTCGACCGGGACGAGGTGCGCGACGTCCTCGCGCTCGTCACGCTCGCCCCGGAACTGCCCGGCGGCCTCGACGCGGTACGCCGCTTCACCGCGGCCGGCATCAAGGTCTCCCTCGGGCACAGCAACGCGACCGCCGCCGAGATCGGCCAGGCCGCGGACGCGGGCGCCACGCTCGTGACCCACCTGTTCAACGCGATGCGCGGCCTCGGCCACCGCGAACCCGGCGTGGTCGGCGCGGCCCTCACCGACGAACGGCTCACCCCCGGCCTGATCGCCGACCTGCACCACGTCGTGCCCGCGGTGTGCTCGCTGGTGATGCGCATCGCCGGTCCGCGCACCGCGCTGGTCACCGACGCGATGGCCGCCGCCGGCATGCCGCCCGGCCGCTACCGCCTCGGCGACGTCGACGTCACGCTCACCGAGGGCGACGTACCGCGCAACCCGGACGGGACGATCGCGGGCTCGGCGCTCACCCTCGACCAGGCGGTGCGCAACCTCGCCGGCCTCGGCCACGGCCTCGCCGAAGTCGTCGGCTCGGCGTCGACGGTCCCGGCCGATGCGCTGGGCCGCGAGGACCTGGGGCGCATCGCGCCGGGCGCATGGGCCGACCTGGTGTGGTGGGACGACGACTTGACGGTGCGAAGGACCTGGGTCGGCGGGGAGTCGGCCTACGAGGCCGACCAGGCATGAGGCAGGCATGACGCAGGCCTGGCGCAGCCAGACCGACCGGACGTGGTGGCGGCCGCAGCCGCACTGAAGGCCGCCACCACTTTCGTTCCGCACGCGCGGCTGCCACCGCAGCGGAACGGAACGCACGACGGGCGCCGGACCACCCCCGCGGTCCGGCGCCCGCTTGCGTGCCGCCGCGCCTAGCATGGCCGGATGTCCACGACGCCGCCTCGGGTGGAACTCCGCCCGCTCACGAACGCCGACGAGGACGAGTTCTGCACCCTCGTACGCGCCAGCACCGATCTCCATCACCCCTGGATGCGGCTTCCCGCGACGGCGGAGGACTTCCGGCTCTGGATGGACCGCTTCGCCGACGGCACCAACCTGGGATTCCTGGTCCGCGTGCGGGAGACCGGCGAAGCCGCCGGCATGGTCAACATCAACTCGGTCATCCGGGGCCGCTACCAGGGCGCATCGCTCGGCTATGCGGCGTTCGCGCCGTCGGCGGGACGCGGCTACATGACCGAGGGCCTCGCCCTCGCCCTCCGGTACGCGTTCGAAGACCTGCGGCTCCACCGGCTCGAAGCGAACATCCAGCCGGAAAACAAGGCGTCGTCGGCTTTGGCGCAACGGCTGGGCTTCCGGTACGAGGGGCTGTCGCACGACTACCTGTTCATCGACGGCGCCTGGCGCGACCACGAACGCTGGTCCCTCACCGCGCCGGCCCTGTGGACACCCGACCCTTCCCTCCCCGAGGTCTAGGCCATCCGGCCGGAACGGCTCCGGCCCGCCCCAGGGAGGCTGGGGCGGGCCGGAGCCGTCGTACAGTCGTGGATGCGTCAGCGCGTCCGTGCGGTCAGTGCGACCGTGCGGTCAGTGCGTCTCCGTCACCTTCGCCAGCGCCCGCGGCGCGTCCGGGTCCAGGCCCCGCGCCATCGTCACCTCGTACGCCAGCAGCTGCAGCGGCAGGATCTCCAGGATCGGCTGCACTTCCTCCGCCACCCCCGACGGCAGCGCGAAGCCCGCGCTCGCGTGCGCCACCTGATCGGCCTGCCCGACCACCATCAGGTCCGCGCCGCGGCCCCGCAGCCGTTCCAGCACCGGCTGGAGGGCCTCCCCCGCGCGCCCGTCCGGCACCACGGCGACCACCGGGCTGACGTTGTCCACCATCGCCAGCGGGCCGTGCAGCAGGTCGGCGCCGGAGAACGGCTGCGCGGGAATGTAGCTGGTCTCCATGATCTTCAGCGCGGCTTCCCGCGCCGTCGGGTAGCCGTAGCCGCGCGACGTGAGGACCAGCCGCTGCGCGAACCGGTACCGCTGGGCGATCTCCGCGACCTCGGACTGCCGCGCGAGGATCCCCGCGGCGAGGTCCGGCAGGTCCGCCGCGGCCGCGCCGTCGCCGCCGCGCAGGCCCTCGACCAGCAGGTAGAGCGCCAGCAGTTCGGCGGTGTACGTCTTCGTCGCCGGCAGCGCCTTCTCCGGGCCGGCCAGGACGTCGATGTGGAACTCGGACACCGCGGCCAGCGGCGACTCCGCGTTGTTGGTGACGGCGAGCGTGACCGCCCCGGCCTTGCGCGCGGCCTCGGTGGACGCCACCAGGTCGGGCGAGCCGCCGGACTGGCTGACGGTGATCACCAGGCAGTCCGTCAGGTCGGGTTCCGCGCCGTAGGCGGTCGTCGTCGACATCGAGGTCAGCCCGGCGGGCTTGCCCAGCAGCACCTCGATCAAGTACTTCGCGTACAGGGCCGCGTTGTCGCTGGTCCCGCGCGCCGTGAGCAGCACGAAGCGCGGGTTGCGGGCGGCGATCTCCGCGGCGACCGCGCGGATGCGCGGCGCGCCCTCGGTCAGGATTCGGCGCAGTACCTGCGGCTGCTCGGCCATCTCGGCGGACATGATCCCGCCGCGCGGCGTTGCGGCATCGGTGTTGGTCGACATCGTCGACATGGTCTGTCGTGCCTTCCGTCGGTGCTGCCGAAGCAGCCGAGTTCGTCGGTCGAGCCGGTCGGACTCAACCGAGGGTTCGCCCGGTGAGGGTTTCTGCCGCGGCGATGCCGCACACGCGTGCGGCGCCGTGTGTGGAGACTCGGGTCAGTCCCTGGGCATCACCGTAAGGCAGGCCCATTTCCACGACGACGGTGTCGGGCCGGGCCGCGACGATTCCGGCGAGCAGGTCGGCTGCCGAGATGTTGCGGTGCAGGTCGCGGACGACGACCACGAGCGGCCGTCCCGCGGCGGCGGCGAGTTGGCCGTCGACGAGACCGAAGGCGCGGAGGCCGGGGCGGGCGACGGTGGTGCCGGGCAGCGCGTCGGCGAGGTACGCGCCGACGCCCCACGGGGTGCGGTCGCCGACCGCGATGTTGGCCTGCGAGGTGAGTTCGAGGACGTGCGCCGGGCCGCTCAGCGGCGTGAAGGCGCCGTCCACGCGGATCGCGCGGCGGGCCGCGGCCAGGCCGACCGCGTGGTCGCCGGCCGGTCCGCCGCGGGCCGCGACGGACGTGGTCCAAGCGGCGAGTTCGCCGACCCGGCGGGCGGCGTCGGCGAGGCGGTCCTCGGCGAGGCGGCCTTCCCGGACGGCGGCGACGATCGCGTCGCGCAGCAGCAGGACGGTGTCCTCGTCGCACAGTCCGCCGCCGACGCACACCGCGTCGGCACCGGCGGCGAGCGCGCGGACGGTGCCGTCGGCGATGCCGTAGGTGTCGGCGATGGCGCCCATTTCGATGCCGTCGGTGACGATCAGGCCGTCGAAGCCCAGTTCCTCGCGGAGCAGTCCGGTGAGGATGGCGCGGCTGAGCGTCGCGGGGTGCGTGTCGTCGTAGGCGGGCAGCACGATGTGCGCGGACATGACGGCCTTGGCGCCCGCGGCGATGGCCGCGCGGAACGGCAGCAGGTCGCGGGCGTCGAGGAGTTCTCGTGACGCGTCGACGCGCGGCAGTCCGAGGTGGGAGTCGACCGCGGTGTCGCCGTGTCCGGGGAAGTGTTTGACGCATGCGGCGACGCCGGTGGCCTGGAGTCCTTCGACGTAGGCGACGGTGTGCCGGGCGACGAGTTCCGGGTCGGCGCCGAACGAGCGGACGCCGATGACCGGGTTGTCGGCGTTGGAGTTGACGTCGGCGTCCGGGCCCCAGTTGAAGGTGATGCCGCAGCGCGCCAGGTCGCGGCCGAGGCCGGTGGCGACGTCGCGGGTCAGGCCGGGGTCGTCGACCACGCCGAGGGCGAGGTTGCCCGGCCAAGAGCTGCCGGTGCCGACTTCGAGGCGGGTGACGTCGCCGCCTTCCTCGTCGACGGCGACGAGGATGTCCTCCTTCTCCTTGCGGAGGGCGGCGGTGAGCGCGGCGACCTGGTCGGCGGAGTGGATGTTGCGGCCGAAGAGTCCGACCGAGCCGAGGCCTTCGCCGATCCGGCGGCGGACCCAGTCGGGTGCCTCGGTGCCGGCGAAGCCGGGCTGGAGGACGGTCAGGGCGAGACGTTCGAGGTGGTGCGACGCGTGCGACATCGAGATATCAGCCCTAGCCCTTGACCGCGCCGGAGGTGAGACCGCCGGAGACTTTGCCTTGCAGCACCAGGAAGATCAGCAGGACCGGCAGCATGAACAGCGACGCGGCGGCCATGGTGGCGCCCCAGTCGACGGTGAGCCCGTTGCTGAAGTCGTTCAGCCACTTGGGCAGCGTCTGCTGCTTGGGGTCGGAGAACAGCAGCGCGTTGGCGAACGCGAACTCGTTCCACGCGGTGATGAAGCCGAACAGCGACGTGGACAGCAGGCCGGGGGCGAGCAGCGGGAACACGACGCGGCGGAACGCGCCGAACCGCGTGCAGCCGTCGACGCGCGCGGCTTCCTCCAGCTCGACGGGGATGTTGCCGAGGAACCCACGGAGCGTGACGATCGCGAACGGCAGCGTCATCACGAAATAGATGGCGGTGAGGAACGGCAGCGAGTTGAGCAGGTCCTGGTCACGGCCGATGAGGAACATCGGGATCATCAGCGCTTCCCAGGGCGCCATCTGGGCGATGAACACCATGAGGATGAACTGCGCGCGGCCGGGCCACTGCATGCGGGCCACGGCAAACGCCGCGAAGCACGCGATGACCAGCGACAGTCCGACACCGCCGATGGCGACGAGGAGGCTGTTGGTCCAGTAGTCCCAGAAGTTCTTGACGTCGACGGCGCTCTTGAAGTGCTCGAAGGTCAGCGACGACGGCAGGAACTTGGGAGTGTCCGCGCCGATTTCCTTGGCGGGCCGGAATGCCGTCAGCAGCATCCAGTACACGGGGAAGATCATCACCACGAAGGTGATCAGTGCCGCGAGGTTGAGCGGGACGCGTTTCAGGGCGCCGGGCTTCAGAGGCTTCAGGGCCTTCACTTTTCGGCCTCCCGCTCTTGCTTGAACAACTGACGGAAGTAGAAGACGAGCATCGCCGCGATGAGCAGCACGGTGACCGTCGAGATGGCGCCGGCGACGCCGTAGCGCTTGAGCTGCATGCCGACCTGGTAGGCGTAGACCGGAAGCGTCGCGACGTCGTCGATCGGGCCGTTGTCGCCGGCGATCGACCAGATCTGCGCGAAGCTCTTGAAGATCCAGATGATCTCCAGCGAGGTCACCAGCAGGAAGATCGGCCGGAGCATCGGGAAGGTGATGGAGCGGAAGATCCGCACCGGGCCCGCGCCGTCCAGCCGGGCGGACTCGTAGACCTCGGTCGGGATGGTGGTGAGGCCCGCGTAGATGGTGAGCGTCGCGAACGGCACCGACTGCCAGACGAGCAGGATGAACACGACGACGAGCGTCGAGGAGCCGTGCGCGAACCACGTGTAGTCGTCGAACGAGTCGAAGCCGAGCTTGACCAGCAGGTAGTTGACGATGCCGTTGTCCGAGCGGAACAGCCACTTGAAGACCGTGGTGGCCGCGATGACCGGCATGGCCCACGCGGTGACGAGGCTGGTCAGCACGAGGATGCGCATGACCTTGCCGAGGCGCATCAGCATGAGCGCGATCAGCGTGGAGAGCACCATGATCGCGACGACGTTGACGCCGGTGAACCAGAAGCTGCGCTTGGTGACCTCCCAGAACTTGTCGTCCTGGAAGATCTCCTTGAAGTTGTCGAAGCCGACCCAGTCGCCCGACAGGCCGAGGGTGAATTCCTTCTTGCCGTAGTGCTTGAACCCGAGGATGGCGTTCTTGACCACGGGATAGAACAGCAGGAAGACGATCCCGAGAGCCGCCGGGGCGACCATCAGGTAGGGGCTGACCAGCTGGAGCGGGCCGCGTCTGCGCCGGGGGCGCTTGTGGGAGTTCGACTCGCCGGCCGGCGCGTCGTTCCGCGGGGGCTGCGTGGGCGTCGCGACCACCGCATCTGCCTTCGAGGCGGACACTGGTGCCTTCCCGTCGTTCGGTGTCGGGTGTCGGGCCTGCGTCCGGTCCCGCCGGGGAGGGTTCCCCCGGCGGGACCGGACGCGCGGTGCTGTTCGGCCGTTCGGATCGGTGCACGGGCGCCCCGGTCCGCGGCGGCGGGTCAGCTCTTGGTGTTGAGCACCTTGGTGATGGCCTCGTCGGCTTCCTTGCCGGCCGCGATCGGGTCGCCGCCGGTGAGGACCTTGGTCAGGTACGCCTTCAGCGGGTTCGCGTCCTCGACCGCGCCCCAGTTGTCGGACGCCGTGGCCGGGATGACGAAGCCGTTCTGCGCGCCGATGGCCTGCGCGGTGGCGCCGGGGACGCCTTCGAGCGCGGTGACCTGGGTGGTCTTGCTCGGCACGTAGGTGAGTTCCTTGGCGAGCTTGACCTGGTACTCGTCGCTGTTGATCAGCTTGATGAGGTCGTACGCCAGTTCCTTGTTCTTCGACTTCTCCGGGATGAAGAGGTCGGAGCCGCCGGTCAGGTTCGCGCCCGGCTTGGCCGCGTCCTTGCCCGGGATCGGGAAGTAGTCGTACTTGCCGGCGAGCGCCGGGTTCGCCTTGATGACGTTGGCCAGCTCACCGGGGACCGCGACGAACTGCGCGATCTTGCCGTTGGCCGCGGCCACCGTCTCGGGCTGGGTCTTCTCGTCGCTGTCCTTCGGGCCCTTGCCGTAGGACGCCAGCTCCTTGTAGAAGTTCGCGGCGGCGGCGCCCTGCGGCGTGCCGACGTTGGCCTTCCACTTGTCGCCGTCCTTCGTGGTGAGGTCGGCGCCCTCGTCCTTCAGCAGGCCGCTGTAGAAGTACCAGTTCTGGCCGGGCAGGTAGATGCCCTGCTGGTCGCCGGTGTTGAGCTTCTTGGTGGCCTCGAGCCATTCGGCGCGGGTCTTCGGCGGGGTGATGCCGGCCGCGGTGAAGGCTTCCTTGTTGTAGATGACGACGCGGTCGGCCGCGTAGAACGGGATGCCGTACTGCTTGCCGTCGACCTTGCCCGGGCCGGCCAGGCCGGGGATCCAGTCCTTGCCGCCCAGTTCGTCGACCTTCGAGGTCAGGTCGTACACGCCGCCGGTGCCCGCGTAGCCCGCGATCTGGGTGTTGCCCGCCTCGACGACGTCGGGGGCGTCGTTGCTGGCCAGCGCGCTGCTGATTTTCTGGCCGATGCCGTTCCACTGCTGGACCTGGATGTCCAGGGTGGCGCCCGGGTGGGCGGCCTCGAACTTGGCCTTGAGGTCCGCGTTGTACGCGTCGCTCGTGGAGCCCTTCATGACCCAGACGGTGACCTTCTTGCCCTTCCCGTCGGCGGGTGCGTTGCTCGCCGCGGCCGAGGCGGACGAGCTGTCCTTCTTGTCACCGCTGTCCGAGCTGCCGCAGGCGGCAACGCCGGTGAGCGCCGCCGCGACACCCGCCGCGACGAAGAGACGACGCTTCACACCATCCTCCTCAGGATGCTTGGTACCGCTGGCCGCGGGATTCGCGCTCCCCGCTTCGGCCCGCCGTGTGCCACGGGCCTTCGGCTTGCGCCTGGGGGGAGAAATACGGAGTGCGAACCTGGACGAGGGTTGCGCGGTGACCACCAATGGTTTAGACCATTCCGGAGGTTGGCATAGACCAATTGGGGTGTCAAGGTTCCGCAAGAGACCTGCTGTCAGCCGTTATCCGACCGACACCTGGCCGGTCGGAGAACCTCTCGGAGGACCCCGTCCGGGGCATCCGCCGCGAGGCGGTCGTGCCACGATGGGGACCGAACGTGTCAGGAGGGCACCGGTGACGGCGGAACAAGGGGCGACCGCGACGGCGGGCGCGGAGCACCACCACGCGAGCGAGAGCGGCGAGGGCGCGGAGAGCGCGGCGCGGGAGCCGAAGTACTACCGACTCAAGAAGCACCTGCTCGAACTCACCCAGACCCAGCCGCCAGGCACCCCCGTGCCGCCGGAGCGCACCCTGGCCGGCGAGTTCGACATCTCCCGGACCACCGTCCGCCAGGCTCTCCAGGAGCTGGTGATCGAAGGCCGCCTGGAACGCATCCAGGGACGCGGCACGTTCGTCGCCAAGCCCAAGGTCGCCCAAAGCCTCCAGCTGACCTCGTACACCGAGGACATGCGGGCCCAGGGCCTCGAACCGACCTCCCGTCTCATCGACATCGGCTACATCAACGCCGACGACCAGCTCGCCGAACGGCTCGCCGTCCGGCCCGGCAACCGCGTGCTGCGCATCGAGCGCCTCCGGCTGGCCAACGCCGAACCGATGGCGATCGAGACGACGCACCTGTCCACCAAGCGCTTCCCGTCGCTGCGGCGCACCCTCGACCGGTACACGTCGCTGTACACCGCGCTGAGCGAGGCGTACGACGTGCATCTCGCGGAAGCCGAGGAGACCATCGAGACCGCCCTCGCCAACCCGCGCGAGGCCGGGCTGCTGTCCACGGACGTCGGGATGCCGCTGCTGCTCCTGTCCCGGCACAGCTTCGACACGGACGGCGAACCCGTGGAGTGGGTCCGCTCGGTGTACCGCGGCGACCGCTACAAGTTCGTGGCGCGCCTGCAGCGACCCCAAGGGTGACATACGCGTAAGCAAACGGACATATGGGGGCTGGTGCGGCGCACGGTGCGGAGACGCACGGAAACCTGAGAAACCCGGAAAACCCCGGAAAACCCCGCTGAAACGCCAACAGCGGCCGGATCCCGGGAGCCGCCGCTCGCCGGGTTCCGGCCGCCGTCCGGAGAGGATTGCCGTTCACTCCGGGTTTCCGCCTGTGCAGAAGGCCGGGGTCGCGTGCCCGGATCCGGGCCGCCGCCCGGTCCGGGCTCCACGCCCACACCCCGATCCTGCCCGGGGAACCGGCGCCGAACCCCGGCCCGGAAGTCCCGGTATGCGGGACCAAAGTCCCGATTGCCCGCCCGGGCCCTAAGCTCTCGCCCCGTGAGCATCTTGGTGGTGACCGGGACCGATACCGGCGTCGGGAAGACCGTGGTGACGGCCGCCGTGGCGGCCTTGGCGGCCACGCGGGGTTCGTCGGTGGCCGTGGTGAAGGCCGCACAGACCGGCGTGGCGACCGGCGACGTGCCCGACGTCGACGAGATCGGGCGCCTCGCGGGCATCACCGACCTGCACGAGTACGCGCGGTTCGCCGACCCGCTGTCCCCCGCCGCGGCGGCCCGCCTGGAGGGCCGCGCGCCGGTGAACCTGTACGCGGCCGCCGACCGGATCCGCGAGCTGGCCGAAACCCGCCGCCTGGTCCTCGTCGAGGGCGCCGGCGGCCTGCTGGTCCGCTTCGACGACGAAGGCACCACGCTCGCCGACCTCGCGCACACGCTCGGCGCGCAGGTCCTGGTGGTGACCCGCCCTGACCTCGGCACCCTCAACCACACCGCCCTCACGCTGGAGGCGATGGCGCACCGCGGCATCGACCTCGCGGGGGTGGTGATCGGCTCGTGGCCGGAAAAGCCGGACCTCGCGATGCGCGCCAACGTGCGCGATCTCGAGACGCTCGCGGCCCGCCCGCTGGCCGGTGCGGTCGGCGCCGGCGCGGGCGCGCTGCACCCCGCGGAGTTCCTCGGGGCGGCCCGCTCGAGTCTGGCTCCAGCCCTGGGCGGTACCTTCGACGCGGGCGTGTTCCGTGCCGCCCACGATCCAGCGCGAGGTGAACGGTGACGGAGACGCTCGACACGACGAACCGGCAGGCCCCCGCGGACGGCGACATCCTCGCCGTCGCGCGCGAGCAGGTCCTGGAGCAGGGCCGCGGCCTGACCGCCGACCAGGTGCTCCAGGTGCTGCGGCTGCCCGACGACCGCCTCGAGGAGCTGCTGCAACTCGCCCACGAAGTGCGGATGCGGCACTGCGGCCCCGAGGTCGAGGTCGAGGGCATTGTGTCGGTCAAGACCGGCGGCTGCCCCGAGGACTGCCACTTCTGCTCGCAGTCCGGCCTTTTCCCGTCCCCGGTGCGGGCCGCGTGGCTGGACATCCCGTCGCTGGTCAAGGCCGCCGAGGAGACCGCGGCGACCGGCGCGACCGAGTTCTGCATCGTGGCCGCGGTGCGTGGGCCCGACGAGCGCCTGATGAACCAGATGCGGGACGGCGTCAAGGCCATCCGCGACAAGGTGGACATCAACATCGCCGCGTCGCTCGGCATGCTCTCCCAGGAGCAGGTCGACGAGCTGGCCGACATGGGCATCCACCGCTACAACCACAACCTGGAGACCGCCCGCTCCTACTTCCCGAACGTGGTCACCACCCACACCTGGGAAGAGCGCTGGGACACCCTGCGCATGGTGCGCGCCGCGGGCATGGAGGTCTGCTGCGGCGGCATCGTCGGCATGGGTGAGACGGACGAGCAGCGCGCCGAGTTCGCCGGGCAGCTCGCCGAGCTGGAGCCGGACGAGGTGCCGCTGAACTTCCTCAACCCGCGGCCGGGCACGCCGTTCGGCGAGCAGACGGTCATCGAGCCGCGCGAGGCCCTGCGGATCATCGGCGCGTTCCGCCTGGCGCTCCCCCGCACGATCCTGCGCTACGCGGGCGGCCGCGAGATCGCCCTGGGCGACCTCGGCACCGAGAAGGGCCTGCTCGGCGGCATCAACGCGGTCATCGTCGGCAACTACCTGACGACCCTCGGCCGCAAGCCGGAGAGCGACCTGGAACTCCTCGCCGACCTGCAGATGCCGGTCAAGGCGCTGAACCAGACGCTGTAGCGGCAACTCGTCCGTCGGGCCCGTGCCGGTTTGCGGCACGGGCCCGACGCGTCCCCGGAACCGCCGCCGGAAAGCCCCGGGCTGCTGCGTAAAGCTCCGGAAAGCCCTGTCCCCCTCGCCCGACCCGGCATACCGTGCCCCTCGGAGGTGGGCGGCATGACGGACACGGAAGCGGTACCCGGCACCGACGCGGGGGACGGTGACGACGGCCTCACCGGACACGGCGGCGAGCATGCCGTGGCCGCGTTCCGCGCACACGGCATCGACACCATGTTCACGCTGTCCGGCGGCCACGTGTTCCCGGTCTACGACGGCGCGGTCAAGGCCGCCGAACCCCTGCGGATCCTCGACGTGCGGCACGAGCAGTCCGCCGTCTTCGCCGCCGAAGCCACCGCGAAGCTGACCCGCCGCCCCGGCCTGGCCGTGCTGACCGCGGGCCCCGGCGTCACCAACGGGGTCAGCGCCGTCACCACCGCGCACATGAACGGCTCCCCGCTGCTGGTCTTCGGCGGCCGCGCGCCCGCCTTCCGCTGGGGATCCGGCGCGCTGCAGGAACTGGACCACCCGCCGCTGCTGGCCCCCGTCACCAAACGCGCCGCGACCGTGCACGAGACCGAGCGGATCGCCGCCGACGTGTCCGACGCGCTGACGCTCGCCGCGACCCCGCACCGCGGCCCGGTGTTCCTCGACGTCCCGATGGACGTGCTGTTCGACCGCGGCAGCGCCCCCGCTCCGGTTCCCGCCCGCATCGCCCCGGTCGCCCCCGACCCGGACGCGATCGACGCGGCCGCCGCCCTGCTCGCCGGCGCCCGCCACCCGGTCCTCGTCCTCGGCCACGACGTGTGGATGGGCGGCGCCGAAGACGCGGCTCGGCGCGCGGCGGAAACCACGGGCATCCCGGTCGTCGCGAACGGCATGGGCCGCGGCATCCTGCCCCGCGGCCACGAACTCCTCGCGTCCCGGGCCCGCGCCGCCGCCCTCGGCCGCGCCGACGTGGTCGTGGTCGTCGGCGCACCCCTGGACTTCCGGCTCGGCTACGGCGTCTTCGGCGGCCGCGACGGCACCCCGCCGGCCCGCGTCGTACACATGACCGACGGCCCCGGCCAGTCCGCACCCGGCGGCGGCGCGCCCGCGGTGTCGGTCCGCGCCGACCTGGCGCTCGCGCTGGACGCGCTGGTCGAAGCGTGGGCGCGCAAGGCCGCGCCGCGGGCGTACCGGGACTGGAGCGCGGAGGTGCAGGGGGCCGCGCGGACGGCGTACCAGTCGGACCGGGCGCTGCTGGACGCGGGCGGCGACTCCATCCATCCGGTGCGGGTCTACGGCGAACTGCTGCGCGTCCTCGACGACGACGCGGTGGTGATCGGCGACGGCGGCGACTTCGTCTCGTACGCGGGCAAGTACGTCGAGCCCGCCCGCCCCGGCGGCTGGCTCGACCCGGGCCCGTACGGCTGCCTCGGCACCGGCCTCGGCTACGCGATCGGCGCCCGCCTCGCCCGCCCGGCCGCGCAGATCGTGCTGCTGCTCGGCGACGGCGCCGCGGGCTTCTCGCTGATGGACGTCGACACGCTGGTCCGGCACCGTCTGCCGGTGGTGATGATCGTCGGCAACAACGGCATCTGGGGTCTGGAGAAACACCCCATGCGATCGCTGTACGGCTACGACGTCGCCGCCGACCTCGCCCCCGGCACGCGCTACGACGAGGTGGTCCGCGCGCTCGGCGGCGCGGGCGAGACGGTGGCAAGCCCGGACGGCATCGCCCCGGCGTTGGCCCGGGCGTTCGCGTCGGACGTGCCGTACCTGGTCAACGTGCTCACCGACCCGGAGGCGGTGTACCCGCGCAGCACCAACGGCGTGTGACCGCCCCGTGCGGCGCGGTCGGGCCGGGTTGCGTCGGGTTGGGTCGGGTTGGGTCGGGCCGGGTTGGGTCGGGTCAGTCCCGCGGCACGCGTTTGAGGAAGCGTTCGCGGTCGACGATCACCCGGGTGACTTCGCCTTGGCCGACGAGCCGTCGCGCGGCGTCCTCGGCGACGATCGAGAAGCGCACCAACCGGCCGTCGACGTAGACGACTTCGGCGCGGACCGTGACGGTGCCGCCGACCGGGGTGGCGAGCAGGTGCTCAAGCGCGACCCGGGTGCCGACCGAGGTGCGGTCCGCGCCGAGCAGCCCGGTGAGGGCGCGGACGGTGGCCGCTTCGGCGAGCGCGAGGAGCCGCGGCGTGCCGAGCACCGGCAGGTCGCCGCTGCCGACCGCGGCCGCGGTGTCGGCGTCCGTGACGGTGTGGGTCAGCTCGGCGTGTGTTCCCGGCGACACCGGGATCGGCTCGTGCGGCATGGGCCCGTACTCTAACGACCGTGAGCGCTTCGGAGACCCCCACCGCCGCGGACGTCGACCGCTACTGCGACCAGTGCGGCGAGCCCGCCGGCTCGGCCGGCCACGAGGCGTGCGCCCGGCGCCGCGACCTGGAGCCGCCGCGGTACTGCGCGGACTGCCGGCGCCGCATGGTCGTGCAGGTGACGCCGCGCGGCTGGACCGCGAAGTGCGTCGAGCACGGGGTGCGGACCTCGGGCTGACGGCGCCTGCGGCGGCGCTCAGGAAATGACCGCGATGAGGTCGCCCTCCTGGATGACGTCCCCCTCGGCGACCTTCAGCGCCTTGACGGTGCCGGCCGTCTCGGTCGGCACCGGGATCTCCATCTTCATGGACTCCAGGATCACCAGCGTCGTGCCGGCCTCGACCGCGTCGCCCTCGGCGACGACGATCTGGGCGACGTTGGCGACCATCTCGGCGTAGACCTCCTCGGCCATCCCCGCTCCTCGTTCGTGTGGTCCGCACCCGGTGTCGGGGCGCGGATCGATGCGCGGCCCGCGTACGCGCCCGCGGGGGTCGCGGTAGCGCCCGCCCGCAAAAATCCAACCACGCGGCGAAGGCCCCTCCGGGATGGCGCGGGGTACAACACACGGCGCGGAACTTTGTAGGGGCGTCGGCGCGGCGTACCGGGTTTCGGACCGCGCAGCGCGATACGACCATCACACCGGCCCATACGGCGGTATGTCGTAGACCGTCCGGGATCCTCCGGATTAGCGACAATGCGACCATGGGTCTCGCCGTGCTCGTCCTCCTGCTCGCGCTCGCCGTCGGGGCCGCCCTCGGCGGACGGGTCTCCGGCCTGTCCCGGCTCCCGGTGCGGCACTTGCCGTGGCTGGGCGCCGCGTTCGCGTGCCAGCTCGCGGGCGCGCTGGCCACCGACGTGACCCCGCACCAGCTCGCGCTGCTCGCGTCCGCGGGCCTGGCCGCGCGGTTCGCCGCGGGCAACCTGCACCTGGCGGGCGTCCCGCTGGCCGCCGCGGGGCTGCTGCTCAACGCGCTGGTGATGGCGGTCAACGGCGGCATGCCGGTGTCCGAACACGCCGCGGCCCGTGCCGGGCTGCCGCTGGAACGGCCGAGCGAAGCGGGCCGGTTGGCCGCCGGGCCGGACACCAGGCTCGACTGGTTTGCCGAGTCCCTGCCGGTCCCGCTGCCGCTGCGGCCCGAGGTGGACAGCCCGGGCGACCTCCTGGTCGCCGCCGGGGTCGGCCTGCTCGTGGTGGACGGCATGCTGCGCGACCGCGGGCCGCGGCGGCTGCCGCCGATCCCGCAGGCGCTGCGGCGCCGGTTCGGCCGACCCTCCGGCAACGGCCGCGGGTCTTCCGCCGGTTCGGCCGCCGCTTCCGTACGCTCCGTCGGCTCCGCCCGTTCGGTCGGCTCCGTCAGCCTCGCCAAAACTCTTCCCCGGAAGGCGCAACCTCCCGCGCGCTCCGGCTCTCTTCCCTCGTAGAGGCCCTCCGGGGGCCCCGGGGAGGTGGGGCGTTGGGGGGTCACGACGAAGCGCTCCGCGAGTTCATCGCCGTGCGGCGCGGGCCTTTGCTGCGCAGCGCGTTCCTGCTGTGCGGCGACATGCACGACGCGGAGGACCTGGTCCAGACGACGCTGGTCAAGGTCGTGCTCGCCGGTCGCAGGCTGGACCGGATCGACAACATCGAGGCGTACACGCGCCGCACGCTCATGAGCGTGTTCATATCCTCGCGCCGCCGCATGTGGCGGCGCGAACACCCGCACGCCGCACCTCCGGACACCGCGGCGGCCGCGGGCAGCGACCCCGACATGGGCCTCGCGGTACGCGTCGCCCTGACCGCCGTGCCGCCGCGCCAGCGCGCCGTGCTGGTGCTGCGGTACTGGGAGGACCTCAGCGTCGAGGAAACCGCCCAGCTGCTCGGCGTCTCCCCGGGCACCGTGAAGAGCCAGAGCGCGCGCGGCTTGGCGACGCTGCGCGCCGCGCTGGGGGACGCACTGCCCGACGAGGCCGCGCGCCGCGTCACGTCCGCCGAGGAGGCGAGGCTTTGAACCACCCGGACGACCTGCACGGCATTGACCGCACCGAACAGGATTCCGACGACATGCACGCACGCCGGCTCCTCGGGATCGCCGGCGACAGCCTGCCGATCCCGTACGGATCCGCCTCGACCGCGCAGGTGGACGCCGTCCTCCGGCACGCCGGGCGGATCCGGCGGAGGCGCCGGTTCGCGCTGGTCGGCGGGTCGGCGGTCGCGGTGGCGGCGGTGGCCCTGGGCACCGCGCTGATGCCGCGGGCGGACGGCAGCAGTTCGGCGCTGGGGGATCCCCGGGCGTCGTCCGCCGCGCCTTCGGCGTCCGCATCCGCGGCGCCGTCCGCCACCGCGCGGACCGGGACGCCGAGCCCCTCCGCCTCGGCAACCGGCGCCCCGCAGAGCGGCGTGCACGGGAACGGCGACGACCCGGAACCGCCGCACACCTCCTCCCGGCCCACCGCCACACCGAAGACGGCCAGTCCGCCGCCGAGCAAGACCGCGAAGACGACCGGCACGCCCTCCACGGCCGGCCCCGCCGCGCTCGTGAACTCCCTGCTGCCGGCCGGCACCGGCACGGTGCGCCGGGAAGCCGACCGAGTCACCCCCTCGTACACGCCCAACCCGCTGTCCGGCCGCTACCTGCTGACCAAGAACGGCAAGACCGCCTACCTCGACATCACGGTCGTGGACAAGAAGGTCAACGCAGACCAGCCGCGGCCGACCATGGCGCAGGAGCGCGCCACCAACCACTGCGAGGACTTCGGCATCGTCGCGCCGAACACCGACTGCACGCACGTCACGCTGTCGGACGGCTCGCTGCTGTCCACGTTCTCGGCGCCCGGCAACCAGCAGGAACCGGGCAGCGATCACGTGTCGGGTCCTGGCTACGACGCGTGGATCATCTACCCGAACGGCAACCAGGTCGAGATCTACGCCTCGTCCGGCATCACCGGCCCGGGCGGCCTCGGCCCGCGCTACGACCAACCGCCGCTCACCAAGGACCAGTTGGCCTCGCTGGTGAAGTCCGGGGCGTGGTTCAAGAGTTCCTGACGGCCGCGGTGGTGCGGCTCAGGCGCCGTCCGCGTGCTCCGCGGCCAACGCCCCCGCGACGCTGTGCGAGTTCTGCGTGCCGAGCCGCGGCACGGGCAGCGGCGGCAGCCCTTCCAGCCCGGTGCCGACCGGTGCGGTGAGCCCGGCGGCGGGGCGTTCGGCGAGCGGCCAGCCGTAGCGGCGCAGCGCGGTCTCCAACGCGGTGACCATGCGCGGGTCGAACTGGTCGCCGCTGCACCGGTGCAGCTCGGTCAGCGCGGCCTCGATCGGCCGGGACCGGCGGTACGACCGGGTCGACGTCATCGCGTCGAAGGCGTCGGCGACCGCGATGACGCGGGCGAACTCCGGGATGGCGTCGCCCGCGAGGCCGGCGGGGTAGCCGCGGCCGTCGAGGCGCTCGTGGTGGTGCAGGATGCCGTCCCGGCCCTCGCCGAGGAAGTCCAGGTCGCGCACCAGATCGGCACCGCACTGCGGGTGCCGCTGGATCGTCTCGCGCTCGTCGGCGTCCAGCGGGCCGGACTTGGTGAGCAGCCGGGTCGGCACGCCGAGCTTGCCGACGTCGTGCAGCAGGGCGGCGTAGCGCAGCAGCACAATGCGCTGCCGGCCCATGCCGAGCTGACGGGCAATCAATACGGAGGCGTATGCGACGCGTTCGCTGTGCGCTCGGGTATATCCGTCCTTGACCTCGACGGCGCGCAGCAGACTGCGCACCGCCGCGTCGCGTGCCGCTTCACCGCGCACCCGCGTCAGATTGCGCCGCAGATACAGCAGCGCGGCGGACGCCATCACTGCGCCTTGCAACGCAATCCCGGCCCCCACACAGAGGGTTCGGGTGGTGGACCGGCCGTCTGGAACAGTCGGCAGGGTTCCCATGCGACTGCCTCCTCGGGCTCCGGTCGCGCATTCAACCGCCAACCGAGAATAGGACGGCGTACGGGCGCTGAGCGCCTTCTGTCCGTTTTACAACGCCCGATTCTGCCGGATTAACCCGAACGGGGGGCGCGCAATGCGGGGTTCGCGGCTTTTCGCGCCCCGCGCATACGCGGGCCCGGAAATGCCGAAGGCGCGCCGGGCGATGCCCGGCGCGCCTTCGCAAGTCTGCGCCCTGTGTCGTCGCGCGGATTCGCCTGCTAGGCGCCCGGCTTGTCGACGATCACGGTGTCGACCTGCTCTTCCACCACGATCCGGCTGCCGTCGGACTGCGTCGCGACCTCGATCTTCACTTCGCGGATCCGGGCCAGGACCTTGCTGCGCAGGTCGACCGGCACGTCGTCGCAGCCGCAGCAGCGCTGCACGAGCGCCTTCACGTGCTGCTCCAGCCCGTACTTCTCCAGACACGGCGAGCACTCGTCCAGATGTGTCCGAATATCGCCGCAGTCCGCATCGGCCAGCTCGTTGTCGATGTACTCGTAGAGCTTGCCGAGGATCTGCGCGCAGTCAACCTCGTGGTGGTCGCCGCAGCTCATGAGACGGAACCTTTCGAATCCGTGCCCGTGCCGGCCGGGACGAGCCCGCGCTCGCGGGCGTAGTCCTCCAGCAGGGTGCGCAACTGGCGGCGTCCGCGATGCAGCCGGGACATCACCGTACCGATGGGGGTACCCATGATGTCCGCGATCTCCTTGTACGGGAATCCCTCGACGTCGGCCAAGTACACGGCGATGCGGAATTCCTCCGGGATGGCCTGGAGGGCTTCCTTGACGTCGGAGTCGGGCAGCCCGTCGAGCGCCTGGGCCTCGGCCGAGCGCAGCCCCGTCGACATGTGCGACTCGGCCCGCGCGAGCTGCCAGTCCTCGATCTCCTCGGTGGCGCTCTGCTGGGGCTCCCGCTGCTTCTTGCGGTAGCTGTTGATGAAGGTGTTCGTGAGGATCCGGTACAGCCATGCCTTGAGGTTGGTGCCCTCGCGGAATTGGTGGAACGACCCGTACGCCTTGGCGAACGTCTCCTGCACCAAGTCCTCGGCATCGGCGGGATTGCGCGTCATGCGCAGCGCGGCCGAGTACAGCTGGTCCAGATACGGCAGCGCGTCGCGCTCGAACCGCGCGTCCCGCTGCTCCAGGGTCTCTGTCTCCGCGACCGGACCCACCTCCTCAACCCGATGGTCCTCGCGGACCACCTTCGACCCGCTAGACGTCGACGATATCGGTCGCTTGCGATCACCGCCCGGCACCCAGGCAGGCCAAGTCAGGATCGACGCGTCGTTCCCGGCGTCGGCACGGCCGACAGGGGGCGTGGCAGTGAGCATTGGCGACCTCCGCAGATCGAGGATGTACCGGCCACAACGCGAGGAGCACGGCGATCATTCCCCGGCGCGCACGGCCCCCGGGCGCGCACTCCGGCGCCCGCCGGCACCGCCCGCGCCCCGGAGCACCACGCCAGGTCCACGAGGTCGGGCGCGTCCGAACGGGGGGTGCGTCGGACGGTCGAGACGGGCGAGGCGGGTTGCGTGGGACGGGCGTGTCGGACGAGACGACGGAGGGGCCGGCGGACCGACGACGCGGACGAAAACGGCCGGCGGCTCCCTCGGTCGGGCGCAGACCCATGCCCTGAGGCTTGCCGAGCGCGGCGGAGAAATGCCGGGCGACGAGGGGTGCGACACGGGACGCGGCCGGCGCCACGGGGACAGAGCCGCGCGGCCGTCCGGCTCGGACACTCCGCGGCATGCCCGGTCGGTCCCCCGGGGGTCAGGTGAGCGTGAGCGGGTGGCCTGCGGGAGCGCGTGCTCAGCGCAGCGACCAGGCCAGTCGGTGCGGCGGTCGGGCCGCCGCGGCGTCCGTCACCCCCCGCGACGGCGTCGAGGCGGTGGCCGCATGGATCGCGGCTCGGTGGCGGTTCCGTCCGGGCCCGCAGGGGCGCTACCGCGGCCGAGCGGCGTCGGGGCGATACGACGTGGGCTCGGCACACCGCCGGATGAGCCGTGCGAGGGTTTGGCCGCGACTGGGACCTTCCGGCGTGGCGGCGGACTCTCCCCCACCGCCGCCGCCCTCCTCTCAGCCGAACAGCTTCACCAGCCACGTCCCGGTGGCGTCCGTGATCGTCTTCAGGGTTTCGTCCTGGCTCACCGGGGCGCGTTTCGCCACGGAGAAGCCGTGGTCGGCGTGGGGAACGGGGGTGAGGGTGCCGGTGGAGCCGAGGGCGGGGAACTCGTCGGGGCCGCCGAACGGGTCGCGGTCGCCTTGCAGGACCAGCGTCGGGACTCCCGCGCCGAGCAGTTCGTCGGCGCGGGACGCGGCGGGCTTGCCCGGCGGATGGAGCGGGAACGCGAGCGCGACCACGCCCGCCGCGCCGGTCGCCGCCGCCGTCCGGCATGCGACACGCGCCCCCGCGCTCCGCCCCGCGGCGGCGAACCGCGCGCCCGCCATGTCGGCCTTGAGCGCGTCGACGATCGGGATCCACGCCTCGTCGAGCCGTTTCGGCGCGGGCGCGAGCTTCTTCCCCGCGACCCGCCACGGCTGCTCGACCAGCGCCACGGTCACGCCGAGCGGCGGCAGCGCCGCGGCCAGCGCCGCCAAATCACGCGCTTCGATACCGCCCCCGGCCCCGTGCGAGGCCACGAACCAGCCCCGGACCGTGCCGGGAGCCGGATACACCGTGGCCCGGGCGTCACCGACCGGTGTGGGGATGGTGCGGATGGTGCGGACGACGGGTTCGGCCGGGTCCGTACCCGACGCCGCCTCGACCGAGGACTGCGGAGAAGACTTGCGCACACTCACCCCCCGATCCTCCCGGACCCGCCCGACGGAAGACGACCCACCACGCCCTGCGGCCCGATCACTCCGACAGGCGCCGGGCGGGCGACCGCGCCTGGACACCACGCAGGGAGACCGTCACCGGGCCCGAAGGTGCCCCTGCGTACCGGCATCACCCCGCGGCAAGCCACCCGGCAAGAGCCGCAACCGGCAGTAACGGCGGCGTTGAGAGAACCAGGCATCCGACCGCCTCCGGGCCCGGCGGGCCGACTGCCGCGAGCGCCTCCCCCGCAGACCCGTGGCTTCCCGCACACCTCACCCGAACCGCACCGGCTCGAACCGCAACCACCGGCCCACCTGCCACAGACCCCTTGCCGCACGAGCGCGGCGGGCCCGTGGTGGAGGACGTGTCGGCCAACGTCGTCGCCGTCGTGCTCGGCGAATCGGCCGTCTTCGGTGTGGTGGTGGGCGGGGTGGAGGTTCGCGGCGGTTCCGGGGCGCCGCCGATCCCGTGCCGCCGGGCACGTGCGCCGATCGCCCTGCCCGTCGGCGCGGCCGCCCCGAAGACCCGCCGATCCCGCGGGCCCGCGGCCCTTGCCCGGGCGCCCACAAACCGCGCTGCGCCCCGTCAGAACAACGTCGCGTCTCCCGCCTCCACCTCCTCCGGCGGCAGCGGGTCGAGCAGGTGCGCGTCGTTGTTCTTCACGCTGTTGACCGCCATCGACACCGGATACGCCGCCATCCGCCCGGGCTCCGGCGGCGTCAGCAGCCCGCGGGCCCGTTCGGTGTCCCCCAACGACGGGTCGAGCCACGCGTCCCAGCGCGACGCGTCCAGGACGAGCGGCATCCGCGGATGGATCCGGGCCAGTTCCGGCTCGGCGTCCGTCGTGATGATCGTGCAGGTCCACAGCCACGCCAGCGGGTCGTCGTCGGGGCGCGTCCGGTCGCGCCACCACTCGTAGAGGCCGGCGAAGGCCAGCGGGGAGCCGTCCGCGTGGTGGATCCAGAACGGCTGCTTGCGGGCCTTGCCCTTGGGGCCGTCGGGCGCCGTCTCGGGGGTGTACCACTCGTAGTAGCCGTCCGCCGGGAGCAGGCAGCGGCGACTGGCGAAGGCCTTGCGGTAGGCGGGTTTCTCGAACACGGTCTCGGACCGCGCGTTGATCATCTTCGCGCCGGTCTCCGGGGTCTTCGCCCACGACGGCACCAGGCCCCACCGCACGGTGCGGAGCTGGCGGACCGCGGGGCCCTCACGTTCGACGGAGCGTTCGAGAACGGCGTACACGTTCTTCGTCGGCGCGATGTTCCAGTCCGGCGGGAGCGTTTCCGGCACCGCGGACTTTTCGATCTCGAACAGTTCGATCAGATCGTCGGGCTGCTGGCTGGAGGCGTACCGACCACACATGGGCCCTACCCTCGCACGTTCGGTGGAGTGGCGGCGGAAATCCCCCCGGGGAGGCCGGGGCCGCCCGTATAGGCTGATGGACCATGACCTCCCCGCTCTGGTCCGCTCCTGTCGCCTCCGCTCCCGTCGACGCGGTCGTCGCGCTGCCCGGTTCGAAGTCGGTGACCAACCGCGCGCTGGTGCTCGCGGCGCTCGCGGACGGCCCGAGCACCGTGCGGCAGCCGCTGTACAGCCGCGACACCACGCTCATGGCGGCGGGTCTGCGCGCGCTCGGCGCGACCGTGGAGGACACCGCGGACGGCGACCTTCGCGTCGTCCCCGCGCCGCTGCGCGGCCCCGCGCACGTCGACGTCGGCAACGCCGGGACCGTGATGCGCTTCCTGCCGCCGGTCGCCGCGCTGGCCGCGGGCGACGTGCGCTTCGAGGGCGACCCGCGTGCCTACGAGCGGCCGCTCGACGGCGTCATCCTCGCCCTGCGCGACCTCGGCGCGGACATCGACGACGCGGGCACCGGCCGCCTGCCGATGACGGTGCGCGGCGCGGGCTCGCTCCGCGGCGGGATCGTGGAGATCGACGCCTCGTCGTCCTCGCAGTTCGTCAGCGCGCTGCTGCTGTCCGGTGCCCGGTTCGCCGAGGGCGTCGAGGTCCGGCACATCGGCAGTTCCGTGCCGTCGATGCCGCACATCGACATGACGGTCGCGATGCTGCGCGCCGCCGGGGTGTCCGTCGACGACTCCGAGCCGGACGTGTGGAAGGTCGCCCCGGGTCCGATCGCCGCGCGCGACGTCGTGGTCGAGCCGGACCTGTCGAACGCCGCGCCGTTCCTCGCCGCCGCGCTCGTCACCGGCGGCCGTGTGACGGTGCGCGACTGGCCGGTGGCGACCACGCAGCCCGGCGACTGGCTGCGCGACCTGTTCGCGCGCATGGGCGGCGCGTGGGAGTTCACCGACGACGGCTTGGTCTTCACCGGCACCGGCAAGATCCACGGCATCACCGCCGACCTGCACGATGTCGGCGAACTGACCCCGGTGATCGCCGCGGTGGCGGCCCTCGCCGACTCCCCCAGCGAGCTGACCGGCATCGCCCACCTGCGCTTGCACGAGACGGACCGGC
The DNA here is from genome assembly GCF_049534875.1 of Uniformispora flossi. Taxonomy (NCBI): domain Bacteria; kingdom Bacillati; phylum Actinomycetota; class Actinomycetes; order Kitasatosporales; family Streptomycetaceae; genus Uniformispora; species Uniformispora flossi. The sequence continues at coordinate 113,958 of NZ_JBMULZ010000012.1, forward strand.
TGGCCGCGCTGGCCAAGGAACTGAACGGGCTCGGCGGCGACGTCACCGACACCGCGGACGGCCTGGTGATCCGGCCGCGGCCGCTGCACGGCGGCGAGTTCGCGACCTACGACGACCACCGGCTGGCCACCGCCGCCGCGGTGATCGGCCTCGCCGTGCCGGGGGTCCAGGTGGAGAACATCGCCACGACGGCGAAGACGCTGCCGGACTTCCCGGCGCTGTGGCACGCGCTGCTCATGCCGGCCGACCAGGCGAGCTGAGCGGACGGATCCCACGATGGCGAACGCCCGGTCCACGCGCCGTACCGACTACGACGAAGACGACATCCGCGTCCGTCCCTCCCGGCGCGGATCGCGCCCGCGGACCCGGATCCGGCCCAAGCACGACGACGCCGAGACCGGCCGGGTGCTGACCATCGACCGCGGCCGGTACACCTGCCTGGTCGAGGAAGACACCCGGCGCGAGCACGAAGTGACCGCCATGAAGGCCCGCGAACTCGGCCGCAAGGGCGTCGTGGTCGGCGACCGTGTGGCGATCGTCGGGGACGTGAGCGGCGACAAGGGCGCGCTCGCCCGCATCGTGCGCGTGGAAGACCGCGATTCGGTGCTGCGGCGCACCGCGGACGACGACGACCCGTTCGAACGCATCATCGTGGCGAATGCCGACCAGCTCGCCATCGTCACCGCCCTCGCCGACCCGGAGCCGCGGCCGCGCCTGATCGACCGGTGCCTGGTGGCGGCCTACGACGCGGGCATGGAGCCCCTGCTGGTGCTCACCAAGGCGGACCTGCGCGGGCCGGAGTCGCTGCTGGAGCTGTACGGCGCACTCGGGGTCCCGTACGTCGTCACGCGCGGCGGCGACGCCTACGACGACTGGGACCTCGACCCCATCCGCGCCCACCTCGCGGGCCGCACGACGGTCTTCGTCGGCCACTCCGGCGTCGGCAAGACGACCCTGGTCAACGCGCTGGTACCGGACCGGCAGCGGGCCACCGGGCATGTGAACGTGGTGACCGGGCGCGGCCGCCACACCACCACGTCCGCGCTGACGCTGCGGCTGCCCCGGTTCGGCGACGAGCGGGATTCCGGGTGGGCCGTCGACACCCCGGGCGTGCGGTCGTTCGGCCTCAACCACGTGGACCTCGGGCGGATCATCCACGCCTTCCCGGACCTGGAGCCGGGGACGGCGGAGTGCCCGCGCGCCTGCTCGCACGACGAACCGGACTGCGCGCTGGACGCGTGGGTCGAGGCCGGCCACGCCGACCCGGCCCGGCTGAGCTCGCTGCGGCGGCTGCTGGCGACCCGCGAACAGGCCGAAGGCGACTGACCCGAGCGCCCGCCGCCTGTCACCCGTTCGTCGACTGCACGATCGGCTTCCACACCACCTGCGATCCCGCATGCCCGGTGCGGACGACCTGCACGGTGACCAGCACTGCCGCGGCGACCGCAAGCACCGCCACCACCGGGACCACGAACGCCGGAACGGTGTCCCGTATGGCCGCCTGCCCGCGCGCCCGCAGCCGGGCCACCACCACCAAGGCGGCCGCGACGACGAACAAGGCGACCACGTACCAGAGCAGGTCGTCGCCGCGCTCGATGTGCGTGCGCATCGCCGCCGGGCGGGCGGACGGATCCGGGTAGATCCGCTTCAGCAGCTTCTCGCCGCTCTCCTTGGTCGCCCACACCAGCACGACCATGACCGCGTCGAGCGCCGCGACCCACACGCCGAACCGCGGCAGCCAGGCCGGACGCACCGCGACCGCGATCGTGGCGAGCGCGGCGAGCGGCACCAGCACCACGGCGAAGTGCAGCACGAGCACGTGCACGGGAAGACCGAACACGGTGTCGAACATAGGGAGACTCCTCACGCCATCGGCGAACCCGGCATCTGCCGCCGACGTCCGCGGAAATCTTCGTCCCCCGGCACCGGCCCCGGCACGTTCTTGCACGTCGCCGAGGCCCGACCGGTTCAGGGTGGGGCTGTCCCTACCCTCGATCCGGGAGAGTGCCACATGCCGCACCGGCATCCGCGCCTCGTAGGCTCCCAGAGTCCGAACGCCGCACCCGAGCGGCGCGGCCACCGCCGAGACCGCCGTTCCGATCCCGGGAGCCCGCCATGACCAGGCCGCTGCGTACGACGCTCTTCGCCTTCGGCGGAGTGCTGCTCGTCGGATTGATCGGCTCCGGGGCGCTGGCCGGCCTGGTGCTGGCGTCGACGCACGACGTGGACAGTCAGAAGGACTTCGCGTTCTCCGGCGACCAGCTCAAGATCACCACCGACGGCGGCTCGATCCACCTGGTGCCGGGCGTCGCGGGCAACCTGCACGTCGACCGCACGATCACGGACTCGATCCGCGGCGGCAACCCGACCTGGAAGCTCGAAGGCACCACCCTCACCCTCGACACCAACTGCCCGTCGTTCATGTCGATCACCTGCGACGGCGACTACACCGTCTCGGTGCCCACGGGCATCCCCATCACGGTGCGCGGCGACAACGGCTCGATCACCGCCGACGGCATGCGCCAGCAGCTCGACCTGCGCAGCAACAACGGCTCCATCAAGGTCCGCGACTCGTCCGGCAACCTGAAGCTGACCAGCAACAACGGCTCGATCTCGGTGGACCGCACGGTCGCCGACCGGGTCGACTTCTCGACCGACAACGGGTCGCTGCGCGCGACGCTGCTGAACGCGCCGTCGTACGTCAAGGGGTCGTCCGACAACGGCAGCGCCAAGCTCTACCTGCCGCGCGGCCCCGAGGCCTACAACGTGCAGCTCAGCTCCTCGAACGGCAGCGAGAAGAACAATGTGAGGCTCGACCCGCTGTCCCCGCGCCTCATCGAGATCTCCTCCGACAACGGCTCGGTGAAGGTCGACTACGCGGGCACCGCGACGCCCACGCCCGTCCCCACGCCGTGACCGCGGCCCGCCGCGGTCACACGTCGAACGTCCCGCCGGTCCGCCAGTAGACGCCGCCCTCGCGCCCCAGGAAGCCCTCGTCGACGAGGAGCCGCCGCAGCGCCAGGGGGTCGTCGGCCAGCGGCCGCAGGATGTCGGCGAGCTGGGCTTCGGTGTAGCGCACGCCCGGTTCGACGTGTCCGGCGAGGTGGTCGAGGACGACGAGGCGCTTGGCGCGCTGCGGAGGCAGTTGCCGGAGCCGCCCGTCGTCGAGGTAGGTGCGCAGCACCGCGACGTCGCCGGGCGGGCGTCCCGGGTAGTCGGCCGCGGCGCTGCCGTCGGGCGCGAAGGCGGCTTCGCCGAGGCGTTCCGGGCAGGCGTGCCAGCCGTCGCCCACCCGGGCCGCGAGCCCGGCTTCTTCCAGCCGGGCCAGGATCCGCACGGTGTCCCGGGGTGCCAGACCGGCGCGTTCGGCGATCTCCGTGGTGCCGCGCGCGTCGAGGACGAGCGCGGCGAACACCCGCAGCCGGTCCGGTGCGGCGAGCACCCCGAGCAGCGCTGCGGCGTCCCGCGGAGATTCCGTCGGACCTGATGCCATGCCGGAATTTTACGGGGGCACCCCCGCCGTCCCCCGCGCCGCCGAACGGGTGAACTCCGTTCGGACCCGGCCGCTTTCGCCGCGACGGCGGCTCGGGCGGCGCGGCGGGCCGGTCGGGGGCGAGGCCGGGTCAGACCCCGCGCACGCCCAGCTCGTCGATGTGCGCGAGCAGGTCGCCCGGTTCCTCGTACACGCGGAAGGCGTGCGCGCGTTCGAGTTCGTCGGCGCCGTAGCCGCCGGACAGCAGGCCGACGCCGAGCGATCCGGCGCGGCGCGCGGCCAGCAGGTCCCAGATGCTGTCGCCGACCACGACGCAGTCGCGCGGGTCGACGCCGAGCTTGGCGGCGCCGGCCAGGAACAGGTCGGGGTCGGGCTTGGCGCGGGCCACCTCGTCGCGCGTCACCATCGGCAGGTCGGCGGGGGCGCCGAGCTTGGCGAGCATCGGTTCGGCGCCGGAGCGGCGGCCGCTGGTGGCGATCGTCCACTTGATCCCGACGTTCGTCAGGTGCCGGAGCAGCTCGGCGGCGCCGGGCAGCGGCTGCACGTCCGCGACCCGCTTGGCGTAGTGCCGGCCGTGCGCGTCCTGGAGGCGCTCGACCTCGGCGTCGTCGAGGACGATGCCGGTCTCGCGCTGCACACCCTTGACGAACAGGCCGCCGCTCATGCCGATCTTGCGGTGGATCCGCCAGGTCGCGAGCGGGATGTCCGCTTCGAGGAGGGCTTCCTGCCACGAGATGACGTGCTGGTACACGCTGTCGACAAGCGTGCCGTCGAGGTCGAAAACGAACGCGGGCGGTGAATACCGGACAAGATCGCTCATGCCGCCGAATGTACCCGCGCCCGCGCCGCCCGCACTCGCGTCCTCTCCTTGCTTCCGTCCCCGTGGCAATCCCGGCTTCACTCCCCGCCGAGTGCCACCATCTCCGCGACCTCCGCCGCGCGAGCTGCCTCCTCGGCGGCAAAGCGCCGCGTGCGGTCGAGTTCCTCGGCGGTGTCCTCGTCCGCGCGCATCAGCACCTCGACGTCCGTCGCCGCCATGTCCAGCACGCCCATGTCGGCGAACGCGTCGCGCACCTTGGGGCCCCACAGGCCGACGTCCTTGATGCACGGCACGATCCGGCTGAACAGCAGTTTGCGGAAGTCCCGCAGGTATTCGGAGTTCTCGGTGGCCTCCAGCGCCTCGGCCTTGTCGATGGCGAAGTTGTCCCAGACTTCCTCGCCGCGCAGCCGGTCGCGCATCAGGTAGCAGCCTTCGACGACGAACTCCTCGCGCTCGGCGAGTTCCGCATCGCTGAGTTCGCGGTAGTAGTCGCGCAGCGCGAGCCGCCCGAACGCCACGTGCCGGGCCTCGTCCTGCATGACGTACGCGAGGATCTGCTTGGGCAGTTCGACCGGCGTGATGTCGCGCAGCATGCCGAACGCAGCGAGCGCGAGGCCCTCGATGAGGACCTGCATGCCCAGGTACGGCATGTCCCAGCGGCCGTCCGACAGCGTGTCGTCGAGGAGTTGCTTCAACTGCGGGTTGATCGGGTAGTACAGCCCGACTTTGTCCTTGAGGAAGCGGGCGTACGTCTCGGCGTGCCGGGCCTCGTCCATGACCTGCGTGGCGGCGTAGAACTTCGCATCCAGGTCGGGGACGGATTCGGCGATGCGCGCGGAGCAGATCAGCGCGCCCTGTTCGCCGTGCAGGAACTGGCTGAACTGCCAGGCCATGCTGTGCCGGCCGAGTTCGTCGCGTTCCTTCCGCGACATCTTGTTCCAGCTGGGCGTGCCGTAGAGGGTGTGGGTCTCTTCGGGGAGGCCGAGCGGCGAGACGGGGTCGACGGGGAGGTCCCAGTCGATGCGCTTGGCGGCGTCCCACTGCTTGTCCTTGCCCTTGGCGTAGAGGGCGAGCAGGCGGTCGCGGCCTTCGTCGTACTCCCACGTGAACCGCGCGGAGCCGGCGGCGGGGACTTCCCAGACGGCCATGTCGGCCGGGAGCGCGTAGAGGTCGTGCGTCGACACGGGCGATCTCCTTCGTGGCGGAGTGAGCCGGTGGTGCCTGGTGACGTACGGGTTCCGGGGTTGCTCAGGGAGCTTCGGGGGCTTCGGGGGGCTTCGGCGGTCAGGGCCGCGGCGCGTCGGGCGCGGGCATGGCCGAGGTGCCGAGGAGTCTGCGGACGAGCACCGCGATGTGGTCCGCGGTGACTTCAGCGGCCTCGGTCGGCACGACAAGGTGCGACACGGTGATACGGACGGCCATCTCGGCCACCCACGCGACTTCGCCGGGGTCGAGGTCGGGCCAGCGCTCCCGCAGGACGGCGGCGGCGTTGTCGCGGAACAGCGCGACAAGGCCCGCCGACCGGGTGGTGAGGGTGGGCAGCAGGCCCGCGGCCTCGTCGGTCAGCGCGGCTTTGACGAGGAGGTTCTGGCGCGCCTCGTGGAGTGCCCACAAGGTGGCGGCGCGGGTGCAGTCGCCCGCGTCGCCGGGGGTGCGGCGGCTCGCCGCGGAGGTGCCGGCGAGGAAGTGCTCGGCCTCGCGGTGGGTGAGGGCCTCGGCGAGCGCGTCCTTGGTGCCGAACTCGTTGTAGAGGGTCTGCCGGGAGACGCCCGCGGCGGCGGCCACGTCGGCCATGCGCGTAGTGGACCAGGCGCCGGCGACCGCGGCGTCTCGGGCGGCTTGCAGCAGTGCTTCGCGAACGGACGGCACCGGCGGCTCCCCACGAGCGGGTGATGAACCGAAGTGGGCTTTACACGAACGTCTTTCGTGTCAAGCTTCACCCGCCCGCGAGGCGGCCGTCAAGGTGTCCCGCAGGAGCAGCCGGTTCCGACCGGGGGTCAGCTCCAGAACTCGTTGTCCTCGTCTATGTCCGGCGAGCATTCGTCGATGTCGGTGATCTTGCCGCCGACGATCGTGAAGAACAGCCCGCCGCGCTGGTCGATCGAGCGGCCCTTCCGGGTCGCGGTGAAGCGGTGGACGCTGATCGCGTGCCCGCGCCCGTCCGCGAACACGTGCTCCAACGTGACGCGCATCGTGCCGTCGGTCTCGGAGAACATCCGCCCGTAGTAGTCGAGGACGTTGTCGAGGCCCTTCATGTGCCCGGAGAGCGGATGGTCGCCGGGAACGTGGTGGGTCACGTCGCCGGTCATCATCGCCCCGAGGGTCTGCATGTCACCGGCGGAGAACGCTTCGTATCCGCGGCGGACCATGGCGCTGTCGGCGTGTTCGGCCATGACGATTCACCCGGTTTCTGTCGCGAGGGTGTCTTCTCATCGTGGCGCGGGGAGAGGGCGGGGTCCACCCGCGTACTGTGCCCAGGACGAGCGGAAAAACTGCGGCAGCGGCGGGGGTTGGCCGGGAAAGCCGATGGCGGCGGGCATGGGGGCCGGTGGCTCCTCGGGGAGCAGGCGGCTGCCCGCGCGCTCGACGAAGGGTCCACTGAGACGTCGAGCGTCCCCGCGAGCCCATGCGGCGCAACACCCGCCGGGCTTGCCACCACCTCCGCCGGCGGCCGCATCATCCGCCAACCCTGAAACGGCGGACCGGAATCGGAGGAGCGGGAGCTGCTCCGGGACGTCGCGGCCGCACCCGGCGCGTCCTCCGGTCCGTCCGAGGGGTCGCCGCCGGCCAAGGAACATGCGGCTGCCGCCGGGCGACGTGCCCACGGCTGCGCTGCCGGAGCGCCGCCGACCAGATCGCCTGCCGCGATGCGAGGCGGCCTCCGTCCCCGGTGGGGGCATCCGCCGCCTGTGCAAGACAGAAGCCCCGAGCCGGAGCACCCGGGGCCACCGCGGTCACGGCGCCCCGGCATCCCACCGTGCGCCCTTCGTCCTCCGGTGCTCGGCTACGGCTTGTCGGCCGGGTCGGGCTCTGCCGGGTCGTCCGCCGGGGGCGGGGTCTCGGGCTTGGGCGGGAGCGGGATGCCCGTCACGGCCCCCTCCGGCTTGCGCGGGATCGGGGCGGCGCCGTCGATCGGGGGCGGCGGGGATTCCGGGCGGGGCGGGATTACCGCGGGCGCAGCCGGCAGTTTCGGCCGCGCGTCGTCGTCCGAGGCGCTCGTCGGTCCCGCGCTCGGCGCGGCCGCTGCCGCCTTCGCGGCGATCACACGGCCTACTGCTTTGCTCTTGCGCTTGGCCGCGGCCAAACCGCGGCGGGCGGCACTCGGGCCCGCGGGCCGCGGCGGGGACCCGGCGGATGCACCGGTAGCCGCAGCGCCGTTCGACGACCCTCCGGATGCCGCGCCCTGCCCTCCTACGGCGCGCGTCGCGGTGCCGTTGCCCGGGCCCGAAGTCGCCCCCGCCTCGCCCGCGCGGCTCGCCGGCACCTCGGCGTCGTCGTCCGCCGTGTCCACCCCTGTGTCCACCGCCAGGTCCACCGCGTCCGGCACCCGCAGCCCGAGCCGCTTGCGCAGCCGCTGCCGCCGCCGGGCCAAAGCCCTGGTCGAGACCGGGTTGGCGTCGTGTATGCGGCTCGGCAGCGCGAAGTAGGCGTCCAACACGGCCAGCGCCTGCGGGCGTTCGCCGCCCGCTTCGAGGATGTCCGCGGCGCGCTCGTACGTCCACGGGGTGTCCATCCCCGCGCTGACCCCGTGCATGAGGGTGCCGAGTTCGCGCAGCTCCTCGCCCGTGAACCGGGCGCCGAGGGCGGTGCCCTCCAGGGTCCAGCCGTCCAGGCTCCGGCGCGGTGCCACCACGTCCGGCCCCGGCACGGCCTCGTCGCCGCGCGCTCGTCCGCCGCTCATGCCGAAACGTGCCATCGCGGCCCCCGGGCCCTTTCTCTTGGCTCCACCGATTCACCGACCGGCGGCCGTGAACGTCTGCCCCCGAAGCGTACGAGCCCCGCGGGACACCGCGAAAGGCCGTTCGCCGTACCGGGGGACAGAAGCCCGCGGCGGTCCCCGCGCGCCCCTCCGCGCGCCCCCGGCCACCGCGTCCGCCGGCCGGCCCGCCGGGCCCCGCCTCCCGCGTGGCAGCCGCGGGCCCCGAGCGACTAGTGTTCGCGCCATGCCCGGCTACGACGACGACCTGCGCTTCGCCCACGTCCTCGCGGACGCCGCCGACGCGACCACGCTCGACCGCTTCAAGGCGCTCGACCTGAAGATCGAGACCAAGCCGGACATGACGCCGGTCAGCGATGCGGACAAGGCCGCCGAGGAGCTGATCCGTGCCCAGCTCGGCCGGGCCCGGCCGCGCGACGCGGTGCTCGGCGAGGAGTACGGGTCGACCGGCCACGGGCCGCGCCGCTGGGTCGTCGACCCGATCGACGGCACCAAGAACTTCGTGCGCGGCGTCCCCGTGTGGGCGACGCTGATCGCGCTGATGGACGGGGACGAGGTCGTCGTCGGCCTGGTCTCCGCGCCCGCGCTCGGCCGCCGCTGGTGGGCGTCGAAGGGCGCCGGGGCGTTCACCGGGCGGAGCCTGTCGCAGGCCTCCCGGATCCGGGTGTCCGAAGTGGCGCGCGTCGAGGACGCGTCGTTCGCGTACTCCAGCCTGGGCGGCTGGGAGGACCGGGGCGCGCTGGACGGGATGCTGGACCTGACCCGTGCGGTGTGGCGGAGCCGCGCGTACGGCGACTTCTGGTCCTACATGCTGGTCGCCGAAGGCGCCGTGGACATGTGCGCGGAGCCCGAGGTCAACCTGTGGGACCTGGCCGCGCTGTCCGTCATCGTCACCGAGGCGGGCGGCAAGTTCACGTCGCTGGACGGGATCGCGAGCCCGGCCGAAGGCAACGCCGCGGCGTCGAACGGCCGACTGCACGAGGACCTGCTCGGCTACCTCAACCAGCGCGGCTGACCGCACCCCGCACCACAGCGGCAGCACACCGGCACCGCACCGGCACCGCATCCGGGAACGAACCCCGTCACGGACTCCGGCACCAACTCCGCGGAAGCCGCCGGAAAGCAAGAAATTCTCGGTAAATCCCGACAAAGCTTTCGCATGTCCGCACGCCCGTGTGACTATGAGCATGGAAGCGCTTGTGAACTTGTGAATTGGTTCTCAAGTGGCCGTTCCGCGACGCCCGACCCCCAATTTCCGGAGGTGGTGCAGCATGCTCGTCCGCGACGGCATGAGCACGGTCGTCCTGACCATCGGCCCGACCCACACCCTGCGCGACGCCGCCCGGCTCATGGCAGCCCGGCAGATCGGCGCCGCCGTCGTCATCGATCCCGACGCCGGCGGGATCGGCATCCTGACCGAACGGGACATCCTCAACTCGCTGGGCGCCGCGGAGGATCCCGACCGGGAGATCGCCGGCGACCACCTGACCTCGAACGTCGTGTTCGCGACGCCGCGCTGGTCGCTCGCGGAAGCTGCCGCGGCGATGGACCGCGGCAGCTTCCGGCACCTGATCGTGGTGGACCGCCACGAAGTCGTCGGCATCATCTCGGTCCGCGACATCGTGCGCTGCACGCTCCGCGAACAGGAGCGGGCGGCCCGGCTGAAGGCCGCCGCGGAACTCGTGGGATAGCCGCGGGCCGCCCGGCGGATCCCCCCGCCGGGCGGCCCGGGCCCGCGCCCGCTCCGGGCGCGCGTCCGCGTCAGCCGGTGCGCAGTGCCTTCACCGCCGCCTCCAGCCGGTCGCCGTACTCCGCGTCCGCGGCCCGGAAGTTCGCCACCGCCCGGTCGACGAGATCGTCGCGGGTGACCTGGGCGATGAACCCGGCGAGGTTGTCGACCAGCCGGGCCTTCTCGTCCTCGGACATCAGCCGGTACAGGTTGCCCGCCTGTACGAAGTCGTCGTCCTCGGCGTGCGACGGGGCCTCGAACGTGCCGGTGTGGCCGGTGACCGGGGAGGCCGCGTAGAGCGGCTCGCCGGTCTCGTACGGGCCGCCGAAGCTGTTCGGCTCGTAGTTCTTCGCCCGGCCGCCGGTGTTCGTCGCCATCGTGCCGTCCCGGCCGTGGTTGCGCGCGGTCGTGGCGTGCGGGGCGTTGACGGCGAGCTGCGTGTGGTTCACGCCCAGGCGGTAGCGATGCGCGTCCGCGTAGGCGAACAGCCGCCCCTGGAGCATCTTGTCCGGCGACGGACCGATGCCGGGGACGAAGTTGTTCGGCGAGAACGCCGCCTGCTCGACCTCGGCGAACACGTTCTCCGGGTTCCGATCCAGCACCAGTCGGCCGACCTCGACGAGCGGGTAGTCGGCGTGCGGCCACACCTTGGTCAGGTCGAACGGGTTGAACCGGTACTTCGCCGCGTCGGCGACCGGCATGAGCTGGACCTTGAGCGTCCACGACGGGAACTGCCCGGCGTCGATGGCCTCGCGCAGGTCGCGCTGGTGCGAGTCGGGGTCGCGGCCCGCGAGTTCGGCGGCCTCGGCGGAGGTCAGGGTGCGGATGCCCTGGTCGGTCTTGAAGTGGTACTTCACCCAGTACGCCTGGCCCTCGGCGTTCGTCCACAGGTAGGTGTGCGAGCCGAACCCGTCCATGTGCCGGTACGACGCCGGGATGCCGCGGTCCCCGAACAGCCACGTCACCTGGTGTGTCGCCTCGGGCGACAGGCCCCAGAAGTCCCAGACGTTGTCGGCTTCCTGGATGCCGGTGTACGGGTCGCGCTTCTGCGTGTGGATGAAGTCGGGGAACTTCAGCGGGTCCTTGATGAAGAAGACCGGCGTGTTGTTGCCGACGAGGTCGTAGTTGCCTTCCTCGGTGTAGAACTTCAGCGCGAATCCGCGCGGGTCCCGCACCGCGTCGGCGGCGCCGAGGTTGCCGGCGACCGTCGAGAAGCGCGCGAAGACCTCGGTGCGGCGGCCCGGCTCGGCGAGGAAATGCGCCTTGGTGAAGCGGGTGAGGTCGGCGGTGACCTCGAAGTAGCCGTACGCGCCGGACCCGCGGGCGTGCACCACGCGCTCCGGGATCCGCTCCCGGTTGAAACGGGCGAGCTTCTCCAGCAGGTACTGGTCCTGGATCAGCAGCGGACCCCCGACACCGGCCTGGGCGGAGTTCTGGTTGTCGGCGACCGGCGCCCCGGACTCGGTGGTGAGGGTGGCGCGCGAGGCGGTGGTGTCGGACATGCGAGTACTCCCCTTCGGACCCCGGGCGCCGGTGTCGCGGCGTCCCGGCCTGCGGACGGTCTCCAACCTAGATCCGAACTTAGAACTTGTCTAGTTCTGAATTTGGACTGATTCCAAAGTTGGTAGGGGTGTACTCTTCCGGCATGACCGACCTTCTGGAACGCCTCCGCGAACGCGGGTGGCGGCTGACCGCGCAGCGGCGCGTCGTGGCCGAGGTCCTCAACGGCGAGCACGTGCACCTCACCGCCGACGAGGTGCACGAGCGCGCGGGGCAGCGGCTGCCCGAGATCAGCCGCGCGACCGTGTACAACACGCTGGGCGAGCTGGTCGCCCTCGGCGAGGTCCTCGAGGTCGCCACCGACGGGCGCGCGAAGCGCTACGACCCGAACGCGCACCGGCCGCACCACCACCTGGTGTGCACCGGCTGCCGAACCATCCGCGACGTGCCGGCCCCGCCGGACAGCGGCCTGCTCCCGGACGACGCGGCGTTCGGCTTCGCGGTGACCGGGGTGGAGATCACCTACCGGGGGCTGTGCCCGGACTGCCGGGGCTGAGCGAGCTGGGATAGCGGCCGACGCCGAGCGGGTGCCGCCGGATCGGCGCCAGGCGGGCCGGTCGGGCGCGGGCTTCGCGCGCCTGCGGCAGGCCGGGCGGCCCGGAGTCGGCCAGGCGCCGTTCCGGCTCGCGCCACGTCGGGGCAACCGGCCGCTCGTGCCTGCGGCAGGCCGGGCCATCGGAGCACCGGGGCACAGCGCTACCGCTCCACCCGCCCCGCTTCCTCCGCCACCCCGTCGCTCACCGTTCTCCTTGCTCTTCGGGCAGCCACGTCCTCGTCAACGCCACCGCGCCCGCCCGGGCCGCGCGGCGGTACGCGGGCTCGTCGGCATCCAAGTGCGCATGCAGTTCCGCCAGATCGTGCTCCCGGCCGCATTCGCCGAGCCCGATCAACAGCCCGGGCACCAAGCCGCGGCCCGGCGGCTTGTCGAGCAGCGCGCGATAGGCGCTCGCGGGGTCGGTTCCGCCCGCGACCAGCCGGCCGCGCGCGGCGGCGCGGACCGCGGGCGAACGGTCGGCGAGGGCGGAAGCCAACGGGCGCGGGTCGCTCATCGGCGGCAACGCCTCGACCGCGCGCTCACGCACGCCCGCGTCGTCCACCCGCAGCAACGCCAACGCAGCCCGGTCGCGATGCCGCCCCCGCAACCGACGCAGCAGCTCGTGCCCCGCCGCCGACCGGCACGCGTGGTCTCGGTCGCGCAGGGCGATCCGCAGCAGCTCCTTGTCGTCGGATATCCCCAGCCCCCGGGCGAGTTCGTGGCCGAACCGGCGCAGCGGCGGAGTCGGCGACGCGGCCAGGTCGCGGGCGTGCCCGTGACGCCGTGCGGGCAGATGTGCGGCGCGATATGCGTCCCGATACACGTCGGAGATGCCCTCGGCGCGTGACCTGCCGCGCCGCAGGTCGAGGATCGGCACGACGGCGGCGGCTTCGTCGGGGTCCAGCCGCCACATCAGCCCCACGCGGGCTCGGCGCCGCACCGGCTCGGCCCAGTCGTCGCTGCGCAGCGCCAGCATCGCGGCGGCAAGTCGGCCGGGTTGGGCGGCCAACCGCACGACGGCTTCCTCGCGGATGCCGCCGTTCTCGTCCGTCGCGAGCAGCGCAAGCAGGGCAGAATGCCCCTGCCTGAGCAGCCCGCGGCGGCTCTTCACTCCACCGGCAAACTCCCGTGCCGCGCCCGGTTGCCGGGCGGCGGCGTCGAGCGCGACCAAGGTGCGGGGCGGGAGTTCGGCGAGGGCGGCGGCAGCGGCGTCGAGGTCGGGCACATGCTCGCCGGCAGCGGCTTCGCGGAGCAACGCGAGCAGAACATCCGCGCGCGCCGCGGGAAATCCGGCGGCCGCTTCGGCGGCGAGGGACGCGGCCGCGCCACGCGAAGGGCTCTCGGCGATCGTGGCGTCGACGACAGCTTCCGCGGAACGGATGCCCACAGAACCGCGCGCCGCGGAGCGCACCGCCGGAGCGCCGGGATCGCGACCGGCCGAGTCCGCGGCGCCGCCCGAGCCCGACGCACCGACTGCGGCTGCGGCTGCGGCTGCGGCGCCACCGTCCGAACCCTCGGCCCGGCTGCCGCCCTCGGCTCTCGCATCCACGGCCGATTTCGCGGCTGCGTCCTTGCTCCGCCCCCGACGGCTCGCCGGGATGCCCGAGGACCTCTCCGCCCGCGCGCTGTCCGTTCCGCGCTGTTCGCCGTCTCCCTCGGCCCGCATCCCGCCCCTCCCGTCCGGCGGCCGTCGTGCCGCCGCTCGCCACTTCGTGCCCGCCCCGCCCGGACCACCACGGCCGCCCGGCGGTCATACCACCGCGGTCGGGGGCTCATCCGCGTGACGCCGCCCCAGGTCACCGCCGTGCTGCGGCGTCGGGAGAGCGGTTCCCCCTCGCCGCATCCGCGCGCCGTGCCTACCGCCGTTCGCAATCTCCCGGCCCCCGCCTCGCCGTCCAGCCTGCCGTACGCGGCTCGGCTCTCCCGCATCCGCATCCCACATTGTGCCTTTGTCGACCCAACGGTCGATTTCTCTTGTCTCACCTGACGACCCGTCATATCGTCACGCGGCACGACGGTGATCACTTTTCGGATACCGAAAACCCCCGAGAGGCGAACACCTCGCACCAACCCTCCGATTGCTCCCGGGAGTGGATGAACGTGACCGCAACGCCACCGGATCCGGTGACCGGCGGTGCCGGCGCACCGGATGTGAAGATCCACGCGGCCGACGTGGAACGCCACTTCGGCCGCGGGGCCAAACGCGTCGACGCCCTCGGCCCGCTGGACCTGGACATCCGTACCGGCGAGTTCTGCTGCATCGTCGGCCCGTCCGGCTGCGGCAAGTCGACGTTCCTGCGCATCGTCGCCGGCCTCGTCCGGCCGACCGCGGGCCGCGTCGAGATCGCCGCGAACTCGCCGCATCCTGCCGCCATGGTGTTCCAGAACTACGGCATCAGTCCGTGGAAGACCGTCCTCGCCAACGTCCGCTTCGGCCTGGACATCCAGCACGTGCCGCGCAAGGAAGCCGACGCACGCGCCCGCGACTGGCTCGGCCGCCTCGGCCTCGCCCAGTTCGCCGACCAGTACCCCGCCGCCCTGTCCGGCGGCATGCAGCAGCGCGTGTCGATCGCGCGGGCACTCGCCGTGGAGCCGGAGATCCTGCTCATGGACGAGCCGTTCGCCGCCCTCGACGCCCAGCTCCGGACGATCCTCCAGGACGAGCTGCTGGAGGTCTGCCAAGCCGACCAGCGCACCGTCCTGTTCGTCACACACAGCCTGGAAGAGGCCCTGCTGCTCGGCGACCGCGTCCTGGTGATGTCGTCGCGGCCCGGACGCATCATCGCCGAACGCGTCCCGCCGTTCGCCCGTCCGCGGACCGGTGCCGTCCGCACCTCCCCGGAATTCGCCGAGATGCAGGCCGAGTTGTGGGCCCTGTTGCGCGGCGAGGTCGAGACCGCCACCGCCGGAGCCACGTCATGACCGAGAACACCGCGCAGCACGACACCGCCGCCGGCACCGAACCGGGGGCGAAGTCCGCCGATGCCCCCGGCAGTACAGCGCCCTCGGCCCCCCGGTCCGGCGGGACCGACAAGGCCGCCCGGCCCACGGCGTCCGCCGCCGCCAAGCCCGGCCTGCTCCTCGTCCGTGCGCCCGGCCCCGCCGAACTCGACCCGGGCAAGACCCGCGTCCGCCGCCGGGTGCTGGAGGTCGGCCTCGGCATCGCCGTGCCGCTGCTGCTGATCCTGTGGTGGCAGCTCGCCGTCCAGCAGAACTGGATCGACTCGCGGCTCTATCCGGCACCGCAGACGATCTTCCAGGACGGCTGGGACCGGCTCGTGGACGGCAAGCTGTGGCCGGACATCTGGGCCACCGTGCGCCGCGCCCTGCTCGGCTTCACCCTCGGCGCGTTCGCGGGCTACGCCGTCGGCCTGCTCACCGGCTCGATGCCGCTGGTCCGCGCCGCCCTCGAACCGATGCTGGACGCCCTGTACGTCGTCCCCAAGCTCGCCCTGCTGCCGGTCTTCCTCATCATCTTCGGCCTCGGCGAGACCCCGCACATCGTCCTGATCGCCGTCACGGTGTTCTTCGTCGTGTGGATCCAGACGATGGCGTCGGTCCTCACCGTCCCCGAGGGCTACCGCGAAGCCGCGACGGTCTTCGGCGCCGGGCGGTGGCAGATGTACCGGCACATCCTCATCCCGGCCTCGCTGCCCCAGGTGGTCGTCGGTCTGCGCCTCGCGTCCGGCATGGCCGTACTCGTCATCGTCGCGTCCGAGGGCATCGCCTCGCCGAACCGCGACGGCCTCGGCTACCTGATCTTCAACGCCAAGGAACTCTTCGACAACCGCGCGATGTACGTCGGCATCATCGTCGTCGCCATCGTCGGCGTCGCCTTCTCCGAACTCGTCCGCTTCATCGGCCGGCTGCTCACCCCGTGGGCACCCGACCGCCGCGGCGCCGGCGGCAGCTGAGCCGCACGCACGGCCGGACCACCGCAGCCCCGGCGGCGGTCTGCTCCACACCTCATGTCCCCCGGAGGAAACCCTCATGGCACGTCGCCACACCACCGTGGCCACGGTCTTGCTCGCGTGCACCGCACTGCTCACCGCGTGCGTCTCGTCGGACGACGGGAACAAGACCGACAACGCCAAGTCCGCCCCGTCCCCCACCGCACCCGTCGCCGCCGTCGCCGGATGCGAGAAGGGCTGGACCGACCCGGCCGACCTGTCCCCCACCCGCGCCCCGGCCCGCTGCGCGCCCAACACCCCCGCGCCCAAGCCGCTCGCCGCCAAGACCAAGATCGTCGTCACCGCGGGCACGCTCTCCGCCGAATACCTCGGCCCGCTGCGCATGGCCAAGGCCAAGGGCGAGTTCGACAAGGAAAACCTCGACGTCGAGATCAAGCAGATGCCGTCGACCGACGCCATCACCTCGCTCGCCAAGGGCCAGATCGACGCCCTCTACTCGGCGCCCGAGGCCGGCTTCGTCAACGCCGCGAAGCAGAACTTCGACGTCAAGTGGGTCCTCGGCAACTACTCGTCCGACCCCAAGTCGAAGTCCGGCGTGTGGGCCCGCCTCAAGGACGGCCAGACCGCCGACCAGGTCGACCTCAAGGGCAAGTCCTTCGGCTCGCTGGTCGGCAAGACGTCGATCATCATGTACCCGATCGCGTCGGTGCTGGACAAGCACAACGCCAAGCCCACCGACGTCGACTTCAAGCAGCTCGACGCGCAGGGCGTCGCGCAGGCGCTGGAGAACGGCGGCGTCGACGCGGCCTGGCTGCTCGACCCGGTCTGGAAGAACTTCGACAACAAGCCCGGCTACGCGTTCCTCGGCGGCCAGCCCGCCGGCGAGCCGATCGGCGGCTTCCTCTACGGCCCGAACCTGCTGGAGAAGAACCGCGACGCCGGCGTCGCGTTCGCGCGGGCGCTGATCCGCACGATCAACACCTACTTCGCCGGCGACTACAAGTCCGACCCGGCGTTCGTCCAGGAACTCGCCACCACGCTCGGCAGCAAGCCCGAACTCCTCTCGGCCGTGCCGTCCCTGGTGACCGACTGGGAGATCCGCAAGGGCACCGTCGACAAGGCCCAGGAGCAGTTCGTCGCCGGCAAGGTCGTCGAAGCCCCGGCGCTGCCCGAGGACAAACTCGTGGACCGGTCCTTCTACGCGGAAGCCGTCGGCCACAACGGCTGACCCGCACCCCGCACCGCCGCGGCACCGGCCTGCACAGGCCGGTGCCGCGTCGCGTCGACGCCGGACACCCGGATCAGGACGCCATCTCGGCGCGCAGCGCATGGAGCAACCGCTCCGCACGCGCCGCGAGTTCCGGCGGCCCATAGGCGATCACCGGACCGCACCAGCGTTCCGCCGCCGCCACGTCGCTCCGCTTCAGCGCCAGGACGACCAACCGCATCGCCGCCCGCCCGTGGCCCTGCTCGGCCGCCGCCCGCAGCCACGGCTCGGCACCCTTCGGATCCCCGCGCCGCAGATGCACCAGGCCCAAGTTCCAGGCGCCGGCCACACTTCCCGCCTCCGCAGCCGCTCGGAACCGCCGCGCCGCCGACCCTTCGGCACCGCGCCGGGCGAGCAGCACACCGCAGCGCAGCATCGCCGGGACGTGCCCCGCATCGGCCGCCGCCGCGTACCAGTCCTCGGCACCCGCCGCGTCGCCGAGCTGCGCCAGCAACGCCGCGAGCCGCACCGCACCCACCGTGCGCCCGGCCGCCGCCACCCGGTACGCCCGCACCGCGCCCTCCATCGCGCCGCGCCGCTCCAGGATCATGCCGAACTGCAAGGCCGCGTCCGGATGGCCGGATTCGCACGCCCGCGCCCAGCACCGCTCCGCCGCCGCGGCCCCCTCCGCGGTCGGCCGACGCGCGTAGAGGATGCCCAGGTTGTACGCGCCGTCGATGCTGCCCGCTTCGCTGGCGCGCGCGAACCACACCTCGGCCTCTTCTTCGTCGTCGCGGGCCAGCAGCAGCCCGGCGAGCGCGTTCGCCGCCTCGGCGTGCCCCGCGTACGCGGCCATCCGGTACCAGCGCTCGGCTTCCGCATCGTCCTCGCGCGAGGCGTGCAGCAGGCCCAGGTTGAAGGCCCCGTTGGACTCGCCCGTCGCCGCGGCGCGTTCGTACCAGTGCGCCGCCTCGGCAGCCCGCCCTTCGGCGGCCAGCAGCGCACCGAGCGCGTTCGCCGCGGTCCCGTCGCCGTCCTCCGCGGCACGCCGCCACCAGTGCGCCGCACCGTCCACGTCGCCGCCGTCCTGGCGCAGGAACCCGAGCGCCCGCGCGGCCACCGCATCGCCTTCCTCCGCGGCCAGCCGGAACCAGCTCTCCGCCTCCGGCAGATCGCCCGCCCGCTGCAGCAATTGCGCCAGCCGCACCGCGGCGCGGATGTGCCCGCACGACGCGGCCCGCAAGAACCAGGCCGCCGCGGCGCGTTCGTCGCCGCGCTCCTGCCCGGTGCGGCCGAGCCGGTACGCAGCCTCGGGATGCCCGGCCTCCGCCGCGCGCCGGTACCAGCGCTCGGCCCCGGCCTGCCCCCGCTGCTCGTGGAACTCGCCCAGCACCAACGCGGCCCGGACGTGCCCCGCTTCGGCGGCATTGCGCAGCCAGTACAGCGCCTGGCCGACGTCCTCCGACTCGTGCGGTCCCGCATCCTCCGGCGCGCCGTCCAACAGCAGCGCCCCGAGCGAGAACGCGGCGATCCGGCTGCCCGCCTCGGCGGCGCGCAGCCACCAGCGGCGTGCCTCGTCGACCCGGTCCTCGCGGTGCATGAGCACGCCGAGGTTCGTCGCGGCACCCCGGTGGCCGGATTCCGCCGCACGGCGCAGCCACGTCTCGGCTTCCGTGTCGCCGCGGCGCAGCAGCAGGAGGCCGAGCCGGCTGGCCGCGGTCGCATCGCGGCCCGCGCGTTCGCGGTAGCGGCGTTCCAGTTCGGCGAGTTCGCGGCGGTCGAGGTCCTCGCCCGGTTCCAGGCCCGGGTCTTCGCCGCCCGCGAGATCGTCGCCCGAGCCGCGGCGGCGCGGCCGGAACGGCACCAACACCGCGTAGTCGTCGGGGCGTTTTGCCCGGCCACGGGCGAATGCGTCGGCGCGGCCGCGGTCCAGGACGACGGTGTCCGGGTCTTCGCCCCACCCGTCGTCATCTCCCGCGACCATGCCGGGAGTTGCGGGGCCCCGATTTCGGGCAGCGTCGAGTGGCGGCCGCGCGTGCGCGCTCCGCTCCCCTTGACCCCGCTCTGCCCCCATGCGTCCATCGTCGCATCATCGGACGCACGCGTCAGGGTCGATTTCTCGATAGAAAGATGTCAATCGAGTGACAGTAACGACGAAGGCCCGGCCGCCTGTTCGGCGACCGGACCTCGTACGTGGTAGCGGGGACAGGATTTGAACCTGCGACCTCTGGGTTATGAGCCCAGCGAGCTACCGAGCTGCTCCACCCCGCGTCGGTGAACACAACAGTACGGCAGCGGGCCCGATAGTCCAAATCGATTGCGGCAGGCCCGTCGTCGGGCCCGCCGTCAGGCCTGCGCGACCGGCACCCAGGCACCGTCCGCGGCGGACTTGCGCACGGCGTCCAGCACGGCCTGCCCGGCGACGCCGTCCGCGAACGTGGCGTACGGCGGGTCGGCGGGCACCTCGCGGCCGAGGATCAGGTCGCGGAACGTGCCGGCCAGGCGCGCGTAGGGCGCCCGGTCGATGCCCATGCAGTGGAGCAGGTCGTACGCGGTGTGCAGCAGGTCGCCGGGCGGCGGCTCGGGCGCCGGGTTCGCCAGGTCGTCCGGGACGGCGATCTTGCGGTCGCCTTCCGCGTCGCCGACGTACACGTCGTCGAACTCGACCCAGGCGGTGCCGTGGGTGCCCGCGACGCGCGTGGTCATGAGCGGCGGCCCGTACACGCCCGACGAGCTCTGCAGCGAGCCCTCCACGCCGGTGACCGTGCGGAAGCGGATGTTGAAGGTGTCCTCGGCGGTCTGGCCGGGCCGGTCCGACACGATCGGCAGGCCCGCGCTCACGCCCTCGAACTCGCCGAGCGTGTACCGGATCTGGTCGATCCAGTGGGTCGCGTGCGCGCCGAGCCAGCCGCCGCCGTCCTCGGCACGGCCCCACCACTCCGGAACTTCGGCGGCGGGTCCGGCGAGCACCGGGATGTGCAGCAGCCAGGTCGCCAACCGGGGCGTGCCGACGGCGCCTTCGGCGACCAGCCGGGCGAGCAGCGCCTGCGACGCCGACCAGCGGAACTCGGTGCCGAGCAGGTGCACCACGCCGGCCTTCTCGGCGGCCGCGAGCATCCGCCGGGCCTCGCCGAGGTCGGCCGCGAACGGCTTCTCGCACACCACGTGCTTGCCGGCCTCGACGGCCTCGACCACGAGGTCCGCGTGCGTGTGGGGCGGTGTGGCGATGCTGACCGCGTCGACACCGTCCAGCGCGAGCGCGTCGGCGAGGGAGGTCACCGCGTGCGGCACCCCGAACCGTTCCGCGCGGGCCGCGGTCTTCTCCGGGTCGCGGCCGACGAGGGCCCTCACCTCGAACCCGGCGTCACGGAACGCGGGCAGGTGCGTGAGGCACCCGAAACCGGTCCCGACTATGACCACACCCAGTTTGCCGTCCGCCATCGCGCGCTCCCGTTCCCGCCGTTCCGTGGCGCGGCACGGTAGTCCGTTCGGCGCGAGATCAACAGGGGTCCGGAATGCGCGGCACACGGGACATGACGTTCGTCACATTCCCCGGCCGCGGATTCCCGAAATGCGGGCGCCGCCACCCCGGTCACCCGTTCCCGGCACGTCGTCGAATCGATATATGACCGCACGATTCGCCCGATTGGCCCGTTCTGCTGCGGGAGGTAAGTCGATCCGGTTGGCGACGGCGAGAAATCGACCTTCCGGGCCGTCCGCAAAGCCGGCGGAAAGCCCGCCGAAACAGCCCGCGACATGGCCGAACTCGCGGTCACAGCACGCCCCGGATGGGGTACGGTCTGCGTCGTGGTCATATCAGGAATGGACCATTCGAGCAGGCCGCGGCGGGTTCCGATCCCCGCGGTCGACACCCTGCGCGGCGGCAGCGGTGACCGACTCGAACGGCACCTCGCCCTCTTCGGGCATGCCCCGGCACCGGCCGCGGCTCCCGATCCGGGCACGGTTGCCGCAGTGGCCGCACGCGAGTCGGCCACGCTCATCCAGGACATAACGCCGCGCCCGTCGCGGGCCGGCCACCGCCTGTCCCGCGCCGTCCTGACCGCGCCGCTGCGCGGCCTGCGCCGCCGCATTTCGCTCTGACGCCTCCGGGCTTCCCCAGGAACGGCGCGGCCCGCCTCAGGCGGCAACTCCGACTCTGATTTCCCCGCAACGCCGACCGCCCCACCGGGACCGGTCGGCGTGGCATTTGCATGCCCGCCGTTTCACCGTCGGCACGGACGCGGGAATCCGGGAAACCGGCGAAGCCCGGAAGCCCCCGAAAAAAGCGAAAGACCCGGTTCCGTAGAACCGGGTCTTTCGTACAGTAGCGGGGACAGGATTTGAACCTGCGACCTCTGGGTTATGAGCCCAGCGAGCTACCGAGCTGCTCCACCCCGCGTCGTTGTGTCTTAACCATACGCGATGACCTCCGGGAACACCAAATCCATTCCCCCGGGCCCCGGGGAGGCCGCCCGACGGCGAAGGCCCCGCCGCTTCCGCAGGGAAGCAACGGGGCCTTCGCAGGGCCTTTCGACCGGTCAGCCCGGGGTCACGGCTTCGGCGTCGCGCCTCCCGTGGCCGGCGGCAGCGCGGGCTGCTGGCTCTGGCCCGGAGCCGGCGTGGTGCCGCCTCCGCCGCCGGTGCCCGCCGCCTGTTCCGCCGCGACCGCCTTGTTGATCGCGTCGGTCAGCCGCTTCTGCGCCTCGCCGTACTTGGCGAAGTCGCCCGCCTTCAGGGCTTCGTTGGCGACCGCGAGCGCCTTGGTCGCGTCGTCGAGCGCCTGCTTGACCGTCGGGTTCGTCGGCTGGCCGGTGGCCGGCGGTGTCGTGGTGCCCGGCGTGGCCGGCGGCGTGGTCTGTCCCGGCGTCGTGCCGGGTGTCGTGCCGCCGGAGGCCGGTGGCGTATTCACGTCGAAGACCTTGGTGAGCGCCTGGTCGAGGGTGTCCTCGAAGGCGATCTTGTTGCCGTAGCTGGCCAGCACCTTCTTCATCAGCGGGTACGAGTTCGTCGCGTTGGCGCGCACGTACACCGGTTCGACGTAGAGGATGCCGCCCCCCACCGGGAGGCTCAGCAGGTTGCCGTAGACCACCTGAGAGCCGCCCTGCTGAAGGATGTTCAGCACCTGGCCCACCGCGGGTTCCGAGGTGAACGCGTTCTGCATCAGCTCGGGGCCGTTGATCGCGGTCGTCGACGGCAAGGTCAAGAGTCTGAACTTGCCGTAATCGGGTCCCGGTTGGGCGTTCACCGCCATGAACGACGCCATGTTCTGGCGTTCCTTGGGCACGAAGCTGGTCACCAGCCGGAAAGCCTGCCCGTTCTCTTCGGGCTGGCCCTGTGCCGGGGGCATCTCCATGGACAGGTAGTACGGCGGCTGGTCACCGCTCGCCTGGCGTCCGCCGCTCGGGTCCTTCGGCACCTTCCAGAAGTCCGAGCCGTTGAAGAACGTCTTCGGGTCGGTGACGTGATACCGGGTCAGCAGGTCGCGCTGCACCTTGAAGAGGTCCTGCGGGTAGCGCAGGTGCTCCATGAGTCCGGGCGAGATCTTCGACTTCTTCTCGACCGTGCCCGGGAACGCCTTCATCCACGTCTTGAGGACGGGGTCCTGCTCGTCCCACTGGTAGAGGGTCACCTTGCCGCTGTACGCGTCGACGGTGGCCTTCACCGAGTTGCGGATGTAGTTGACCTGGCCGGTGTTGCCGAGCGTGCTGCGGCCCTGGTTCTGGCGCACCAGCGCGTCGCTGGTGGCCTCGCCCAGGGTGGTGCGCGTCGAGTACGGGTAGCCGTTCGTCGTGGTGTACGCGTCGACTATCCACTGGATGCGCCCGTCGACGACCGCCGGGTACGCGTCGCCGTCGATGGTGAGCCACGGCGCGACGGCCTCGACCCGCTCCTTCGGCGTGCGGTTGTAGAGGATCTTCGACTTCGAGTTGATCGAGTCCGACAGCAGGATGTTGCCTTCGCCGAACTTGGTCGCGTACAGCAGCTTGTTGAACGTCGACCCGATCGGCACGCCGCCGGCGCCGGTGTACGTGTACGTCTGCTGCCCGGCCGCGTCGTTCGCCGTCGGGAAGTCGATCTCGGTCGGCGCGGTGCCCTGGGAGGCGCCCACGATCGAGTACTCGGTCGTCTTCTCGCCGAAGTAGATGCGCGGCTCGTAGTTGCCGATGACCCCGGAGCCGTTGGGCGTGATGTCCTTGTCCATGAACAAGGGCTTGCCTTCGGGGCCGATCTGGGTGCCCTCGGCGGCCACGACGCCGTAGCCGTGGGTGTACTTGGTGTGGTCGTTGACCCAGTTGCGGGTCTGGCCGCCGTCCGGGTTCAGCTCGCGCAGGGCGATGACCGTGTCCTTGGTCTGGTTGCCGACCTGGTACCGGTCGACGTCCAGCGTCGAGTTGAACTGGTAGTACTGCCGCAGCTGCTGGAGCTGCTGGAAGGTCGGCCCGACGATGTTCGGGTCGAGCAGGCGGATGCTGGCCGCGGAGGCCGCCTCGTCCTTCAGGCCGGGCTTGAGGTCGGTCGCGCCCTGGTAGCCCTCGGCCTGCACGTCGGCGATGCCGTAGGCGTCCCGCGTCGCCTTGATGTTGTACTCGATGTACTTGGCTTCCTTGGCCTGCTGGTTCGGCTTGACCTGGAAGCGCTCGACGATGAACGGGTAGAGCCCGCCGATCAGCAGCGCGGACAGCACCATGAGGCCGAAGCCGATGACCGGCAGCGACCAGGTGCGGCGGAACACGTTGACGAAGAACAGCACCGCGCAGATCAGCGCGACGATGAACAGGATCGTCTTCGCGGGCAGCACCGCGTTGGCGTCGGTATAACGCAGACCGGTGAACTGCGAGGCTTCCTTGAAGTCGCCCGAGTGCACGGCGAGCGCGTAGCGGTCCAGCCAGTAGGCAATGGCCTTGAGCAGCACGAAGAGGCCGAGCAGCAGCGAAAGGTGGGCCTGCGCGGCCGGGGTCGCGCGGGCGCCGGGGCTCTGGATGCGGAGCCCGCCGTACAGGTAGTGGGTCAGGACGGCGAGGACAAGGCCGACGACCACCGCGATGAACGCGAAGTCCAGGACGAACCGGTAGAACGGCAGGTCGAACGCGAAGAACGACACGTCCTTGTGGAACTGCGGGTCCTTGACGCCGAACTTGACGCCGTTGACGAACTGCAGCCACGTGCCCCAGTGCCCGGCCGCCGAGGTGCCGGCGATGACGCCGACGACGATCGACAGGCCGGCCAGGATCCAGGCGCGGAACGGGGCGATCGCGGATCGGTAGCGGTCGAGACTCTGCTGCTCCGCGGACATGCCGCGGAAGGCGGGTCGCAGCCGGTACGCGAAATACACGTTGAGGGCCACGGAAGCGGCCATGAGCAGGCCGAAGACCAGGAACAGACCGAGGCGGGTCCACAGCTTGCGCTGCCATACGTCGCCATATCCGACCGACTTGAACCACAGCCAGTCGGTCCAGAAATTGGCGAACAGCACCCAGGCGACGCCGAGCACCACGAGGATGGCGAGCGTCAGCAGCAGGGTGCGGAGACGGCGGGACGGGGCTCCCAGTCTGATACGGCGACCTCTTGGGTCGCCACGTTCGGGCATCTGAAAAACCAAGGGTGCGCACCTCGATCATTACCTGGTTGCGCCCGGTCGGCGCTCGACGTGTCAACTTACCGAGCCTTGACATGGTTCCCCACCGACACGGCCGAACTGTCCGGCTGACGGGACGGTTGCGGCCCTTGCGCCGGGTGGGTGACACGCGCACGGCGGGTCACCTCGGGTGCCCGCGGGTGCGGCTGCGGGGCTGCTGCCCCGGTCGGGCCCGGCGGCACGGGATGATGGTGCGCATGACCGTTGCACTGACCCAGGCCGTCGTCGAGATCGAGCGGCACGTTTCGGCCTTCGGGTGGGACCAGCCCGCCCGTCTCTACGCGCTCGTCGACACGGCCGCGCTGGTCCGGTCCGAGCCGCAGCTCGCCAAGGACCTCGGCTTGGCCGTCGAGGACGGCGCGGCAACCACGCTGACCCCGATCGAGCAGGACGAGATCCCCGCCGAGACCCCGGTGGACGAGTTCCTGGCGGGCATCGCCTGGCCGGACGCGGTCGCGGGCTGCGCGATCGTGCTGGAGCGGCTGATGCTGCCGCCCGCGGCCGAGGCGGAGATGCCGTCGGCGGGCTCGGACGAGGAGATCGCCGCGTGGGTGGCCGCGCGCCCGGACCGCCAGGAGGTGCGGATCGCCGTGGGCGTGCTGCGCGACGGCACCCGCGAGTCGGTGCTGCGGCTGCGGGAGAAGGACGCGGACAGCGAGGTGCTGTCGGGTTCGGAACTGGTCCCGGGCCTGGCGGAGGCCTTGAAGGCGACGTTCGAGTAGTCCGCCGCACGCGGCGCTCTCGGCCGCACCACGCATCCGGCCCGGCCCCCGCGCAGGGGACCGGGCCGTTCGTCTGCTCGGTGCCGGGTTCAGCCGGCCTTGCACTCGGTGAGCGTGCCCTGCCCGGTGCGGATGACGTCGAGCGCCTTGACCGCGTCCTGGAGCGAGTCGACCTGGACGAGGGTGAGGCCGCCGGGCCGTTCCTTGGCGGCCTCCGCGCAGTTGCCCTTGGGCGTCAGGAAGTACTTGGCGCCCGCGTCCCGGGCCGCGATGGTCTTCATCGTGACGCCGCCGATCGGGCCGACGCTGCCGTCGTCGTCGATCGTGCCGGTGCCCGCGACGAACTTGCCGCCGGTGAGGTCGCCGGGGCTGAGGATGTCGACGATGCCCAGGGCGAACATGAGTCCGGCGCTGGGGCCGCCGACGTCCTCGAGGTGGATCGTCACCTGGAACGGGAACTTCGGCAGGGTGCCGGGGGTGATGCCGACGAGGGCGCGGCCGTCGTCGGGGGCCGCGACGGTGCCGACCTCGACGGTGCGCTGCGTGCCGCGGGCGTCGACCGGGTCGACGACGAAGACGACGGTGTCGCCGGCCTTGTGCTTGGTGATGGCGGCGGCGACGTCTTCGGGGGTCTTGATCGGTGTGCCGTCGATGCCGACGATGATGTCGCCCGCGTGCAGCTTGCCGGTGGCGGGCATGTCCTTGGCCACCTTGCCGACGATGACCTGCTCCTCGACGGGGATGCCGAGCTGGTGGAACGCGGCGACCTTCGCGTGCTCCTGCGACGAGGTGAACTCCTCGGCGTTCTCCTGCTCGACTTCCTTCTCGGTCTTGTCGTCGGGGTAGAGGGACTTCTTCGGCACGACGTCGGCGTCGCCCTTGACCCAGCCGATGAACGCGGACAGCAAGGGCATGTTGTAGCCCTTGCTGGTGACCGAAACGGTGGTCATGTTGAGGTGCCCGGAGGCCGGGTACGTCGGTGCGCCGGAGACCTCGATCACGGGCTTGCCGCGGTAGGGGCCCAGGGTGTTGACGGTGGGGCCGGGGGTGAGTTCCCCGTACGGCACCGACGTCAGGGTCGCGGCCAACGCCATGGCTATGAACAGCAGCCCGGAGATGATCAGCGAGGCAGTTCGACGCGACATGGTGGCGACACTACGGCACGTCACGCCGTGCGGTAGCTACGCCCTGGGGGCCGTTCGGGTTGTGCCGGGCCGGGCTGCCGTCACCGGACTCGACCACCCTGGTGAGGACCGCCTGGTACTGCGCGAAATGCTCCGTGGTCTCGCGCATTCCGGGCGCTCTGCGGGTGCGGGTATGCCACGCGGCCCACAGGACCGCGAGGATCAATGCCGCCGCCGGAATGGCCCACCACCATGCGATCGAGGCCACGACGCACCCCCGCCCAAAAGTCCACGGATTAGTGCGTTAATCGTATCTATTCGGATGGATGGGTGCATTCCCGCAAGGGAGGCCTTCACCCGATCCGCTTAACCCGGCGAGGAGTTCGGCGGGGTGTTGGGTGGTGGGCAGTGCGGCGGCGGGATGCCCGCCGACCCGCCCCCGGTGGATCTGACGCTCCATCAGCGACGGATGGTTCCGTCAGCAGGCCCCGACCCACTCCGACGTGCCGTCCGCGAAGTGCTGGTGCTTCCAGATCGGCACCTCGTGCTTGAGGGTGTCGATCAGCTTGCGGCATGCCTCGAACGCCTCGCCCCGGTGCGGGCACGACACCGCGACGACCACCGCGAGGTCGCCGATCTCCAGCGAACCGACCCGGTGCACCGCGGCGAGCGCGCGAACGGGATAGTCGGCCGCCACCTTCTCCGCGACGCGGCGCAGCTCGTCGGCGGCACTCGGGTGCGCGGAGTACTCCAGCGCGGTCACGTGGTGGCCGTGGTCGTGGTCGCGGACCGTGCCGACGAACAGCGCGGTGCCGCCCGCCGCGGCGTCGCCGACCGCGGCGAACACCTCGTCCACGGACAGCGGCGTCTCTCGGATCTCCGCCAAGCGGATCACGTCCGGAACCATCCCGGCACCTGTTTCGGTCGATTCGGTTGTTTCGGCTGCCATGCGGCGCAGTATCCCCCGGACACCGCCCGGCCGGAACTGCCGGCCCGCGCCGACGGCCGGAGCCGCCGGTCAGATGCCGCGGCGTTTGCGGACCTTGCGCACGATCGCCGCGGTGCCGATGAGCGCGACGGTCGCGCCGGCCGCGCCGAGCGTGGTGGCGTCCTTGCGTCCGAGGCGGCGGGCGACGAGCGCGTGGCGCCCGGCGACGTCCTCCAGGAGGCTCGCGAATGCCAGCTCGTTCGTCCACAGCGGCCGCCAGCCCGCGTCGCGCAGCCGCGTCGAGGGCACGACCCAGCCGTGCATCGTGTACGCGAGGTCGCCGGCGGGTGCGGGCGTGAGGCCGAGGCGGTGCAGGCGCTCCGCGGTGCCGAGCGCGAGGGACGCGGGCAGTTCCATGCGGCGCATGCCGGACAGCTCCTCGATCTCCTCCTGCTCCAGCCAGCCCTCGCAGCCGACCGTGACGACGCCCTCGACCTTGCCGAGCGCCGCGTAGACCAGCGCGGACGCCAGGTCGTCGACGTGGCAGAACTGCCACTGCGGGCGGCTGCCGGAGACCACCAGCAGCCGCGGCGCCTCGAAGTGCCTGGTCAGCACCGAGTCGGCTTCCGGGCCGCCGACCAGGGTCGCGGGCCGCACCACGGTGACGTTGAGGGCGCGGTGCGCGCGGGGCGCGCGGGCGGCGAGTTCCTCGATCTCCAGCAGGTCGCCGACCAGGGAGGCGTCGGCGGTCGCCTTGAGCGGCGCGTCCTCGTCGAGCGGGGTCTCGTTCTCGGGCAGCGCTCCGTAGACCATGGCGGACGTGCACAGCACGACCCGGGGCACGCCGGCCGCGGCGGCGGCGGTCAGCACGGTCTGCGTGCCGCGGACGTTCCGGGCTCCGCGGGCGCGCGGCTCGGAGTCGAGGGACAGGTCGAGCGCGAGGTGCAGGACGACGTCGACGCCGTCGAGCCGGCCGGCCAGCGCCGGGTCGCGGACGTCCATGATCCGCCACTGCGCGCCGGGGATGTCGCCGCGCCGCTCGTCGATCGCGACCAGCCGTTTGACCTGCTCGTTCTCGGCGAGCAGCAGGGCTACCCGGTGGCCGAGTCCGGATGCCGCGCCGGTGACCGCGACGACGGGGCGTTTGCTCGGGCCCGGGCCGCGTCGGGGCGTCTCGATGTCGTCCTCCTGAGGCGTCTCGGCCGGAGCCCCGGCCTGCTCGTCGCGCCCACTCCGCCCAGAGCGAACGTGCGGAGGCTGGGAACTCACTCGGCGCCTCCCGTGGTTAGTTTGGTACGTGCGGCTCGCCTACGTTTACTGAGGAGTACGCGTTCGGTTCGTTCGCACGCGACGCAACATCCGCAATCCATCCTGCCCGAGGTGTGGCCATGACCAGCAAGCGAGGCGCGATTACGCGCCGACGCGGCCGGTCGGCCGCTGCCCGCGGGCAGCTCGAACGAGGCGCAGTGGTCCCCGCAGGCCGCCGCCCCCACACCCCCACCGGGGGTCGGCATGGAGGTTGTCATGGGTGACTTCCCCTTCGGTTTCGGCAAACCTTCCGGCGGCGGGGACGATCCCGATCGCAACGACTCGGACGATTCCTCGGACGCGTCGGGCGGGTCGGGAAGTTCCCGCGGCATCGGATTCGGCGGTCCCGGCTCGGGTTCCGGCGGTGCGGGGGGACCGGGCGGATCCGGTCCGGTGGGCCCCGGCGGGTTCGACCCGTTCGGCGACCCGAACAACCCGTTCGGCGCGCTTTTCGGCCAGATGAACCCCGCCGACCTGGGCGCCGCGTTCCAGCAGCTCGGCAAACTGCTCTCCTACGAGGGCGGCCCGGTGAACTGGGACCTCGCCAAGGACATCGCACGCCAGACCATCGCGCAGCGCGGGGACGCGAGCGTCGGCCGGGTCGAGCGGACCGAGGTCGAGGAGTCGATGCGGCTGGCCGAGCTGTGGCTGGACGAGGCGACGCCGCTGCCGTCCGGCGCGTCGACGGTGCTGGCGTGGAGCCGCGCGGAGTGGATCGAGGCGACCCTGCCGCAGTGGCGCGACCTGGTCGAGCCGCTGGCGACCCGGGTGGTCAGCGCCATGGGCGAGATGATGCCCGACGAGATGCAGCAGATGGCCGGGCCGCTGATGGGCATGATGCGCGGCATGGGCGGCGCGATGTTCGGCGCCCAGGTCGGCCAGGCGCTCGGCGCGCTGGCGGGCGAGGTCGTCGGGTCGGCGGACGTCGGCCTGCCGCTGGGCCCGGCCGGACGGGCGGCGCTGCTGCCAGCGAACCTGGCCGCGTTCGGCGAGGGCCTGGGCCTGCCGCAGGACGAGGTGCGGCTGTACCTGGCGCTGCGCGAGGCCGCGCACCAGCGGCTGTTCGCGCACGTGCCGTGGCTCCGTCGGCACCTGTTCGGCGCGGTCGAGGCGTACGCGCGCGGCATCAAGGTCGACATGAGCCGTCTGGAAGAGGCCGCGGGCCGGATCGACCCCACGAACCCGGAGGCGCTCCAGGAGGCGTTCACGCAGGGCCTGTTCGAGCCCGAGGAGACACCCGAGCAGAAGGCCGCGCTGGCCCGTCTGGAGACGGCGCTGGCGCTGGTCGAGGGCTGGGTGGACGCGGTCGTGCACAGTGCGGCGGCGCCGCGCCTGCCGTCCGCGGCCGCGCTGCGCGAGACGCTGCGGCGGCGCCGGGCGACCGGCGGCCCCGCCGAGCAGACGTTCGCCACGCTGGTCGGTCTGGAGATGCGGCCGCGGCGGCTGCGCGACGCGTCCCGGCTGTGGGCGTCGCTCGCCGACGCGCGCGGCATCGAGGGCCGCGACGCGCTGTGGGCGCACCCGGACATGCTGCCGACCGCCTCGGACCTGGACGACCCGGACGGCTTCGTGCACCGCGAGGAACTCGACCTGTCGGGCCTGACGGCACAGTTGGACGCGGACTTGGAAGCGCTGGAGAAGAAGGGCCGCGGGGAGTCGGACGACAAGCCGGACGCCCCCGGCGGCACGGACGAGGCCGGCGGCCAGAGCGGCAAGGAAGGCAAGGGCGGCGAGGACGGCCCGAAGGACGGTTCCGCGTGAGCCTGCCCGACTCCCGGAGCGGCGTTCCCGGCGGCGCTTCCACCGGCGCTCCGGCCACGCGCCTCGGCGCCCAGCTGCCCGACGCCCTGCACGGCGACACCGTGCGGGTGCTGTCCGGCTGGGACGCGCCCGACGACGACCAGGCACGGCTGCGCGACGCCTATCTCGCGCATCTGGCCGCCTACCCGGACGGCACGTACCGGGTGCGGCGCGAAGGCCATGTGACGGCCAGCGCCGCGATCATCGACCCGGCGGCGGGCCGCGTGCTGCTCACCCTGCACCCGAAGGTCGGCCTGTGGCTGCAGACCGGCGGCCATCTCGAAGCCGGCGACGCGTCGCTGGCGGCCGCGGCGCTGCGCGAGGCGACCGAGGAGTCCGGGATCGCCGGGCTGGAGCTGCTACCGGACCCGGTGCGGCTGGACCGGCACGATGTGCGCTGCGGCGGGCCGAACGCGTGGAGCGTCCACTACGACGTGCAGTACGCGGTGATCGCACCGTCCGACGCGGTGCCGGAGATCAGTGCGGAGTCGCTGGACCTGCGGTGGTTCGCGTTCGGCGCGCTGCCGGAGCAGACCGACGACGCGGTGCGCCGCCTGGTGACCCAGGCCGCGGAACTGGCCGGCTGACGCCCGCGGGCCCGGCCGACGGCCGGGCCCACCGAGAACGCCCGAGGGGCGCGTCCGAGAACTCGGACGCGCCCCTCGGTATGTGCTCTGCGCGGCTCAGCTGCCCCAGGTGTTCCCGCGCATCCCGCCCTGCTGCCCCATGCCGCGGTTGGCGAGGAAGCCGCCCGGCATCGTGAACTCCACGGGCGGCAGCAGCTCGCTCGGCTGCACGAGGACGTAGCCCTCGCCCTGGAAGCTCAGGTTCCAGCCTTCGCCGGTGCCGCCGCGGCGGCTCCACACGCGCTGCGAGGTCACCTGGGATTCCATGCGCGGCACCAGGCTGCTGCTCCACGCGACGACGGCGTCCGCGTCGGCGAAGACCTCCTGGTGCGGAGTGACCGGCATGACCAGGGGTGCTCCCGAGGTCATCACGGCGAGCTTGCCGGTGCCGCCGATCTCCAGCTGGTAGCTGCCGACGCCGGCGATCTGCTGCTCGCTCTCGATCGCCACGACGTTCCAGCTCAGCGTCGCGTCGAGGGCCAGGACGTACTGGCCGTCGACGGTCAGGCCGGTGTTCTGCAAGTCGATGATGTGCACCGACTGGGCGAGGTTCGCGAGGAACACCGTGCCCGCGCCGAAGCACCGCATCAGGTTGAGCTGCTCACCGGTCATGCCCGCGGCCCGGCGCTCGCCGCCGGTCTGCAGGTGGCCGTCGAAGTCGACGCCGCCGGTGAACGCGACCATCGTGCCCTTGCGGGCCAGGACTTCGCGGGACTGGCCGCCGAGCGCGACCCGCAGCATGTGCTTGTTCTGCAGGGCCCAGCGCTCCTGCGTCTGGATCTCCGCGTTGGCGAACAACGAACTCTGCACTTCGGTCTCCCCTGCTCAGCCGCGGAAGTGGAAGCGGTCGGTCGAGTCTTCCGACGGCTGAACGACGACGTAGCCCGCCCCGGTGAACGCGACCTGCATGGCCTCGCCGGTGCCGCGGCCGACCAGCGCGCCCAGGCGCGCCGAGCGCTTGCTCTTCACCCGCAGCCCGGTCGACCAGGCGACCAGCGCGTCGGGGTCGACGCAGGTCTCGCGCTCCCCCGGGTTCAGCACGACGGGCGTGCCCTGCGTGGTGATCGCCACCCAGCCGGTGCCGCGGATGGCGATGTTGAACATCCCGTTGCCGCTGAACTTGTTGACCAGGCCGGAGATGCTCTCGATCTTGTGCTCGAGCTGCGCGTCGAACGCCAGGACGTTGGCCGCGTTGACCGAGATCCCGTCGTTGTTGAGCTGCATCATCACCACGTCGGCGCCGTAGTCCGCGAGGTAGAGGTCGCCCTGCCCGGTGCACTTCATGAGGCCGAGGCGCTCGCCGACGACGGAGCCCATCATGCGCTGGCTGCGCGAGTCCCGCCACGGCTCGAAGGTGATGAAGCCCGTGTAGGCGATCATCGAGCCCTGCTTGGCCATCAGGTCGTAGCCCTGCTGGAGGGCGACACGGCAGATCTTGTTGCCGTGCGGCTGCATACGTGCGGACGGGGCGGTCTGGCCGTACGCCGCGATCATCTGCTGATCCATCGTTCCCTCACACTTCGTACGGCTGGACGACGATGAAGTGCCCCTGCATACCGCGGAATTGCAGCGACACGGTCTCGCCGCTGTGGCCCGGGTAGGCGGTGCGCCGCACGCGTACGGCGGTGCTCGTCGAGACCTGCATGCCGTCCGTCCACGCGACGATCGCGTTGGTGTCCGCGAACGTCGGTGCGCCCGGCGCCACCGGGAGGACCAGCGGGTGGCCCTTGGTCTTGACGATCACCGCGCCGTTGCCGGAGATGGTCTGCACGAAGAGGCCGCCGCCCGGAATGCCCTGGCCTTCGATGCGGCGCGGCTCGAGCGTGAGGCCTTCGTCCCAGGCCAGGAGGTTCGCCGCGTTCACGCAGAGGCGGTTGCCGCCCAGCTCGACGATGTGCAGGTCGGCGGACTGCTCGGCGAGGAAGACCTCGCCGTCACCTTCGACGCGCATGAGTTCGAGGGACTGGCCGGTCATCCGGTTCTCGAACCGGTCGCGCATGCGCTGGCCCTGGAACTTGAAGTCGACCTTGCCCTGGTAGGCGACCATGCTGCCCTGGCGGGCGATCACCTTGGGGCCGTTGCCGACGAGGACCTTGACCATCTTCGGGTTCTGCTGCGTCCAGCGGGCCTGGCCTTGGACCTCGGCGAACTGCTGGAGGCCGTAGGCGTAGGTCTGGTCGCCGCCGGCCGGAGCCTGGGGCATCCCCGGGGTGCCCATCGGCGCACCCATGCCCGGCGCGGGCATTCCGGGCTGCGGCATGCCGGGCTGGCCGCCGGGCGGCGGGTAACCGGGCTGCGGCATACCGGGAGGCGGCGGGAACTGGCCGGGCATGCCGCCCTGCTGCGGCACGGGCATCGGCGCGGGGGGCGCCATCTGGCCCTGCGGCATCATGCCGGGCTGGCTGCCGGGCGGCGGGAAACCGGTCTGGGGCATACCGGGGGGCTGCATGCCCGGCTGGGGCATGCCCGGCTGTGGCATTCCCGGCGGGGGGAACTGGCCCGGCGGCGGAGCCTGGCCGGGGAACTGCCCGGGCGGCTGCATCGGCGGCGCGGAGTGCGCGGGCACCGGCTGCGGGGCACCGGGCGGCGGGCCGAAGGACGGGTTGGGCTGCGGCGCGGGGGCGCCCGGAGGCGGCCCGAACGACGGCGCGGAGGCCTGGGGCGGCGGAGCGAATCCGCCCTGCGGGTCGCCCTTGCCGTCGTCCTCGTCCTCCATCGCCTCGCCGCCGAAGTTCTCCAGCAGCGCCTTGAGCCCGCCGTCGAAGCCCTGGCCGACCGCGGCGAACCGCCAGACGTTCGGCTCCTTGCGGTAGATGTCGGCGATCATGACGGCGCGCTCGGTGCTGAACTCGGTACCGGTGAACGCGTAGCGGACGACTTCCTGGCCGCCGACGGCGATCCGGATGTACCCGGACGCGACCTGCGACATCTGGCCCTGGCCGTCGAGCGTCGCGGTGAACGCGAGCTTCCCGATCTGCGGCGGCACCCGGTCGAGCGTCACCCGGAACGACTCCTGGTCGCCCGCTTGCGCGCCGAGCAGCTGAATCGACTCTTCGGGGGACTTCGGCTGGTTGAAGAAGACGAAGTACCGGTCGTCGGACAACCGGTCGTTCGCATCCAGTCCGAAGCAGCTGATGTCGAACGTCAGGCCGGGGGCATCCAGCCGCAGGCCGACGTACAGATCGGTTCCCGGTGTCAGATCGGCAAGCTTTGCCTTCTGACCCTTCCTGAACTCGACCACCTCGTGGCTCCCTTCCTGCCGGAAGGGGCCCACCCGGGCATGACCCCTCACCGCGCACGGCACGCTACAACACATCGACCCCGGCCGAACCCGGTCCCTCGGCCTTGTTGTCTCCCCGTCGACTCCCGACGTGGGCGCGGCTACTCCGGTTCCACACGACGGCCGCAACCCCCGCCCAAACCCGGGCAAACCCCGCAAGACACCACGCCGAATCGCCACCGGGCAAGCCCACACCGTATTACGGCGCCACCTACGAGCGCAGCGGTGCAGCAGCCGTTCATCCGCGAGGCGCG
This sequence comes from Uniformispora flossi, assembly GCF_049534875.1. Classification (NCBI taxonomy): domain Bacteria; kingdom Bacillati; phylum Actinomycetota; class Actinomycetes; order Kitasatosporales; family Streptomycetaceae; genus Uniformispora; species Uniformispora flossi. The sequence continues at coordinate 148,828 of NZ_JBMULZ010000012.1, forward strand.
GGGGCGGGGGCGGATGGCACCCGGATGGGGGAACGGGGCGGGGGTGCGTTTCGCGCGCGGGGGGAGGTAGGGCGTACGAAGCAAGCCGGGCGGAGCGCCCGGTGCAGCCCGCTCCGCGGCGACCGGGCTCAGCCGCCACCCGGAGTCCGTTGTCGGCCGACCAGCCGGGCCAGGCCGGGGCGAGTGCGCCCAGCGCAGTCCGGTCCGCGCCCGACCAGTCCGCCCAACCACCGCTCGGGGCCCGCTGCGCGTGGCCGCCGCGGAGCCCGCTGCGGTCGGTGCGTGTCGACGGCGCGACTTCGCCTTGGTCGCCTGTCCTGCTTGGCCGTCTCCCCGCCCAGCCCCGCCCCGCCTACCGGGGCCGCCGGCCGGTACCGAGCCGCCGGTCCAACGGCTCCGCCCGGCCCCGGCGCGCTGAACCGCGCGGGTCGCCATGCCCTGTCGTCAGGCCCGGTTGCCCGGTGGGGTTCGGCCGGTGGTGCCCTTGCGGGGGCGACCGGAGGCGGCTGCGCTGTTGCGGGTGGGGCGGGGCGGCCCGTCGGTGGCCGTGCGTTCGATCAGGTCGTCGGGCTGGTCGACGCGCTCCGCGGACGGCTCGGCGGTGTCGCTCGGCGCGTCCGCGTCCGCATCGTCCTCGTCGCGGTCGTCGGAGATGTCGAGCCCGCCGGCCGCCGCGACGCCTTCGAGGTAACCGCGAGCGCGTTCGGTGCGCGGGTATGCGGCGAGCAGCGTCCAGAAGCGCGGTCCGTGACCCGGCACGAGCAGGTGCGCCAGCTCGTGCAGCAGGACGTAGTCGACGACGTACGGCGGCATGCCCTGGAGTCGGCTCGACAAGCGGATCGACGCGTCGAGCGGCGTGCACGAGCCCCAGCGCGTGTTCTGGTTGTCGACCCACCGCACGCTGGCCGGAATCGCCCGGCCGCCGAGGTACCGCTCGGACAAGTCGCGGGCGCGCTGGGCGAGCGCATCGTCGCTCGGCCGACGCCGGCGTTCCTGGGCGGCGAGCCGGTCGAGCATGATCCCGACCCAGCGCTGCTCCTCGGCCGCGGACATCCGTGCCGGAAGCAGCACCACCGTGCGATCGCCGTCGCGATACGCCGACACGGTTCGCCGCCGTCGAGCGCTGCGGCGGATCTCGACGGCGTGCTCGTGCGGGTTTCCGGGCATGCTGGAGCGCCCGGCCCCGGGATCGGCGGCCACAACCAGACGTTACCCAACGGCGCACGCCACGAGCCGTTGCTTCGCGGCCGCGTCCCCAATTCCCCCAGGTTGCCGAAAGACAACCGCGCATTTTGCGAAGTTTCACCTGGTTGTGAGGGTGATTCGGCGGATCATTCCGATCAGCACATGAGTCCCGATTCGACCCATGGCCGATCCCGGTCCACTCTCCCAGGGCATCGGCTGTGGACAACCCCCACCCTGTGGATAACTTTCCGCACGAATTTTCCGGACACGGCAGGGTTGTCGTACGGGCGACGCCGCACTCGCCCCGGTTCCACCGCCCGCAACATCCGCCCCACCGCCCTCAGCCACGTCCACATCCACATCCACGTCCGCATCCAAGCCACGTCCGCATCCACAGCCACGTCCGCATCCACGGGGAGACCGCCATGCGTCCGCGTCTGCGTCCCGCCCTCGCCCGTCTCTGGCGCGACCGCGAATCGCTCCAGCTCGGGCTCGACCCGGCGACGGCCGTCATGCTCACCGGGCTCGATCCGGGGACCGCGCAGGTCGTCGACCGCATCGACGGCACCCGCACACCCGCCGAGCTGGTCGATCAAGCGGTCGCCTTCGGGACGACCCCGGCACGCGTCCGCGAATTACTGCGCGTCCTCGCCGACGGAGGGCTCATCGAAAACGCCGACGCCGCCCGCGTGCCGCCGGACGATCCGCGGGCCCCCGACCGCGCCTCCGCGAGCCTGCTGCACCGCGAGCCGGACGGCGGCGCCGGAGTGCTCGCCCGCCGTGCCACCGCGGCCGTGATCGTCTACGGCGGCGGACGCGTCGGCTCCGCGACCGCCGCTTTGCTGGCCGCCGCGGGCGTCGGCACGGTCGAGGTCGTCGACCGGCGTCCGTCCACCCCGTCGGACGCCACCCCCGCCGGGGTGGTGTGGACCGGCGACCGCCGCAAACGCGACGCCGCCGCCCGGGACGCGCTGCGGCGCACCGCCCCGGCGGTCCGCTGCGCGCTGCCGCGCGGGCGGACCCCCGACGCCGCGGTGATCGTCGCCGAAGGACGCCCCGAGCCGAGGCTGGCCGCGCAGCTGAGCACCCACGGCATCCCGCACGTGTTTGCGGACACCCGGGAGACCACCGGCGTGGTCGGACCGTTCGTACAACCCGGCCTGACCCCGTGCAGCCGCTGCCTCGACCTGCACCGCCGCGACCGCGACCCGGCCTGGCCCCGCCTCCTGGCCCAGCTCGCCGCCGTCGAGCCGTCCCCGCACCGCGCGTGCGACACGGTCCTCGCCACCGCCGTCGCCGCCACCACCGCCCTCCAGGTCCTCATGCACCTCGACGGCGACACCCCCACCACCCAAGGCGCCACGATCGAGATCCCTCTCCCCGACGCCCACCCCCACCGCCGCACCTGGCACCCCCACCCCAGCTGCCTCTGCGGCGCCTTCGAAGCAACGGAAACAACGAGACCACTGGCGGACGTCGGCTGAAGCACCTGCGCGACCGGACCCGCGCGTTTCCGTCTCACGGCTCGTGGATGCCGAGGGCGGCGACCTGGCCCGGGTGCGCGGCGACCACGGTCGGCGAGCCACGGTCGGGGCGCGCGTGGTGGACCAGCGGTGGACGCCCGCAGGGCCTGGAGGACGCCCTGGCCGGCCGCCCTGGTCCACACCCCCAGTCCCCACGCAGTCCCGTCCGCCGCGGCACTCCAGCCGTACCCACTCCGCACCCGACGCGCCCGAGCGGCTGACCGCTTCCACCTGTCCCCCAGCCCCCACCGCGCGTCCCCAACCGACCCGAGCAGCTGACCCGTCTCCACCCGGCCTGCCCCGCCGCGTCACCCCGCCCCACCACGTCCAGTCTGCGCGCGCCCCCCGTTTCCTCATCCCTTCCTCATCCCTTCCTGGTCCCTTCCCGGTCCCTCCCTGGCCCCTTCCTGTCCGAGGCCACGCTGCCCGGTTCCCCTCGTCCACGTGCGGAAATTCACCCTCGCCAACCACCACGCGGGTGACCACGTGAGCGCCATCACGTATGGGAGGCTCGGGCGTCCGACACAATGGATGTCGTGAGCGATCTTCCGCGCAGGGCAGTGACCCGGACGGCCAAGCTCGCCTCGTTGCCCCTCGGGGTCGCGGGTAGAGCGACGCTGGGGCTCGGGCGGCGTATCGGCGGTCGCCCCGCCGAGATCGTCGCTGCCGAGTTGCAGCAGCGCACCGCGCAGCAGCTGTTCAAAGTGCTGGGCGAGCTCAAGGGCGGCGCCATGAAGCTCGGGCAGGCGCTGTCCGTCTTCGAGGCCGCGCTGCCCGAGGAGGTCGCGGGCCCTTATCGGGCCGCCCTGACCAAGCTGCAGGATGCCGCGCCGCCGATGCCGGCCCGCACGATCCACAAGGCGCTCGCGGACAACCTCGGTACGGACTGGCGTTCCCTGTTCCTCGAATTCGACGACAAGCCGGCCGCCGCCGCGTCGATCGGGCAGGTGCACCGCGCCGTGTGGCACGACGGGCGCGAGGTGGCCGTCAAGATCCAGTACCCGGGTGCCGGCGACGCGCTGATCTCCGACCTCAACCAGCTCGGCCACGTCGCGCGTTTCGCCGGATCGCTGATTCCCGGGATCGATGTCAAGCCGCTGATCGCCGAGCTGAAGGCGCGGGTCGCCGAGGAGCTGGACTACGAGCTGGAGGCGGAGTCCCAGCAGGCCCACGCGGACGAGTTCGAGAACGACCCGGACATCTACGTCCCGCGCGTCGTCTTCCAGGCCGAGCGCGTGCTGATCAGCGAGTGGATGGAGGGCACCCCGCTCTCCCGCATCATCGACAAGGGCACGCAGGAGGAGCGCGACCAGGCGGGGCACCTGCTGGTCCGCTTCCTGTTCTCCGGACCGGTGCGCACCGGCATGCTGCACGCCGACTCGCACCCGGGCAATTTCCGGTTGCTGCCGGACGGCCGACTCGGCGTCCTCGACTTCGGCACCGTCAACCGGCTGCCGGACGGCCTCCCGGAGCCGATCGGCACCGCGATGCGGCTCGCGCTCGACAACGAGGCCGACGGTGTCATGGAGGTCCTCCGCACGGAGGGCTTCGTGAAGCCGTCGATCGAGCTCGACGCGCAGGAAGTCCTCGACTACCTGCTGCCGATGGTGGAGCCCGCGCAGGTCGAGCGGTTCCGGTTCACGCGTGCGTGGATGCGGATCCAGGGCGCGCGGATCGGCGACCCGCGCAACCCCGCGTCCGTGATGGCGCGCCAGCTCAACCTGCCGCCGAACTACCTGCTGATCCACCGCGTCACGCTCAGCACCGTCGGCGTGCTGTGCCAGCTCAACGCCGAGGTCCCGTTCCGCGAGGAACTGGAGACGTGGCTGCCGGGCTTCGCCGAGCTGGAGTACGAAATCGACGACGAGTTCGACGAGTACGAGGAGTTCGACGAGGTCGAGGCCAAGGACGCCACCGACTGACGCCCCGTCGGGGCCACCCGGCCCGGCGGGTTCGCGGGCAATTCGCTTTGGGCAGCCTTGTAGTTCACTGGCCGGACCGGCGATCGCCCGAAGCAGGGCATGCCCCCGCGCAGTCCGACCGATCAGCCAGAACGCAGGCGCAAGGCTGGCCGTTCACCGCGGCCCGGCGAAGCCGAGCCCGGGACGAGGCGCCCACAGGCTCCACCCGGCCGGGCGTATAAAACGCACCCGCGGAACCGCCCGCCCGCTGCCCCGAAAGCCGCCCGGCGGTAGCCCCACGGGCAAATACTGCACGCGGCCGCCTAGTTCACCTACCGGTCCGGCGGTCGGCGAAGCCAGGCGCACGCCCGCCGGGTCAGCCACGCGCACGGGCCGGTCAACGACGCCAGACCGAGCACCGCCCCGACCCACCCCACGCACAGACAGACGCAACGGCGCCGGGACCGTCCGCCGCCCGAACCGCCCGCCCGATCACCCACCCCCAACGCACACGCGGACCCTCCCGCCCGGCGCCCCAAAAGGCACCCGGCGGTGGGTCCGCGGGCAAGTCCTGTGCACGGTCTGGTAATTCACCTGCCGGTCCGCCGGTCAGCCCAAGCCGACTACGGTGCGGCACGGCTCGCCCAGTCAGCCGGAAAACCGGCCGCCAGGTGAGTCGGCCACTCCCGTGGTCAGCCGAAGCCGACTGCGGTCCTGCACGGTCCACCCCGTCAGCCGGAAAACCGACCGCAGGGCGGATCGTCACCCCGTCGCACGCCCGACACTCCACATCAACAGCGGCAGAGCATCGAGATCACGGGGTTGTGCCGCCGGCCGTCCCCGGCAGTAGGGGGCGGGTGGCGAGGTTCGGGGCGCGACTACTGCATGACCGCGAGGGCCAAGGCCCTCCGTGCCCGCAGGCTGGCGACCTCGGCGCGACGCTTCATCTTGCGAGCGGCGCGGACGTGGGCGGCCCTGCGGTGCAGTTCGGCTTCGCGTAGTCGCTCCTCCATCTGTGCTCTTGCGAGGGCTTCGTAAAGGAGATGCATGTCACGGCTCCTGTCGACGACCGGCGCAGAGGTCGGCTCGGTCGCGGAAGGCTGGTAGGTGGTCATGGGTTCCTGGCTTGCGGTGCGATTGCGGCGGACGAGGGATGCGCGGGGGAGATCGGCGGGGTTCACGCGGCGACCTCGGTCTTGCGCGGACGCCCACGCGGCCGCTTGCGGGCGACGACGACGCCCTGGATGAACAGCTCCCCACCCCAGACGCCCCACGGCTCGCGGCGCTCGAGCGCGCCCTGGAGGCACGCGGCACGGACCGGGCACTCCTGGCAGAGGGCCTTCGCGTACTCGACGTCGGCGGGCGACTCGGCGAAGAACACCTCCGGGTCGTAGGAGCGGCACGGGATCGTGCCCTCGACGGTGTCGATGTCGTCGAACGCGGTCAAAGTCATCAGGTCTACCTCCGGAACGGGGACGGCCAGAGCGGCGGCGGTTGGCGGCTTGTCGTACGGCACGTGGTGCTCCTCGTTGGTGAATCGCCGAGCGGGCTCGGCCGGCATTGCTGCCACTTCATGCGTGTGCGCGGTCCTGGCGGGTTTCAGGGCAAAGACAAGGGCCGCGGATCCCGGTGTATACGGGTTCCGCGGCCCTGGAGAGCAGACCTGACGTGTCGTCAGGTTCGCGTCCTCCAGGACGGGTACCCGTGCATACCGGCAAATCCGGTCGATCCCATGGCGTGTGCCATGTCCGTGACCTGCTGCTGCTCACATGCCGCCACGTTCGATGCCAACGGTCGTGCATCGCGCGTGAGGACGGTCGTGCGCTCGCTGCCCCGCCATGCCTGCTCGACGCTGTGCGCCAGACCGATGCTTTCGCCGCGACCCGCGAGACGGGCGGCGTCGGTAATCACACGGGCATCGGTCTCGGCATAGACCGCCGAGGGCAGGTTCCGCACCGCGAAGCCATCGAGCTTCAGGACGGAGGCAGGCAGAAGCGAACCCAGCTCAGCAGAACGCACCGACATCGCGGACGGGGCGACGGCAGGACCGGCAACTGCGAGTTTGAAGTTGATCGTCATGTCGTTCGCCTCCCTTCCACGGGGGTCTCGGGGCGCCGCCGACTGGGCGGTTCCGGAAAACTGGTGGGCAGTGCTGCTGTGCTTGGTGCAGGGTGTGCAGTGCTGGACGTGCGGTGTTCGGCTCGGTTTCACAACCGAGCACGGTCAACACGTTGACCGTGCTCGTGAGGTTAGATCGGGTCCGGAAGGATGCGCAAACTATTTTCCGCGTGTCCGCTCTCACTCGAGGGAAGTCCCTCGGAATGCGGCTGTTTCCCGCGTGACCGGAACCTTGCGGAGCGTTCGCACGTTACTCCCGGAACTGCCCGCGCGGAAGATCGACGTCCCAGGTCAGAGCCGGTTCACCGGGCCCGTCCGAGACGGTCCGCGGATCAGAACTCGTCGTCCGGCGGGGCGGGCACGTCGTCCTCGGGCGCCACCGAAAAAACTTCTTCGGCAGGTTCGTCCGCGCCCTTCGGATCCCGTCCGGCGACCAGCGCCAGCACCTCCGCACCGAACCGGTCCAGCTTGGTCCGGTTGACGCCCGCGATCCGCGCCAGCTGCACCGCCGACGACGGCTGCACTTCGGCGATCGCCGTCACGGTCGCATCGGTGAACACGCAGTAGGCCGGTTGCCCCAGCTCGCTCGCGCGGTCCTGCCGCCAGTCCAGCAGCCGTTCCAGCATCGCCTCGTCGACGTTCGACGGGCAGTCGAGGCACCGCGCCAACTTCCGCTCCGCCGCCTCGGCCAACCCGCGCCCGCACACCCGGCACCGCACGGGTCCGGCCTTGCGGCGTTTCTCGCGCGGCGTGAACGGCTCCCCCGCCCGGCTCACCGGCCCGCGCCCCGCGGACAGCGACGCACCGGACGACGCCGATCCGCCGCGCAGCCCGTCCAGGAACCGCGACGCCTTGCGGTGCGCCCGCCCGCCCGGCGAACGGGACAGCGCCCACGACAGCACGAGGTGCTCGCGCGCCCGGGTGATCCCTACGTAGAGGAGGCGGCGTTCTTCTTCGATCTTGGCGTCGGTATCGGCGTAGGTGATCGGCAACATGCCCTCGGTAAGGCCGACCAGGAACACCGCGTCCCACTCCAGGCCCTTGGCGGCGTGCAGCGACGCGAGCGTGACCCCGTCGACCGTGGGGGCGTGCTGGGCGTTGGCGCGTTCGGCGAGTTCGTCGACGAAGTCGCGCAGGGTCGCCTCCGGCCGCCCGGCGGAGAAGTCCTCGGCGAGGCGCACCAGCGCGTTGACGGACTCCCAGCGCTCGCGGACCTGCCCGGATCCGCTCGGCGGTTCCGGTGTCCAGCCGCCGCCGGACGCGAGGACGGCGGACACCTCGGCGGCCAGCCCGTCGCCGTCGGCTCCCCCCGCCGAGCGGGCCGCGCCGCGCAGCAGCACGGCGGCCTGCCGCACCTCGGGACGTTCGAAGAACCGCTCGGCACCGCGCAGCACATAGGGGATGCCGCGGTCGGCCAACGCCTGCTCGTACGCCTCCGACTGCGAGTTGGTGCGGAACAGCACGGCGATCTCCGCGGCCCGCACCCCGCGGTCGAGGAGCTGCTTGACGCGCCGCGCAACGCCCTCGGCCTCGCCCGGTTCGTCGCCGTACTCGACGAACTCGGGCGCGGGGCCTTCGGCGCGCTGCGACACGAGTTCGAGACGGTGCTTGGCGGCCTCCCCGGTGGCATGCGTGAGCAGCCGGTTCGCCAGCCTCACGACCTGCGGGGTGGAGCGGTAGTCCCGCACCAGCTCGACGACTTCGGCGCCGCGGTGGCGATGGCGGAAGCCGAGCAGGTAGGACGGCGTGGCGCCGGTGAAGGAGTAGATGGTCTGGCTGGCGTCGCCGACCACGCACAGGCTGCGCGCGTGCTGCGTCCACAGGTCGAGGAGCCGCTGCTGGAGCGGGTTGACGTCCTGGTACTCGTCGACGGTGAAATGCCGGTACTGGGACTGGACTTGCTCGCGCACGTCGAGGCGTTCGTCGAGGAGGCCGATGGTCAGCAGCAGGACGTCTTCGAAGTCCATCTGGCCGCGGCCGGATTTCGCCTTCTCGTACGCCGCGTACACGCGGGCGACCTCCGCCGCGTCGCGCGGCGGTTTGCGGCCGGACGCGGCGACCTGCGCCACGTAGTCGTCCGGCGCGACCTGGGTGGCCTTGGCCCATTCGATCTCGCCGGTGAGGTCGCGCAGCTCGGCGCGGTCGGCACGCATCCGGCAGTGCTGGACGGCCTCCGCGACCAGCGGGACCTTGCTGTCGACGAGCCGCGGCGCGTTCACGCCGTAAGTACGCGGCCAGAAGAACTGGAGCTGGCGCAGCGCGGCGGCGTGGAAGGTTCGGGCCTGGACGCCGGGCACGCCGAGCTGGCGCAGCCGGCCGCGCATCTCGCCCGCGGCGCGCGCGGTGAAGGTGACGGCGAGGGTCTGCCCGGGCTGCATGACGCCGGTGAGGACGCCGTAGGCGATGCGGTGGGTGATCGCCCGCGTCTTGCCGGTCCCGGCGCCCGCGAGGACGCAGACCGCACCGTCGACGGACTTGGCCACCCGGCGCTGCTCGGGGTCGAGCGCGTCGAGGACCTCGTCGGCGGTGGGCGGGGGGCCGTAGTGGTCGATCACCGGGACATCCTCTCAGGCGACTCCGTCACATACCGGCCGTTGTCCACAGGCCCGCTCCCGGGGGTGAGGTTGTCCACAGGCTGCGGGGCCGGCGGCGGGAAGAAATCCGGATCCGGCGTACGTTGTGCGGAACGCCCGCAGCACCCGAGCAGAGGAGATCCCCGAGATGTCGGCCACCGTGACGATGTACAGCACCCCCTGGTGCGGGTACTGCCGCCGCCTCAAGAGCCAGATGGAGCGCGAGGGCGTGGCGTACACCGAGGTCGACATCGAGCAGGACGCGCAGGCGGCCGAGTACGTGATGAGCGTCAACGGCGGCAACCAGACCGTCCCGACGGTCGTCCTCGCGGGTCCCGGCGGCGACATCCAGTGGGTCGCGACCAACCCGAGCCTGGCCCAGGTCAAGGCCGCCGTGTCGGAAGCCGCGGCCTGACGCGGACGGAGCCCGGCTCCGCCCTGCCGCATTCCGCGTCGGCCCACTCCACGACGCCCAGCTCCGCACCATGCGATTCGGGACCCCGGATTCCGGGGTCCCGAGCGGCATGCGGGCGGGGCGTCTAACGGCGGCGGGCTACCACTTGTTCGACTCCGCGATCGGCTTCCCGTACCAGAGTTCGACGAGCCGCCGGGAGATCGAGATGCCGCCCGGCAGCAGGATCTCCCCCGCTTCCACGGCCGCGCCGAGTTCCTCGCGGGTGAACCAGCGGGCTTCGGCGATCTCCATGCCATCGACATTGACGTGGTCGTCGGCGGCCGTGGCGTGGAAGCCGAGCATCAGGCTGGACGGGAACGGCCACGGCTGGCTGTCGACGTAGGCGACGTCGACCACCCGCGTGCCGACCTCCTCCGCCACCTCCCGCACCACGGCCTGGCGCAGCGACTCGCCCGGTTCGACGAAGCCGGCCAGCGTGGAGAACCGCTTCTCGGGCCAGCTCGGCTGGCGGCCGAGGAGGGCCCGGTCCTGCGGGTCGACCACCAGCATGATCACCGCGGGGTCGGTGCGCGGGAAGTGCTCGGTGGCGCACACCGTGCACTTGCGGACGTGCCCGGCCGCGGTGGGTTCGCTCGGCTGTCCGCAGCGCGAGCAGAAGCCGTGCGTGCGGTGCCAGTTCTCCAGGCCGAGCGCGTGCACGAGCAGGCCCGCGTCGCGGTCGCCGAGTACCGAGCCGAGTGTGTAGAGGTGTCCGACCTGGATGCCCGCGTCGTCGGGGACCTCGGGCAGGGCCGCCGCGGCGACCGCGAAGTGCGCGGTGCCGTCGGGTTCGACGCCGAGGAAGTAGCGCTCGCCTTCCGGGGCGTCCGCGGTGCCGCGCAGCACCAGCGCGGGCCCGCCGTCCTCCGGGCCGAGGTCGCGCCAGTGCACCTTGCCCTGCTCGATGACCAGGACGCGGGTCTCGGGCGCCTCCCAGGCGGCGGCCAGCCACGCCTCGTCGAGCCGGTGGTGCGCGGCCCGGTCGTGCTCGGCGCCGGTCAGCGGCAACGTCTGTTCGCGATCGCCCACGAAACCCTCCCCTGGGTCGTTCTCGTCCTGTCGGGTCCGGTCGGTCCCGCGGTGGTGCCGGACGCACGCGACAACGCCGTCCGCATGATCCGGTCTACACGATCGCGGCGCGAGGGCGTGTCCGGGGTCGGCGGGCGGCGTACCGTCGGTGCATGACGGTGCTGCGCGTCGCCACGTTCAATGTGTTGCACGGCATGTCGCTGGACGACGGTACGGCCGGTCCGGGGCAGCTCGCCGAGGCCTTGTCCGCGCTGGACGCGGACATCGTCGCGCTGCAGGAGGTGGACCGGCACCAGGCCCGCTCGCAGGGCGCCGACCAGGCCGCGGTGGCGGCCAAGGCGCTCGGGGCCGAGCACTGGCGCTTCCTGGCCGCGGTGCACGGGGTTCCGGCACCGGTGTCCGGGTGGCTGGCGGATGCCGGGAACCCGGCGCGGCACGTGTACGGGCCGGACCAAGACGGCGTCGGCGGCCCGTCGTACGGCATCGCCCTGGTCTCCCGCCTGCCGGTGCTGCGCTGGCGGGCGCGGCGGTTCCCGGCGGCGCCGTTCGGGCTGCCGCTGCGCGTGCAGGGCCGTCCGGGGCTGACCCGGGTGCCGGACGAGCCGCGGTCCATGCTGGCCGCGGTGGTCGAGGGACCGTCCGGGCCGCTGACCGTGCTGGCCGCGCATCTGTCGTTCGTGCCGGGGTGGAACGTGTCGCAGCTGGCCCGGATCGGCCGGTCCTCGGCGGACCTGCCGCAGCCGCGGCTGCTGCTCGGCGACTTCAACCTGCCGGGGCGGATCCCGCAAGCGGTCGTCGGGCGCCGAGAGCGGGACGCGAACGGGTCCGCGCGGCCGCGGCGGCAGCGGGTGCGGTGGCGGTCGCTGGCCCGGGTGCCGACGTATCCGTCGTACCGGCCGCGGGTGCAGTTCGACCACGTCTTCGGGCACGGGCTGGGCCCGGATGCGGTGCGCCGCACCGAGACCGTCCGGATGGGCGTCTCGGACCACTGCGCGCTGGTCGTGGAGCTTGAGCTGTGACCCGGCCGACCGCCGACCGGCCCGACCGGCCCGACCGGCTCACCGGACTCACTCGACGGGCTCGGCAGGCTCCGCAGGCTCGGCGGAATCGGCGGGCCCGGCCGCCGCGCGCGGCGTCGGCTCCGACGCCGTGCCCGCCTGCGGCGCGTACATGAGCAGCAGCATCGCCGCGTCGTCTTCGAGAGCCCGGCCGACGTGCCGTTCGACGTCGTGCTCGATCCGGTCGAGGGTCTCTTCCACACCCGGCAGCGCGTCGGGGGCGCGTTCCGCGAGCGGATAGAAGGCACCCTGCGGGTCGCGGGCCTCCACGATGCCGTCGGTGAACATCAGGACGCGGTCGCCGAGCCGGATCGGCGCGGTCAGCACCGGGATCTCGAACAGTCCCGGATCGACGATGCCGAGCGGCGGCACCGGCGACGGCGGGTCGAGGGGCTCCGCACGGGCGGAGCGCAGCAGCAGCGGCGAGGGGTGCCCGCAGTTGACGACCTCGACCACGCCCTCGACCGGGAAGGCGACCAGGACCAGGGTGACGAACTCCTCCACGTCGGCTTCCAGGCGGCGGCTCATGCTGGCCGCGATACGGCGCACCACGCCGGGCAGCTCGGGTTCCTCGTAGGCGGCCTCGCGGAAGGCGCTGAGCACGGCCGCCGCGGTCTGCACCGCACCGAGGCCCTTGCCGCGCACGTCGCCGACGACGGCGCGTGCGCCGTACGGGGTGAGGATCACCTCGTACAGGTCCCCGCCGATCCGCGCCTGTGCCGCCGCGGCCCGGTACCGGACGCCGACCCGCAGCGGCCCGATGCGCCGCGGCACCGGGCTGAGCAGCACGCTCTGCGCGGCCTCGGCGACGCTGCGGACGTCCTCGATGATGCGTTCCTGCCGCTCGCGCACGATGACGCCGACCCAGCTGGACAGCGACACGATGAGGATCGCCAGCAGCGTGACGAGCGGTTCCCCGCTGCCCCGGCTCTGGTCGCTCGAAATGAGCAGGATCATCGCCAACGCGGCGAACAGCCCGGCGACCAGCGGGGTGCGCCGCGGGCCCGGCGTGATGCCGGCGAGGGCCGGGGCGACCGCGAGCAGCGGCCCGATGTGCACGTCGGTGGGCGTGCTGAAGCCGATCACGATGACGAGGACGATCACGGCGAACGGCAGCAGGCGCAGCGTCGAGCCGACCACGCGCAGGCGCCGGCTCCGGGCGTCCTCGGGGACGTCCGGCGGCTCGGCGGGCAGGGGCTCCGGCTTGCGTGCTGGCATCGTCGGGGCGTGTACCTCGAAAACCCCGTGATCAGTCCGCCCCGGTGTCCTCCGCGTCGTCGGCCGGTCCGGCGAGTACCTGTTCGATCCCGGCCCGGTCCGGGAGACCGGTCGGGCGGATGACGTGGCCGGAGCGCACGTAGACGAACGACGCCGTCACCCGGTCGAGGGGCACACCGGCGAGGTCCGCCCAGGCGAGCCGGTAGACCGCGAGCTGGAGCGGGTCGGCGGTGTGCGCGCGGCCGGTCTTCCAGTCGACGACCTCGAAGCCGTCGCCGTCCCGGTACACCGCGTCGATACGGCCGCGCACCACGCGGCCGCCCAGCACGAGCTGGAACGGCTCTTCTATCCGGTACGGCGCGCGCTGCGCGTACGACGTACGCAGGAACGCCTCCTGGAGTTCCACCAGGTCGGCCTCGTCGCTGATGTCCTCGTCCGCGGCGCCGGGCAGGTCGTCGGGCTCCAGCAGCGGGCGTTCGCCGAACTGCGCCTCGATCCACGCGTGGAACCGGGTGCCGCGGCGGGCCGCCGGAGCGGGCGGGCGCGGCATGGGCCGGGCGAGTTCGCGGGCCAGCCCGTCCGGGTCCGAGGCGAGCCGCAGCAGCTGCGACGCGGACAGCGACCCGGGCAGGTCGACTTCGCGCACCCCTGACCGCCCGCGGGCCAGTTCCTCGACGAGCCGGTCGAGGTCGCGGTCCCAGGAATCGACGAGGTCCTGGTCGGCGGGGCCGAGGCCGAGCACGTCGATCTCCGGGTCGAAGCCGAAGCCGGAGGAACCGGCCGCGGGGAGGCCGGCCGCGGGGCCGGATCCGCCGTCGGGGCCGGCCGCGTCGGCAGGCGCGTCCGCATCCGGCGCGGCGGCGGCCCCGTCGGTCCCGGAGTCCGTGCCCTCGTCGGCTGTGTCCTCCCACCCGTCCGGCTCCGCACCGTCGTCGGGCCAGTCCTCGGGCGGCGGCGGGTACTCCTCCGGGTCGTCCGGCGGCTCGTCGAAGAACGGCACGTCGGTGTAGCCGTCGCCGGCCGTCGCGGGCGCCGGCTCGATCCCCGCCGCGGCCGCCGCGGCGGCTTCGGCAGCCGCCGCCTCCACGCGCACGAGCGCCTCCGCCACGTCGCGGGCCGCGCGGCGGCGTTCCTCCAGCGCGGTCGCGTCGAGCGGCAGCGGCCACGCCTGTTCGACGTCGCCCGCCAGGTGCGGGTTGCTCTCCTCGACCGGGTCGTCCGTCCAGGTGACGATTTCGCCGTGGCCCGCCGCGCAGTGCTCGGCAAGGCGCTCGAGGAACTCCGACGGGCCGCGCTTCTTCTTCTGGGTGCGGCCCCACCAGTGCCCGGACGCCACGAGGAGCTGCTTGGGGCGGGTGAACGTGACGTATCCGAGGCGGAGTTCCTCGACGGCTTTGTGCGCCTTCATGCCGGCGTCGAAGGCTTTGAAGCCCTTCGGGGTCAGGTCCGGGAGTTCCGGGACACCGTCCTTGTCGCCGCGCAGCGGGTGCGGCAGCGTCGCGCCGCTCCCCGTCCACTTCTTCTGCGCCTGCGTGCTGGGGAAACCGCCGGTGACCAGCCCCGGCACGGCGACGACCTCCCATTCGAGGCCTTTGGACTTGTGCGCGGTGAGCACCTGCACGGCCTCGCCGGTGCTCGGCAGGCTCCCGTCGAGGCCCTTGTCGTGCTCCGCGGCCGTGCGCAGGAAGGCGAGGAACGCGGTCAGCGACGGGTCGCCGTCCAGGTCGGCGAACCCGGCGGCGACATCCAGGAAGGAGTGCAGGGTCTCCCGGCGGCGGGCGGCGAGCGCGTTGGGCGACGCGGACAGTTCCACTTCGAGGCCGGTGACCGCGAGAATCCGGTGCAGCACGTCCATGAGCGGTTCGCCGAGGTGTCGGCGCAGTTCCCGTATCTCGGCGGCGAGGCGCGCGAAGCGCACCCGGGCCTCACGCGAGAACGGGTGGTCGTCACCGGGATCGGCGAGCGCGTCGGACAGCGACACGACCTCGGTGGGGTCGACACCCGCGACGGCCTCTTCCAGGCGTGCGTCGGGGCCTTCCGCGGGGCCGCGTTCGAACCGCACCAGGTCGGCGGCGCGGCGGCCCAGCAAGGCGAGGTCGCGCGGACCGATACGCCAGCGCGGACCCACGAGCAGCCGCACGAGCGCCGCGTTGGCCGTGGGGTCGTCGAGGACCTCGCAGGCGGCCACGAGGTCGGCGACCTCGGGAAGGTTCAGCAGGCCGGACAGGCCGACCACCTCGACCGGGATGTCGCGTTCCACCAACGCCTTGTGGATTTCCGCGAACTCGCTTGCGGTGCGCGCCAGCACGGCCACGTCGCCGGGCCCGATCAGTGCACCGTCGGGCCGGAACCGGGTGCCGATGACGTGCTGGACCTGGTCGGCGATCCAGGCGATCTCGCCGTCGTGGGTGGCGAGCAACGCGCAGCGGGTCCAGCCGTCGCCTTCCGCGCCGTCGGCGGGGCGGAGCGCTTCGACGCCTTCGTGCATCGCGCGCAGCGGTTCGGCGAGGTCGTTCGCGAAGCGCAGCAGCCGCCCGCCGCTGCGCCGGTTCTCGGCGAGGGAGAAGCGCAGGGCGGGAGTGCCGTCGCGGCGCGGGAAGTGCTCCGGGAACTCGTCGAGGTTGGCGACGGACGCGCCGCGCCAGCCGTAGATGGCCTGGCAGGGGTCGCCGACCGCGGTGACCGGGTGGCCGCGGCCTTCGGCGAGGCCCGGGTCGGTGTCGTGCGGAATGCCGAACAGGCCGGAGAGCAGGCGCCGTTGCGCGACCGAGGTGTCCTGGTACTCGTCGAGGAGGACGACGCGGTAGGTGTCGCGGAGGATGCGGCCGACTTCGGGACGCTCCTCGGCGAGTTGCGCGGCGTAGGCGATCTGGTCGCCGAAGTCGAGGAGGTCGCGGTGCCGGCGGGCGTCGGCGTAGTCGGCCACGAGCCGCAGGAGGTCCAGGCGGTTGCGGGCGGCCTCGGCGGCCTTCTTGGCGCCCGCGGACGGCTTGGGCAGCGCGTCGACGTCGGCCAGCAGCGCGACGTCGAAAGCACGCAACACCTCCACCGGGACGAGGTGTTCGGTCATCTCGCCGCCGAGCGCCAGCACGTCCGCGGTGATCGCGGACAGGGTCTTGGTGAGGGTCGGGAACGGCCCGGGCGCGCGGCGCGCGGTGCGGGCGGCGAGCTGGTAACGGGTGGCGTCGGCGAGCAGCCGCGCGGACGGTTCGAGGCCGATGCGCAAGCCGTGTTCGGACAGCAGTCGCCCGGCGAAGGCGTGGTAGGTGGAGATGGTCGGCTCGCCCGCGTCCTCGTCGTCGAGCGGCAGGCCGACGGCCGCGGGCAGGCCGAGCGGTCCGGGGCCGCCGAGGCGGAGCTTGGCGAGGGCGGTGCGCACGCGTTCGGCGAGTTCGCCGGCCGCCTTGTTGGTGAAGGTGAGGCCGAGGACGGCGTCGGGGCGGACCGCGCCGGTGCCGACGAGCCAGACGACGCGTGCGGTCATGACCGTGGTCTTGCCGGATCCGGCGCCCGCGACGATGACGCCGGGTTCGAGCGGGGCGGTGATGGCGGCGATCTGCTCGGCGGTATAGGGGACGCCGAGGAGGGATTTGAGGTCCTCGGGGTCGCGCAGAGGGGTCGGGTGAGCGGGTCGCACCGGCGCAACGTTAGACGCACCGGAGGACAGGTGCCGCATCGTCCCCGATACCGCGGGCCGGACCGGCGCGGCGGCGTATCATCGCGCGCCCCGCCGGCCCGGGCTCGAGCGGGTACGGAGGCGCCGGTCAGCCGGCCAGCGCCCGCTGCAGCGCGGCCTGGTCGAGGACCAGGTCGGCGCTGGGCGCGGCGACCGCGACGTCCGCGCCGAAGTCGCCGACCTTGAGGTCGAGCGGGTCGCCGCCGGCCACGGTGATCTTGATCGGATACGGGTCGCCCGCGGCCATCACGTACATCGTGGTCGTGGCGCCGTCCGCGGACTTCACGGTGAGCGGCCAGACGCCCTTGCCGTCGACCTGCTCGGCGGCGCCCTTGGCGACGTCCCCCGATCCGGCGCCGAACGTGCCGGCGAACGGGTCGACGAGCTTGGCGTCGAGCTGCTGCCCGTCGGTTTTGACGAAGCGGCCGCGCAGGTCGGCGGGCAGCGACGGGGCGGCGGTGGGTCCGACGACGCTCTCCACATTCGTGTAGACCGTCCCGCCGACCCGGATGAGGACCTGCCGCACGTCGGCCCCGGCCACCGTCTGCCGGGCGTCGCGCTGCTTGGTGACCTCGACGGTCACCTCGGCCGCGTCGCCGCCCGCGCCGAGCCGCCCGGTCAGCTTGTAGGACGTGGCGGCCATCAGCTGCACCGCCCGGTCGGCCAGCTCGCGCCCGCTCAGCTCGCCGGGCGGGCGGTTGTCCGCCGCGCCCGGGGACTCGTTCGGCAGCACGCCCCCGGCCGACGGCGCCTTGCCGCCCGGCGCGCCCGGACCGGTCCGGCCGGCCTCCTCGGGATCGGAGGCGCTGCCGCCGGAACACGCGGTCAACGCGGCCAGGGCGAGAACGAACGCGGTGGCACCGGCCGCGGCACGGCGCGCGACGGGGTGGGGCAGACGCACAGGTACTCCTCGGGGAAGGACGACGAGGCGCCGGGCACACGTACGGTGCCCGGCGCCTCGTCGTCGGAGCATGGCGCGCCCAGTATCCCGACCCTGTCAAGCATCTGACGGACAGTCATCAGTGATGTTCTCGGGCGGGTCGGGTTCCCCGCGGGGCGCTGCGGAGGGAGCGCGTCAGCTGCCGCTGCCCATCGCGTCGTCGATCTTCTTCGAGAACTCCTCCACGTCGACGCTCTCGGTCGGCGCCTTCGGGTCGCACTTGTCCGAGGAGCCGCTGAACTTCGACTCCTCGCGCTCCTTGCCGCCGTTCTCGCTCTCCTCGACCGAGCCGAGGATGAGCGGCGTGCCCTTGGCGGCAATGAAGTACGTCTTCTTCGTACCGTCTTCGGAACGCGACAGCGGGATGGCCTTCTTTCCGTTGAAGGTCGTCACCTCGCCCTTGGTCAGACCGTCGGTCTTGCCGTCGAAGAAGTCGGCGAAGTCGTCGTCCTTGTCCGCCTCGTTCTTGATCCACTTGTCGCTGCCCGCCTTGGTGATGGCGTCCAGCGCTTCCGGGTTGCTCTCGTTCCCGGACTGCGCGGCCCAGAACACCGCGTCGGCCTTCATGTACATCGACCCGCCGGCCTGCAGGATCTCGACCTTGCGGCCGTCCATCGTCATGGTGCCCTTGACGGCCTTGGTCTTGATGTCAGCGCAGGCGTCCATCGACATGGTTTTGCCGTCTTCGTCGGTGCCGGTACCGACGACCTTGACGGAGGTCTTTGCCTTCATCGCCTCGGTGGCCTGGTCCGCCAAAGCCTTCGCGTCGGTCTTGCTGTTGTCCTTCTCGTCGCTGCCGCCGCACGCCGTGAGTGCGGAGAAAGCAAGGACCGCCACCGAAGCGGCAGCGGCCAGACGGCGAATACGCACAGAGACTCCCGTACCTCCGAGGATGTTGCCCGCCAGTATGACAAAGGCAAAAACTTTCCCACGACCGGGTTTTCGATCACTCGCGTTTTCGGAACGTGCTACTCGACGACCGAACGGCCTTCCGTCCGCGCACTGCAGCACTTCCGGAAATCGCACCGGTCGCAGTGCGAACCGGACTTCGGGGTGAACCGCTCGCCCAGAATGCGGCCCGCGACGTCGGCCAGCAGCGCCGACACCCACGTGCGCCCACCCTCGTCCGGCTCGGGCGGCACCTGCTCCTGGACCACCGGCAGGTGCGCCGACTCGGCACCCGGCACCCGGTGCCGCAGCTGCACCAGCTCGGCGCCGCCGGACTCCGGACGCGCCCCGCCGAACGCCTCGACCTCGTCCAACGCGCCGTTGGCCACCGCCATCTGATACACCGCCAGCTGCGGGTGCGCGGCGACGTCGTCGGCGTTGGGCTTCGACTTGCCGGTCTTGAAGTCGACGACGTACGCCAGACCGTCCTCGCCGCGCTCCACCCGGTCCATCGACCCGCGGATCTCGATGCGGTGGTCGCCCGCGGTCAGGCTCACCTCGAACTCGTGCTCGGTCGCGGCCACCACACGGTGCCGCTCGTGCGTGTGCCATGCGAGGAACCGCTCCAGCGCGGACCGCGCCTCCTCCTTCTGCTGCGCGGACTGCCACGGCGCGTCGAACGCGAGCGCGTCCCACACCCGGTCCAACCGCTCCATCAGCACCGGGAGTTCCGCGGGCGTGGCACCGGTGCCGACCTCGTCGGCCAGCGCGTGCACCACGTTGCCGAAACCGAGTGCCGCGCTGCGGGCCGATTCGGCGCGGACTTCGCGGCCCAGGAACCAGTTCAGCGTGCAGGTGTCGACCTTCTCGACCGCGCTGCCGGACAGCCGCACCGGCACCCGCGGGTCCCGCACCGGAATCCCCGGGTCGGTCGGCTCCACGAGCCCCCACCACCGGTCCGGATGCGCCGCCGGGACCAGCGGATAGCCGTCTTCGTCGCGCAGCGCGGCCAACCGCGCCAACCGCCGCGCCGCGGCCAGCTGCACGGCCCTCGGTGCCTTGGGGTCGACGGCGGAGGCGCGGAGTTCGGCGACCAGCGCGGACGTGGACAGCGGGCGGCGGGGCCGCGCGGTGACGTCCGCACGTTCGACGCCTTCCTCGCCCAACTCGGCCAGAAAACGCGACGGTTGGTCTCCGTCGTCGTACGCGGACTTCACCGCGGTGACCACGAGCCGCTCGCGGGCGCGGGTCGCGGCGACGTAGAACAGACGCCGTTCCTCGGCCAGCAGTGCGCCCGGCGACAGCGGCTCGGCGAGGCCGTCGCTGCCGATCCGGTCCGCTTCGAGCAGCGACCCGCGGCGCCGCAGGTCGGGCCAGAGGCCTTCCTGCACGCCCGCGACGACGACGAGCCGCCATTGCAGGCCCTTCGACCGGTGCGCGGTGAGCAGACGCACCGACTCGCCGCGCAGCGCGGCGTCGTCCAGCCGGTCGCCGGGGATCTGCTGCGCGGTCAACTCCTCGAGGAAGTTGAGCGCACCGCGGTGCCCGGCCCGTTCCTCGGCTCGCGCGGCGACCTCGAACAGCGCGACGACCGCGTCGAGATCGCGGTCCGCGTTGCGCCCGGCGGCACCGCCGCGCAGCACCGACCGCTCCAGCCGGGCCGGCCACGGCGTCCCCTGCCACAGCTCCCACAACGCGGCCTCGGTCGTACCGCCCCCGTCGAGCACCGCCCGCGCGGCCTCGATGAGCCGCCCGAGCCGATAGGCCCCGCGCCCGACCCGCTCGTCGACGGCCACGAGCTGCTCGGGGTGCGCGAGGGCCTCCCGGATGAGTTCGGCGGAGGACCGTCCGACGAAGGGCAGACGGGGGGTGGGGGTGGGAGTGGGGGCGGGGACGGTTTCGGGGGTCGCCGCACCGAGGGTCGCCGACGCAGCCGCGGTTGCGAGATCCGACCGGGCGGCGGAGGCGGCCTGCTGCACGGGCCCGTCGACGTGGTCCGGGTCGGCGCCGGTCAAGGCCGCGGAGTCCACGTCGGCGCCGCGCGTGGGCACGCCGCTGTCCCGCACGGCGCCCTCGGCGGCGCCGGTTTCGGGGGCGGCTGACGCGGGCTCAGGGGCTGCCGCGTCGGCAGACGCGGCCTGTGCCGGCCCGTCGGTGGGGTCGAGGTCGGCCGTGGCTGGGGCGGCGGCAGCCGCGAGGCCGGTTTCGGAAGGAACCACGTCCCCGCGAAGCGCCACGGCGGCTTCGGGATCGTCGGCGCGCGGGAGGCCGGGCGACCCGGGGGCGGCCGCGCCGCCGCGAGCCGCCGACGGAGGCCCGTCGGTGCCGTCCGCGTCGCCGGCCTGCGCGGCGGCGGTGTCCGCGTCGCCGACGTGCGCGGTCACGCTGCGCTTCCGCACCCGGGCGTCGGCGGCGGGCGAAGCCGTCGGGCGGAGGGACTCCGGGGCGTCGTCGGGCGGCGGGGTGGGCTGGACATCGGCGAAGTCGCGGGGGAACAGTGCGTCGTCGTCCAGGTCCGTCCCGCCGCCGCGAGCCCCCGCCGCGGCGGCCTGCGCCTGGTCTCCCGGCGCGGCAGCGGCCCCGTCCTCGTCCGCCCCGTCCGGTTGTCCGGCCGCGTCGGCCTGCTCGCCGGCGAACGCGGCGGCGTCCGGTGCGGCGGCGGGCCCGCCGTCCTCGCCGATCGTCGCGGTCCCGTCCTCCGGCTCGGACTCGCCCTCGACCGGTTCCTCGTCCGCGCCCGCCTCCGCCGCCGCCCGTTCCTCCGCGCGGAGGGCCCGCCCCAGCACCCGCAGGTCGGCCGAGTCCAGGCCGCCCATCGGGGACACCAGGAGCATCCGGGCGGTTTCCTCGTCCAGGGCGTCCGGATCCGCGGCCACCCGGAGGGCGGTCAGCAGCGGGGCGACCGCCTGCTCCGCGGCGAGCGGGAGTTCGTCGCCCGCGATCTCCAGCGGGACGCCCGCGACCGAGAGCGCGCGGCGGATCGCCGGGATCGAGCGCGCGCCCGACCGCACCAGCACCGCCATCTCGCCCCACGGCACCCCGTCCTCCAGGTGCGCGCGGCGCAGGATGTCCGCGACGTTGTCCAGCTCCGCCCCCGGCGTCGGGTACGTGTAGACCTCGACCCGCGACGGATCGTCGTCCCCCGTCCGGTCCGCCGCCAGGTCGCGGTGCGCGAGCGCGTCCGCCGCCGGGAGGCGGCTCAGCGGCATCCGCCGGGTGATCTCCCGCGAGGCGCGCAGCAGCCCCGCACCGGCGCGGCGCGACGTGCGCAGCACGATCGTGCGCGCCGGGTCGCCGTCCCGGTCCGGGAACCGGTCGCGGAAGTCGAGGATGCCGTTGACGTCCGCACCGCGGAACGCGTAGATCGACTGGTCGGGGTCGCCCACCGCGACCAGGTCCCGCCCGTTGCCGGCCAGCGCCTGCAGCAGCCGGACCTGCGCGGGGTCGGTGTCCTGGTACTCGTCGACGAACACCGCCCGGTAGCGGCGGCGCAGCTGCTCGGCGACCTCGGGGCGTTCGGCGAGGATGACCGCGCGGTGCACCAGCTCGGCGTAGTCGACGACGCCTTGCGCGTCCAGCACGTTCAGGTACTCGCCGAGGAACTCCGCGGCGGCCCGCCAGTCCGCGCGGCCGGTGGCGGCGGCGAACCGGGCGAGCGCGTCCGGGTCGAGGCCGATTTCCCGGCTGCGCGCGACCACCGCGCGGACCTCGTCGGCGAACCCGCGGGTGGCGAGCGCGGCGCGCAGCTCGGCGGGCCAGTGCACCGTGCCGTCCTCGGCCTGCCCGGCCAACAGCTCGCGGACGAAGACGTCCTGCTCCGGCCCGGACATCAGCCGCAGCGGATAGGTGAACAGCTCCGGCGGCTGGTGCTGCCGGACCAGCGCGTAGCAGAAGGAGTGGAACGTCGTGGCCGTCGGCAGCGCGCCCCCCGCGTGTGCTCCGCCGGACCGCAGCCGCGTCGCGATACGGTCGCGCAGCTCCCCCGCCGCCTTGCGGCTGAAGGTGAGAACCAGGATCTCTTCGGGAAGCATCCCGCGGGCGACCCGGTCGGCGACCGCCTCCACCAAGGTGGTTGTCTTTCCTGTACCCGGACCGGCCAGAACCAGCAGCGGACCGCCCGGGTGCGCCACGACGGCACGCTGCTGCGCGTCGAGCGTCGGGGGCGGCGGCGGCGTGATGCCGGTACGCCGCAAGCGGTACGCGGAGGTCGCGGTCGTCATGGCTCGGGGCCTTACGGGGAAGCCGGGGGAAACGGATCGGCAGGACGGCGGAGAGCGGAACGGAGCGGAGTCGGAAGCGGACGGGGACCGGAACGGGGATCGTACGGGACCGGGGCGACCCGGACCCCCGGAACACGGCGGTACGGCGGGGCAGCGGCAGAGCGGGGAGAAGTGGAGCGGGTCATCGAGGCGGCACGGCACACGGGGTCCGGAACGGCCGGCCGCGACGCGGGAACGTCCTTCCCTCGCGGGTACTGCGGGTACTGGGGGTACTGGGGGTGTATGCGGCCGCGCCCCGGTCGGCAGGGCGCGGCCTTGCCCCATCAGATCACACGCGACCCTCGTGCCACTTGCGGCCTAGTCCGCCCCGGAGCTGCGAGGATCCGGTCCGGTGCCGCCCGCGCCGCCGTCCCAGCGCGCCCGTGCCATGTCCACCCGGGTGCCGCCCGCGCGCAGCGGCGCGCCTTCCGCCCGCAGCTTCCGCAGGCCTTCCTCCAGCCCGGGCGCGTGGGTGCCGTCCGCGCGCAGCACGCGCCACCACGGCACACCGCCGCCGTACAGCGCCATGATCCGGCCGACCTGCCGCGGCCCGAGCCGCACGGGCTCCGCCGGAGATCCGGGCTCGCCGGGCTCCTCGGACTCCCCCGGTTCCCCGGGGACCTCGGCGGCCTCGGCGGTGTCGGCGTCCGCGAGGTAAGCCGCCACGTCCCCGTACGCCATCACCCGCCCCGGCGGGATGCGGGCCACCAGGTCGAGAACGCGTTCGGCGATCGGCGTGGGAAGACTCACGCCCCGCATCGTGCCAGACCCGGCGCCGTGCACCCGCCGCGATCCGCCGCGCCGTGCCACCATCAAGGCGGCGGTGACTGGTGATTCGAGACGAATTTCGCGACGCGTTCCGCGAGCAGGCGGACGGCCCTCCGGGGGATCCCCCCGCGGATCCTCCCGCGTCCGGGCGCGCCCTGATCGTGGAGCCCTCGCAGCCGGTGCGCGTGCACCGGTCCGCGGACCTGCTGCGCGTGCTCTTCGGCCTGCTCGCGATCGTCGCGGTCTTCGTGCTGGCCAGCCTCGCCCGCGAGACCACCTCCGGCCTGGAGTCGGACGTCGTGCGCGGCGCCCAGACCAGCCTGCCGCGCGTCCTGCTCAACCTGTCCGGCGGCGTGTTCGCGGTCGCCGTGCTGGTCGTCCCGGTGGCGTACGGCGTGGAACGGCTGCTGCGCCGCGACGGCCTGCGCGTCGCCGACGGCGTCATCGCCGCCGCCCTCACGTACGCCGCCTCCCTCGGCCTCGACTGGTGGGTCACCGGCCCCGGCCCCGACGCCCTGGAAGCCGCCCTCACCCGGCCGCTGCAGGGCGGCGGCCTCACCGACCCGGTGCACAGCTACATCGCCCCGGTCGTCGCCTACATCACCGCCGTCGGCCTGGTACGCCGCCCGCGCTGGCAGGCGCTGTTCTGGACACTCCTCGCGCTCAACGCGGCCACCGTGCTCGTCGGCGGCTACACCACGCCGCTCGCCCTGGTCACCAGCGTGCTGCTGGGCCGCACGATCGCCTACGCGACGATGTACACGGTCGGCGTCCCCAACCGCCGCCCGCCCGCCGAAGCGGTCGTCGCCGCCCTGCGCCGGTTCGGCCTGGTCGCCGCCTCGGCCGTCCGCACCGACGACGGACCCGACGAGAGCCGCCGCTACGCCGTCCGGCTCACCGACGACCAACTCCTCGACGTCACCGTCCTGGACCGGGACACCCAGACGTCGGGCGCCGTCTACCGCTTCTACCGCCGCGTCCGGCTCCGCGTCACCACCGCGCGGCGCACCTTCCAGTCGCTGCGCCGCGCCCTGGAGCAGGAGTCGCTCATGGCGTACGCGGCGGCCGACGCGGGCGTCCGCACGCCGCGCCTGATCGCCGCCACCGAAGTCGGCTCGGACGCCGCCCTGCTCGCCTACACGCACGTCGCCGGACGCGGCCTGGACGCCATCCCCGACGAAGAAGTGACCGACGCCCTGCTCGTGGAGATCTGGCGGCAGATCTCGCTCATGCAGGCCCACCGGCTCACCCACCGCCGTCTCGGCACCGGCAGCTTCCTGGTGGACGGCGACGGCCGCCCGTGGCTGATGGACCTGCGCGCCGGCGAGATCGCGTCCGGCGACCTGTCGCTGCTCATCGACACCGCGCAGCTGCTGACCTCGGTCGCCCTCCGGGTCGGCGAGGAACGCGCCGTGCGCACCGCCTCCGAGGGCCTCGGCGTGGACGCGGTCGCGGCCTGCCTGCCGCTGCTGCAGAAGGTCGCGCTCAACCGGTCGACCCGCACGGCACTGCGCAAGGAAAAGACGCTGCTGTCCGGGATCCGCGAGCAGATCCTGGAACTGCGGCCGCGCGCCGTCGCCGAGCCGGTGCGGCTGGAACGGATCCGGCCGCGGACACTCGTCACCGTCTGCGCCAGCGCATTCGCCGGTTACTTCCTGCTCACCCAACTGACGCACGCCGACCTCGGCGACGTGTTCGAACGCGCCAACTGGGGCTGGGCGGCCATCGGCCTCATCGCATCGTCGCTCAGCTACATCGCCGCGGCGCTCATGCTCCTCGGATTCGTGCCGGAACGGCTGTCGGTGTGGCGGACGTCGATCGTGCAGCTCGCCGGGTCGTTCGTGAAGCTCGTCATGCCCGCCGCCGTCAGCGGTGTCGCGCTCAACGCGCGCTATCTGCAGAAGGCGGGAGTGCCGCCCGCGCTCGCGGCGGCCAGCATCGGCGTCTCGCAGCTCGGCGGCCTGGTGTTCCACATCGGCCTGCTGGTGTTCTTCGGCTACATCGCGGGCACCGAGCAGACCCCGTCGTTCGCGCCATCCGGGGCGGTCATCGCCGGGCTGCTGATCCTCGCGCTGGTGTGCCTGCTGATCATGGCGGTGGCGCCGCTGCGCCGGACGGTGGCCACGCGCCTGCGCGCGCTGTTCTCCGGCATCGTGCCGCGGCTGCTCGACGTGCTCCAGACGCCGAACAAGCTGCTGGCCGGCCTGGGCGGCACGGTGATGCTGACGCTGTCGTTCGTCCTGTGCCTGGACGCGTCGGTGCGCGCGTTCGGCGGCTCGGCCAGCTTCGCGGCGATCGCGGTGGTGTTCCTCGCGGGCAACGCGATCGGCTCGGCGGCACCGGTGCCCGGCGGCATCGGCGCGATCGAGGCGGCGCTGATCGCCGGTCTCACGACGACCGCGAAGCTGCCCATCGAAACGGCGACGGCCGCGGTCCTGCTCTTCCGCTTCCTGACCTTCTGGCTGCCGGTCCTCCCTGGCTGGCTGGCGTTCACCTACCTCCAGCGCAAGCAGGCCATCTGACACAGACACGACGAAGGGCCCCTCCCGTGTGGGGGAAGGGCCCTTCTCTCGTATCGCTCGTATCGCGAGACGCGCGTCTCGAAACCGTCAGTAGACGGGCTTCTCCGGCTCGATCTGGTTGACCCAGCCGATCACGCCGCCGCCGACGTGCACGGCGTCGTTGAAGCCGGCCGACTTGAGCACCGCGAGGACCTCCGCGGAACGCACGCCCGTCTTGCAGTGCAGGACGATCTTCTTGTCCTGCGGCAGGTTTTCGAGCGCACGGCCCATGAGGAACTCGTTCTTCGGCACCAGCACCGCGCCGGGGATCGAGACGATCTCGTACTCGTTCGGCTCGCGGACGTCGATGACGTGGATGTTCTCGCCCGCGTCCATCCACTCCTTGAGGGTCCGCGGGGTGATCGTGGAACCCGCGGCGGCCTCCTGGGCCTCCTCGGACACGACGCCGCAGAACGCCTCGTAGTCGATGAGCTCGGTGACCGTCGGGTTCTTGCCGCACACCGCGCACTCCGGGTCCTTGCGGACCTTGACCTGGCGGTACGTCATCTCCAGTGCGTCGTAGATCATCAGCCGGCCGAGCAGCGGCTCGCCCATGCCGGTGAGCATCTTGATCGCCTCGTTGGTCTGGATCGACCCGATCGACGCGCACAGCACCCCGAGCACGCCGCCCTCGGCGCACGACGGCACCATGCCGGGGGGCGGGGGCTCCGGGTAGAGGCAGCGGTAGCACGGGCCGTGCTCGGCCCAGAACACCGACGCCTGGCCGTCGAAGCGGTAGATGGAACCCCACACGTACGGCTTGCCGAGCAGCACGCACGCGTCGTTCACCAGGTAGCGGGTGGCGAAGTTGTCCGTGCCGTCGACGATCAGGTCGTACTGCGCGAACAGCTCCATCACGTTGTCCGCTTCGAGTCGCTCCTCGTGCAGGACCACGTTGACGTACGGGTTCGCCTCCAGCACGCTCTCGCGCGCCGACTGCGCCTTCGACTTCCCCACGTCGCTCTGGCCGTGGATGATCTGGCGCTGCAGGTTGGACTCGTCCACGGTGTCGAACTCGATGATGCCGAGCGTGCCCACACCGGCCGCGGCCAGGTAGAGCAGGGTCGGGGAGCCGAGGCCGCCCGCGCCCACACACAGGACCTTCGCGTTCTTCAGGCGCTTCTGCCCGGACATCCCGAAGTCCGGGATGATCAGGTGGCGCGAGTAGCGGCGGACCTCATCGACGGTCAGGTCGGCAGCCGGCTCGACCAAGGGTGGTAGCGACACGGAGACTCCGATGGTCAGACCTTGTCATTGCGACATTTCTCCACCTAACAGTGCCACGCGGGCCGCCATTCCCCGGCAGGGGGTCCGGAGCGTGAGACAGTCGTCTCATTCGCCGCGCCCGAGCGCGTCCACGCCGGTCAGGCCGGGTACGGCCACGCGTTGATCTTGCAGACCTGGCCGCTCTGCGCGGTCACCGTCTTGGTCTGCTGCATCATCACCGGCGCCAGCCCGTCCGGGCGGCAGGAGTACTCGTGCCCGTGGCCGAGCCGGTGCCCGACCTCGTGGTTGATGAGCATCTCCCGGTACATGACCATCTCGTCGCCGAACGTCTCCGAGCCCTGCGCCCACCGCCACGCGTTGATCACCACGAACGGGGTGCCCGCCGCGTCGCACGACACCGTCTGCGCCGACGTGTCGAGGCCGACCGCGCCGCACAGCTTGTTCGTCGTCCCGGGGCTCGCCAGGCGGATCACGAAGTCCGCCTTGCCGTCGGTGCGTTCGAACGTCTTGCCGTCGTGCGCCCAGGACCGTGGGTCGTTGAGCGTCGTCTGCACCGCCTCGCCGAACAGCTCGGGATCCAGGTTCAGGCCGCGCTCGGTCTCGATCCGGTAGGTGTACTTCTTGCCGGACCCGGGCGCCTTAACGCTGCCCGGCAGGACGTCGAAGCTGCCGGACAGCGCGAGCTGCTGGTCCAGGTCGAACTTCACCTTCATCCGGTCGGTGAGCGACCCGGGCGACGTCGGCGTCGGAATCGGCACCGTCGACGGCCCCGGCGCCGGGGAACTCTGCGTCGCCCCGGCCGGCTGCACCTGCCCGCGGTCCGAACTGCGGGATGCGGGGTCGTCGGTACGCCGCGACGGGTCCTCGGTGTGCGCCGTGTCCGGCTTGGCCTGCGCCGACGAACCGCCGTCGGGCATCTGCATCGCCACCACACCGGCCAGCACCGCACCGGTCACCACCGCGCCCCCGGCGGCGACCAGCGGCCGCTTGGACTTGCGCGCGGGCGCCTCCGCGGCGGCCCGCCGGGCCGCCGCCCGGCCGCCCGGCGACGACGGGGACGAGGGGGACGAGGATGCGGACGAGCCCGGCGAAGAAGAACGCGAGGACGTCGAGCGGGACGCGGCCGGCGACGCAGTCGATCCGTGCGTCGACCGCGTGGTCCGCGGGGTCGTGCGGGTCTGCGCGGCACGCCCGGCCGCCGCCGCCGTCGTCGTCCCGGCCGCGGCGCTGCCCGCGGCCGCCCTGCCGCGCGGCGATATGGCATCGCGGACAGGCGGACGGACCGCCGCCGGCGCGGGGTCGTCGACCGGGTCGACGTACACCGCGTCGCCCCACGCTGCGGGCTCCGGGTCGAACTCGGGCTCCGGGTCCGGTATCTGCCGCGGCGGGGCGGCGAACTGCGGTTCCGGCTCGGGGAAGTACTGCTGGTGCTGGTCGGGCATGTACTGCGCCGGTACCGCCGGCATCGGGTCGTGCAGAGGGTCCTGAAGCGGGTCGTTCAGGGGGTCGAAAGCGTACGCCGCCTGGTATTGGGCCTGTGCCTCGTATCCCGGCGGCGGCGCGTCGACCTGCGGGTGGCCGTAGGGCTCCTGCGGCTGACCGTAGCCGTATGCCTGGCCCTCGTACGTTCCGTCGTACGTCTGCTGCTGGTAGGCCGCCTGCTCGTAGGCCTGGTGCTCGTACGTCTGCTGCGGATAACCCTGCTGCGGGTAAGCCGCCTGCTCGTACAGGGACTGCTCGTACCCGCCGGGCTGCGGCGCGTAGTAACCCTCGGCGGCGTACTGCGGCGCCGCCGCATACTGGCCGCTGGTGTCGACGGCGTACTCGCCGCTGTACTGCGTCGCGGGCTGCTGCTCGGCGTAGCCGGTGCCGTACGCGGCGTACTCCCCCGAGGCGTAGTCGCCGTAGGCGGCCTCACCGTAGGTGGCCGCCGGGTACTGCTGCTGGCCCTGCTCGTACTGCTGCTGGTGCTGTTGTGGCTGCTGGCCTTCGTACGACGGGTAAGCGCCGCTGGTCGAAGGGTCCCCGAGTCTGTCCACTAAGCGTCACCCTGCCGTTTCGGGGGTGTCGGCGGATATTGGCGGCTTGCCGGATTCGGCGAGCAGCTCGCGTACGGCGCGGGCCACGACCCGCGGGTGCTCCATCATCGCGACGTGCCCGGAGTCGGGCACCATCACCAGGCGCGGGTCCGGGAACGTCGCCTGGGCACGGCGCGCCACGGCCGAGTTCACGAGCCGGTCCCGGCGTCCGTAGACCAGCAGGGTCGGCGCCTGCACGGCGGCGGCCTGCTTCCACAGGTTGCGCGGGCCGCGTTCCAGGTACGCGGCGACGACGCCGCGGGCGGACCGGGTGAAGGCGTCCGACATGTAGGGCAGCCCCAGCCGACGCCGGTATTCGGCGGCCAGCGCGGCGAACTCCGCGTCGGGCAGGAGGTCCGGGCTGCCGAAAATCAGGCCGACGGAAACGCGCGTGCGCTGCTCGGGCGTCATCCCCTTGGTGAGCCGGTTCAGGCCGGCGGAGAAGCCGGGGACCGCCATGAGGGCGGTCGGCAGCGCGGTGACCTGCGGCCTGAGGTCGGGGAGGGCGGGCGAGATGAGCGTGAGGGTGCCGACCAGGTCCGGGCGGCGGGCGGCGACGCGGGTGGCGACAGCGCCGCCCATCGAGTTGCCGACCAAGTGCACGGGGCCGCGGTTGAGGCTGAGGATCAGGCCCTCCACCGCGCGGCAGTGCGCGGACAGCGAGTAGTCGCCGTCGTGCGGAGGGGGCGAGAAGCCGAAACCGGGAAGGTCGACGAGGTCGGCCGCAAGGTCGCCGCGGAGTTCGTGGGCGAGGTGGGCCCAGTTCAGCGATGACCCGCCGAGCCCGTGCACCAAGACCGCGGGGGGCAGCGCCGGGTCGTGCTCCGGATGCCGCCGTACCGCCACCGTGGTCTCACCCGCCACCGCGACCGTACGTGCAGGCCAAGCCGCCGCGGGAGCGTCGGATTCCGCCTGAGTGGTCGTCACGTTCGCCAATATTACGAGACGGTCACCGGCGCGGAAGGGGCGGACACCCCAAGCGGTCGGCACGGGCGCGCGATTTGGACGTCGTATGGGCATATTTGCCCCCGGAGCCAACCGTTCCGCTGGCAACGGTTCGGTATCGATGATCGTGGACGCGCAACGCGGGTACGGGGGGTATACGGGGCTGTCGGCACCCCCGGCCGCCCCCCGACACCCCGCAATACCCGGAAGGAGCCGCACATGCCCGACTTCGCCCCGGAGGTCGACCCCGAGGTCGAACTGCGCCACGACGACCCGGAAGACGTGCCCGCCCCCGACGACCTCGACATGGAGGCCCCCGAAGCCGACGTCGCCGCCCAGCGCGCCGCCGTCGTGGACGAGGCCGCCGACGAGGACGCCGTGTGGCAGCCCGTACCGGACGGGGTGGATCCCGCGGACGCCACCGCGCAGCGCCGCGTGGTCGCCCCCGACGAGGAGGAGGAGTACCGCTGACCGGGCCCGCACGGCGTTCGGGACGGCATTCGGGACGGCCTTGCAAGGCACGGCCGTTGCCGTAACCCTGTTCGTTGCGCCACGAAACTTACGGCGACGCGTTACCCAAAAGTAGGATGACGTGGCAGAACACGCCGCCGGCCCCGCGTACGACCGCGCGGTCGGGACCTTGTCCGAAGCGTAGTCGGACACGTATGAAGCACGTTTGAGGAGCGCCGTGACAGCCATCCAGGATGCGGATTCCCGCCCGCGCGGCACCCGGCTGCCCCGGCTGGCCCGGCGCAACCAGCTGCTCGGCGCGGCCCACGAGGTGTTCGTGGCGCAGGGCTACCACGCGGCGGCGATGGACGACATCGCGGAGAAGGCCGGCGTCAGCAAGCCGGTGCTCTACCAGCACTTCCCCGGCAAGCTCGAGCTGTACGTCGCGTTGCTCGACCAGCACTGCGAGGCCTTGGTCGCCGCCGTGCGGGCGGCGCTGGAGTCCACGCACGACAACAAGCTGCGGGTCGCCGCGACGGTGGACGCGTACTTCGCGTTCGTCGACGACCACGGCGGCGCGTTCCGCCTGGTCTTCGAGTCGGACCTGACCAACGAGCAGGCGGTGCGCGACCGCGTCGACCGGGTCGCCGAGGTCTGCGCCGAGGCGGTCAGCAAGGTCATCGCCGAGGACACCGGCCTGGGCGAGGACGAGGCGATGCTGCTCGCCGTCGCACTGACCGGCATGTCGCAGGTCACCGCGCGCTACTGGGTCTCCAAGGGTGTGCCGATCCCCCGGGACACCGCGTCCCGGCTGATCTCCACGCTCGGCTGGCGCGGCATCTCGCGCTTCCCGCGCCGGGACGAGGTCCCGACGAGCTGAGCCCCCGGACCCGGCCGGGGGCGGCATCCCGGGTTTGTTCCCGTCGCCCGTTCGCGCTCGGCGTACCCGACATGCGGTGGGTGCCCGTCCGGCTGGATTAGCCTTCCCTCTGTACGGGTGCGTGCTGTCGCAGGCCGCCCCCATTCGTCGAGTAGTCAAGTATTCGTCGAGGGTTCGCCGAACATCGGAGGGACAGCCGTGGAGGTCAAGATCGGCGTGCAGCACGCCGGACGAGAGCTGGTGCTGGAGAGCACGGACAGCGCGGAGGCCGTCGAGCGCGCGGTCGCGGAAGCGCTGTCCAGCCCGGCCGGAGTGCTGTCGCTCACGGATGAGAAGGGCCGCAAGGTCATCATCCCGGCCGACCGCCTCGCGTACGTGGAGATCGGCGAGCCCGCCGTCCGCCGCGTCGGCTTCGGCGCGGTCTGACGCCGCACCGCCGGACGCAGCACCGCACGCACGCAGCACGAAGGGGCCGCCCGCATTTCGCGGGCGGCCCCTTCGCCGTGTCCGGGCGGGCTGCCGCTAGGACGCCAGCCCCAGCGCCGCCATGCGCGCCGTGTGGGCTTCGGTGATGCGCGTGAACATCCGGCCCATCTCGGCGAGGTCGAAGCCGGGCACGGTCAGTCCGCCGACGAGCAGCGCGGACAGCGCGTCGCGTTCCGCGGCGACCCGCTGGGCCTGGCTGAGCGCCTCGCCCATCAGGCGGCGGCCCCACAAAGCGAGGCGACCGGCGACCCGCGGGTCGGCGGCGATGGCGGCGCGCACGGTCTCCACGACGAAGTCGGCGTGGCCGGTGTCGGCGAGGACTTCTTCCACCAGGGCCCGGCTGTCCGGGGCGAGGTGCCCGGCGACCTCGCGGTAGAAGTCGGCCGCGATGCCGTCGCCGACGTACGCCTTGACCAGGCCTTCCAGCCAGTCGGACGGCGCGGTGTGCCGGTGGAACGCGTCGAGCGGCTTCACGAACGGCGCCATCGCCTCGGCGGGGTCGACGCCCATGCCGGCGAGGTGCTCGCGGAGCCGGGTGAAGTGCTGGAACTCGGCGACCGCCATCGCGGCCAGCGCCGCCTTGTCGTCGACGGACGGCGCCATTTTGGCGTCCTCGGCCAGACGTTCGAACGCGGTGATCTCGCCGTACGCCAACACGCCGAGCAGTTCGATCACCGCCGCCTGCGTCGCGGCCGCCGCCTCCGGTGCCTGGTCCGGCGTCCGGTCCGGCGCCCGGTCCGTGTCCGCGCCCGTGTCCGCGCCCGTGTCCGGCCGTGTTCCCTCAGTCATGAGACCGCAGCGTAACCAGCATCACCCCTCTCGGAGTACACCGGCGGGTACAGTGGTACAGCACGCGGATGCCCGGTCGGAGGACGATCGGCTCCGACCGACCCGCACCCAGCCCCCGGCAGGGAGGGCCCCCAAGACGACTTGGGGCCCCATCGAGGTCGAGGTCCCGTGTCGTGCCCCAGGCACAGAGCGGCAGCGGACGACGAGGTCCGCCCCGAATCCGCTCGGCCCGCCTGGCTGCGGCAACGCGGTCCTGACCCGCCTCGGTGAGCGGCGGCCCTACACACAGAAGAGGCTGGACCCCTGACCACATTCAGAGAACTTGGTGTATTTCCGGAAACCGCCGAGGCCCTGGAGAGCCTCGGCATCACCGAGGCGTTCCCCGTCCAGGAGATGACGCTGCCGGTGGCCCTCTCGGGCAGCGACGTGATCGGACAGGCGAAGACCGGCACGGGCAAGACCCTCGGCTTCGGCATCCCCGTCCTCCAGCGCGTGGTGACCCAGGCCGACGTCGAGGCCGGCCGCGCGACCGCGGTCCCGGGCAAGAGCCCGCAGGCGCTCGTCGTGGTGCCGACCCGCGAGCTGTGCGTCCAGGTCACCAACGACCTCCAGGGCGCGGGCAAGATGCGCTCCGTGCGCGTGCTCGCCGTGTACGGCGGCCGCGCCTACGAGCCGCAGGTCGAGGCGCTCAAGAAGGGCGTCGAGGTCGTCGTCGGCACGCCGGGCCGGCTGCTCGACCTGGCCGGGCAGGGCCATCTGGACTTGTCCCAGGTGCGCATGCTGGTGCTCGACGAGGCCGACGAGATGCTCGACCTGGGCTTCCTCCCGGACGTCGAGAAGATCGTCGACCGGCTGGCCGCGCGCCGCCAGACCATGCTGTTCTCCGCGACGATGCCCGGCCAGATCATCACGCTGGCACGCCGCTACATGAGCCGCCCGACGCACATCCGCGCGTCCGCGCCGGACGACCAGGGCACCACGGTGGCCTCGGTCAGCCAGCACGTGTACCGCGCCCACGCGATGGACAAGCCGGAGATGCTCTCGCGCATCCTCCAGGCGAACGGCCGCGGCCTGGCCATGGTCTTCTGCCGCACCAAGCGCACCTGCGCGGACCTCGCCGAGGGCCTGCGCGAGCGCGGCTACGCGGCCGCGGCCGTGCACGGCGACCTCGGGCAGGGCGCCCGCGAGCAGGCGCTGCGCGCGTTCCGCAACGGCAAGGTCGACGTGCTGGTGGCGACCGACGTCGCGGCCCGCGGCATCGACGTCGACGGTGTCACGCACGTCGTGAACTACCAGTGCCCCGAGGACGAGAAGACCTACCTGCACCGCATCGGCCGCACCGGCCGCGCGGGGGCGTCGGGTACCGCGGTCACGCTCGTCGACTGGGAGGACATGCCGCGCTGGGGCCTCATCAACAAGGCCCTCGAGCTGCCGTTCCCGGAGCCGCCGGAGACCTACTCGACGTCCGCGCACCTGTTCGCGGAGCTGCAGATCCCCGAGTCGGCGACCGGCGTACTCCCGCGTGCCGAGCGGACCCGTGCGGGCCTCGACGCCGAGGCTGTCGAGGACCTGGGCGAGACCGGCGGCAAGGGCGGCCGGGGCCGCGGCAAGGCGGGCAGCACGTCGCCGCGCGGCCGCTCGGGTGCCCGGTCCGGTCCGGAGACCGCCGAGGCACCGGCCGACCCGAGCCGCCGCCGGGCGCCGGGCAGCCGTCGCCGCCGGCGCCTGAACGACGGTACGGAGCCGGCGACCGCAACCGCGGTCGCCGAGACCGTGGCGGACGCCGCGGTCGCCGCGCCGGTCGCGGTCGTGCCGGTCAACCCGTCGACGGACCCCTTCGCCGTCCCGGCGCAGGCCTCGAAGCGGACGCGGACGCGGCGCAAGCCCGCCGCGGAGGCCCAGGCACCGGCCGAGACCGCGGCCCCGGTCGCGGACGGCGACGCGGAAGCCCCGAAGCGGACGCGGACGCGGCGCAAGCCCGCCGCGGAGGCCGAAGCACCCGCCGAGACCGCGGCCCCGGTGACCGAGGCCGGCGCCGAAGACGACGCCGAGGCCCCGCGCCGCCGGCGCCGTCGCCGCCGCCCGGTGGGCGAGGTTGCCGCCGAGGCTGCGGAGTAAGCACAGCAGGACCGATGACGGCCGGTGGCCGCGGATTACCGCGGCGACCGGCCGTCGGCGTGTCCGGAGGTCCCGGTGGGATGATCACATTCGGCGTGTGGGCCCCACTCCAACCAATTACCAGGCCGGGGTGGGGGCGTGTCGCGGGTTGTCCCCGGGCGGTGGTTGTCCACAGGGGCACGAAGCGGCGCCGCGCCGGGGTCAGCCGCGGGAGTGCCGCGCGGTGTCCGCCTCGGCCCCGTCGGAGTGGCGCGCGTCCGCCTCGGTCCCGTCCCAGAAGTCCGCGAGTTCCTTCGCGGTCGGCTCCGGGGCTTCCGCGTTGGGCGAGTGGGCGGCCCCGTCGACGACCGCGTGGCGGACGCCCAGGCGGCGGGCGGTTTCGGCCTGCCACGGGACCGGCCAGGCGTAGTCGCGCGTGCCGGACAGCACCAGGGCCGGCAGCCCGGCGGCGATCAGGGCGGCCAGGTCCGAGGTGCGGTCGGGTTCGGTGCGCAGCTGGCGGGCGGCGGCGATCAGCGCCGCCGGGGTGTTGGCGAGCCAGCGGGTCCGCAGGTAGTCCGCGACGCGCGGGTCGGAGGGCGGCAGGATGCCCGCTTCGGCATCCATTGCCCGCATCGCGTCCCAGACCTGGCCGAGGGTGTGCGAGCCGAGCGCGTCCTCGAGCATCGCCAGGCGGGCCGCTTCGCTGTCCTGGATGGCGGCGGGGCCGGTACTCATCAGCACGAGCGACGTGTAGCGGCCGGGCGCTGCCAAGACCGCCGAGCGGGCGACGAGCCCGCCGAACGAGTGGCCGACGAGGTGGACCGGCAGCCCGGCACGACCGTCGGCCAGCGCTTCGCCGAGCACGGCCAGGTCGGCGACCAGCGCGCCGCGGTCGTACGCCGCCGGGTCGTCCGTGCCGCCCGGGGTTTCGTACTGCCCGCGCTGGTCGACCGCGGCCACCCGGTAGCCGCGTTGCGCCAGCGGGTCGAGCAGCGCGATGAAGTCCTCTTTGCCGCCGGTGAATCCGGGGACCAGCAGGGCCGTGCCGCGGACCGGCACCCTGGCGGGCGGTGCGGCTTCCAGGCACGCGAACGCGCCGCGCGGCGTCGGCACGCGGCGGGCGCGGGCGGTGTCGGGCAGGTCGAGGAACGGCGGCGTGCTCACGCGTCCGAGCGTAGGACAGGCCGCGCCCGGGACGGGGCGGAAAAACCGGCGCGTCGACCGCGCGGGTGACGCGCCCGGTCAGCTTTCCCCGTGCGCCGGACCGAACTCCTGGGTGAGCCGGTCCCAGAAGCCGTTGCGCAGCGCCCGCCGCAGGTCCTCGTGCGGGCGGAGGGAGAACTGGAGTTCGCCTTCCGCGTCGACGAGCAGCGCCTTGTCGACGTTCTCCGGCAGCCGGGGGCCGGGCATCAGGCCGATCATGTCCTCGCGGCCGCGAGCGCCCAGCCAGCGTTCGGCGATCTTGCCGCCGAGCCGCCAGACCTGGTCGAACGTCGGCACGGTGCCGCCGCCCTGCGCGGCACCCGACGCCGGTGCCGCCGCGGCCGCGGCGGCGACGACGGCGGCGACGGCCGGGGGCTGTACGGACCGGAGCACGCACGGCGCGCAGAAGTCGTGGTGCAGGGTGCGCGTCACGTCGGCTTCCCAGACGAGCGGCTCGGCCTGGTTCATGCCGTACGCGGGTTCGATCCCCCACAGGTGCACGCGCACCCCGTACGACTGCGCGGACTCCACGGCCAGCACCAGGTCCTCGTCGCCGCTGACCACGACCGCGTCCTCGATGGCGCGGTTGCGGGCGAGGGACTCCAGGTCGCTGCGGATGAGCGAGTCGACGCCCTTCTGCTGGTTGTGCGCGTTGAGGTTGCCGAGCCGCACCTTGACGTCGGGCAGCTCGGCGACCTGCTTCTGTTCGAACGTGGGGACCCGGTTGCGGGCGCCGTCGTACCAGTAGACGCGCAGCAGGCGGCCTTCCGGGAAGACCTTGCGGGCCTCGTCGATGAGCGAGCTGATGAGGAACTCCGCGTCGATGCGGAACGCGCGGCGTTCGGCGGTGCCCGCGACGAGCAGGCCGATGGCGGCGTAGACGTAGCCGACATCGACGAATAGCGCGTGTGTCCCCGCGTGCGGCGGTGCGGACACCAGGCGCACCGGAACCGCGGCGGGCTGCGGCCCGGGGGTGTCGGAGCCGCCCGGCGCGCCGCGGCCGGCCTCGTCGGGGCCGCCCGCGTGGTCCGCTGTGCGTCGCTCGTCGCCGTGCAAGGTCCGGCCTTTCGTCGCTGCTGGTCGTCGGCCCCCGCCCGACCGCGCTCGCCGCCGGGTACCCGGTGGTCCGCCGATCCGGTTCGTATTGTCCCCTGCCCGCCCTCCGCGGGGCCTCCGCCGCCGGGATTTCCCGGTGACTTTTCGGTACCGGGAATGCGCCGGGCGTGAAGTGTGTTGTCCAGGTCACCACCGTTCCGCGCCGAGCCGCGTCCGAGTCGTCGAAAAGACTTCTCGGACGTCTTGTGCGCCGTGCGCTTTCGGTGGTCGATTTGTACGCTATGTCGTGTTCGGCAGCCGCACCCCGATGCAGCCGCCGAACACGTTTTCCCAGTACGACGGGAATCGAGGAGAAGGGAGGCGCGTATGCGCTACCGAATCACCAACCTCACCCGCAACGACTCGACCGACCCTGCCGGCAAGCCGCTCGTGGACGGCGAGGCCGTCCAGGAGGCGGTGGCCCGGGCCGCGGCCCGCGGTGAAAGCCTCTACATCAGGCCTGTCTCGCCGAAGCCGGAAACGGCCGCGGCCACGCAGACCGTCTGACTTGCGCATGAAGGGCGCCTCACCCGTTCGGGTGAGGCGCCCTTTCGCTGCCCCGGCGTGCCGGAGCCGCGGCGCGGCGCGCGGGTCAGTGACCGCGGGCCACCCAGGCGTCGTAGTCCTGCGCCTCGGCGCCGATGGTCGTCTCGTCGCCGTGCCCGGTCAGCACCCGCGTGCCGTCCGGCAGGGTGAGGAGCCGGTCCCGGATCGAGTCGAGGATGACCGGGAACGAGGAGAACGACCGCCCGGTCGCGCCCGGGCCGCCGCGGAACAGCGTGTCGCCGGAGAACAGCACGTCGAGGTCGGGCGCGTACAGGCACACCGCGCCCGGCGCGTGCCCCGGGGTGTGCACGACCCGCAGCTCGGTGCCGGCCACCTTGAACACCTCGCCGTCGGCCAGCTCCCGGTCCGGCGCCCGCTCCGGGTACACGACGTCCCACAGCATCCGGTCCTGCGGGTGCAGGTGGACCGGCGCGCCGAAGCGCTCGGCGAGCGCGGCCGCCGCGTTGATGTGGTCGTTGTGGCCGTGCGTGCACACGATCCCGACCAGGCGCCGGTCGCCGACGGCGGCCGCGATCGCGTCCGCGTCGTGCGCGGCGTCGACGACGAGGGCCTCGCTCGCGTCGCCGACGATCCACACGTTGTTGTCGACGTCGAAGTCCTGCCCGTCGAGCGAGAAGACCCCGGAGGTGACCAGGTGCTCGATGCTCACAGGACCACCACCGACCGCAGCACGTCGCCGTGGTGCATCTTGGTGAACGCCTGCTCGACCTCGTCCAGCTTGATCGTCTCCGACACGAACCCGTCGAGCGGCAGGCGGCCGCGCAGGTACAGGTCGATGAGGATCGGGAAGTCGCGCGTCGGCAGGCAGTCGCCGTACCAGGACGACTTGAGCGCGCCGCCGCGGCCGAAAACCTCGATCATCGGGAGTTCGATCTTCAGCTCCGGCGTCGGCACACCCACCAGGACGACGGTGCCGGCCAGGTCGCGGGCGTAGAACGCCTGCTCGTAGGTCTCCGGGCGGCCGACCGCCTCGACGACCAGGTCCGCGCCGTTGCCTTCGGTGAGCGCCTTGATCGCCTCGACCGGGTCCGTGTCGCGCGCGTTGACCGTGTCGGTCGCGCCGAAGCCCTTCGCCCACTCCAGCTTGCGCGGGTCCACGTCGACCGCGATGACCTTGCGCGCGCCCGCCAGATGCGCCGCGGCGATCGCCGCGTTGCCCACGCCGCCGCAGCCGATCACCGCGACCGAGTCGCCGCGCTGCACGTTGCCGGTGTTCGCGGCCGCACCGAAGCCCGCCATCACCCCGCAGCCGATCAGGCCCGCGGCCTCCGGACGCGCGGCCGGGTCGACCTTCACGCACTGCCCCGCGGCCACCAGCGTCATCTCCGCGAACGCGCCGATGCCGAGCGCCGGGGCCAGCGGCGTGCCGTCCTCCAGCGTCATCTGCTGCGTGGCGTTCAGG
Source organism: Uniformispora flossi (assembly GCF_049534875.1). NCBI lineage: Bacteria > Bacillati > Actinomycetota > Actinomycetes > Kitasatosporales > Streptomycetaceae > Uniformispora > Uniformispora flossi. The sequence continues at coordinate 188,201 of NZ_JBMULZ010000012.1, forward strand.
GACGCGAAGCAGTACCAGGGACGCCCGCGCAGACACGACCGGCACTCCCCGCACGGCGCCCGCCACGCCAGGACCACGTAGTCGCCCGGCGCCAGGCCGGTGACGCCCTCGCCCACCGACTCGACGACCCCGGCCGCCTCGTGCCCGAGCAGGAACGGGAAGTCGTCGTTGATGCCGCCCTCGCGGTAGTGCAGGTCGGTGTGGCACACACCGCACGCCTGCACCTTCACCCGGGCCTCACCCGGCCCCGGGTCCGGGACGACGATGTTCTCCACGGTGACCGGCGCGCCCTTGCCCCGAGCCACCACACCACGAACCAGCATCCGCTGCTCCCCTCCGCCTGTTACGCCTGTTCCGCATGTTGTGCGGGTTGTGCACGTTGCGCTTGGTTCGTGCGGCCGGGACTGCCGCCCGGTTCCACACGTGTCGAAAGCCGAGTGCTCGGACGGCTTTCGTTTCGCACTGTAACGGTGTCACGTGGGCCCGTGGACGCGGGCGCCGAACACGCTCACGCCCGGAGCAACGGAACCCCGCGGCCCTGGTCCGCGATCGCCGCGAACACCTCGGGATCCGTCGTGAACTGCCCGATGCCGATGATCTTGCGCGAGCCGTGGTAATCGCTCGACCCGGTCGCGACGAGCCCGAGGCCGCGCGCCAGATCACGCAGCCGGGCACGCGTCTCGTCGTCGTGGTCGAGGTGGTCGACCTCCAGACCTGCCAGGCCCGCCTCGGCGAGTTCCTCGATCGTCGCGTCGGACACCGTGCGCCCGCGCTTGCTCGCCGCCGGGTGCGCGAACACCGGCACGCCGCCCGCCGCGCGGATCAGCCGGACCGCGCGCACCGCGGTGATCTCGTACTTGCCGACGAACGCGCGGCCGCCGTCCTTGAGCCACTCGGGCGTGAACGCGTCCGACACGTCGGCCACCACGCCCGCTTCGGCGAGCGCCGTCGCCACGTGCGGCCGCCCGACCGCGCCGTCCCCGGCGATCTCCCGGACGCGCTCCCAGGTGATCGGCGCGCCGAGTTCGATACACCGCTCGACCATCGCGCGGGCCCGCCGCACCCGGTCGGTGCGCACCAGTTCGCGCTCCCGGGCGAACTCCGGCTCGGCGTCGTCGAACAGGTAGCCGAGCATGTGCAGGCTGATCCCGTCGCCGTCGATGCAGCTGATCTCCGCGCCGCGCACCAGCGTGAGGTCCGCGGGGAGAGCGTCGGCGGCCTCGGCCCAGCCGCCGGTGGTGTCGTGGTCGGTCAGCGCGACGACGTCCAACCCCGCGTCGCGCGCGATGCGGACGAGCGCGGCGGGGCTGTCCGTACCGTCGGAGGCGGTGCTGTGGGTGTGCAGGTCGATGCGCACGCGGACCTCGCTGGGGTCGATCGGGTGAGGCGATCAACAGTAGTCAGCGCGGGTGCGCAGGCGGGCGGGGCGGGGCGGCGGGTCCGCTCGCGCTCGGTTCGGCGGCCGGCCTGGTCAGTTCGGCGGCCGGGCCGGCGGCAGCGGGTGCGACGGCGGGTTCTGCGGCGGCTGGGTCAGCAGCTGCGGCGACAGCGCGCCGCACGGCAGCATCTGGATCTCGCCGCCCGCGTCGCGCAGGTCGGTGAGGACGACGTCGTCGTACACCAAGTGCCCGGTCTTGCCGGGCCACAGCACCGCCCAGATCCACAGGCCGAGCGCCTCGCCCGCATAGACCGCCCGGTCGGGCGGCGCGTCGGGGACGCACCACAGCGGCGTGGGGTGCCCGGCGGCCAGGACCTTCGCGGGCGCGGGCCCGCTGCCGAGCAGATCGGTGCCCGGATCCGGGCCGGGCAGGCCCGCATACCGCGCGCCCATGCCGATGCCCAGCTCCTCGGCGACCAGCACCAGCTCGCCGAGGCCGCCCAGCGGACCGGGCCCGGTGCAGGCCACCGCCACGGCGCGCGGCCCGGACTTGTCGTCGCCCGCGTGCGCGACACCCGTGAACAGCCAGCCGACCGGAAGCGGCCACGGCAGCCACACCGGAACCCGGGAGCGGCGGACGACCGCGTCCAACGCATCGATGCTCGGCGGAACCACCGGCTGCATGGGCGCCACGGCTCCGTGCAGCGGACATTGCCAGGTCTCGGAGAACAGGCCCGGAGCACGGACCCGACTCCCACAGCGCGGGCAGCTCGGCTCGCCCTTCATAGGCATGACGGTCCCCTGCCGACGCGCGTGAGTCAAGGACGATCACCCCTTCGGCGTCGCGCGGCCCACACCGGGGCAGGTCGGGCGCTCCGGCGCGGTCGGGACCGGCGTGTCGGGCCGACGGGTCGGCCGACGTGCCGGGCCGGGCGAACGCAACTTCGGATTACCCGATGGTCATACCCAAAGGGGGTCCCCTTGCTCACCCCTGGCTCGCCCTGGCTCACCACACTGCCGCAAACGTGCACGTCGGCGCCCCCGAGCGCCCGCCCGGCCTGGGGACGATCCGCGGGCCAACCCCGCCGCAGCACGCACGGACTTCGGCAGACACGTCCCGATTGCCCGTTCACGACACCCCTTTGGTGGATACGCTCCCCGTTATGCGGCCTACTCCCTGTGTCGGCGCGATCGTCCTCGACGCCGAGGGGCGGCTCTTGCTGATCCGCCGCGGTACCCCGCCGGGCAAGGGCCTGTGGTCGTTGCCGGGCGGGCGCGTCGAAGCCGACGAGTCCGACGCGGACGCGCTGCGCCGCGAACTCGCCGAGGAAACCGGGCTCGACATAGCGGTCGGCCCGCTGGTCGGCACCGTCCGCCGGGCCGCGCCCGACGGCGGCGTCTACGACATCCGCGACTACGCCTGCATCGTGCACGGCGGCGAACTGCGCGCGGGCGACGACGCCGAGGACGCGCGCTGGGTGCCGCCACACGAACTCCCGCGCCTGGAACTCACCGACGGGCTCCTCGACGCGCTCCGCGAATGGAACGTCCCGGGCGTGGCCTGACCGCCGGGCCGCGGCCCCGCAGGCCTGTGGCAGATTGTCGCGATGACCACGCCCCCGGAAGTCCTCGTCATCGGCTCCGTCAACGCCGACCTCGTCGTCCGCGTCCCGCACCACCCTCGTCCCGGCGAGACCGTCCTGGGCGCCGACCTGGTGGTGCACCCGGGCGGCAAGGGCGCGAACCAGGCAGTCGCCGCGGCCCGGCTCGGCGCCCGGGTGGCGTTCGCGGGGCGCGTCGGCTCGGACGCCTACGGCCCGATGCTGCTGGACAGCCTGCGGAGCGCGGGCGTGGACACCGCGCTGGTCGGCGTGTCCGACGGCGCCAGCGGCGTCGCGATGATCACCGTCGACGACGCCGGCGAGAACGCGATCGCGGTCTCCCCCGGCGCCAACGCCACCGTGCTCCCCGCGGCGATGGCGCAGGTCGAGGCGGTCCTCGCGGCGGTCCCGGTGGTGGTCACCCAGCTCGAGATCCCGGACGAGGCCGTGGACTGGCTCCTGCTTCTCGGCCGTGCGCACGGCACCCGGGTGGTGGTGAACCCGTCCCCGGGCCCGTGGCGGACCTCCGACGACAACGTGGCCGCCTGCGATCCGCTGGTGGTGAACCGGATCGAGGCGGCGGAGATCCTCGGCATGCCGTCGTTCGGCGGCACGCCCGACGAGGCGCTGGCGGCGCTCCGCACGTGGCGCGACCGCCCGCTGCGCCCGAAGTCCGTCGTGGTGACGCTGGGCGGCGACGGCGCGGTGCTGTTCGACGGCGACGGGGAGCCGGTGCACGTGCCCGCCGCGAAGGTGGCGCCGGTGGACACCACGGGCGCCGGGGACGCGTTCACCGGCGCGCTCGCGTGGCGGCTCGCCCGCGGCGACGGATTGGCGGACGCGGTGCGTCTCGCCGTCCGGGTCGGTGCCGCGGCGACCACGCGGGCCGGAGCACAAAGCTCGTACCCGACCCTGGCCGAACTCGCCGAGCGGGTGCCGGAGAGCATCGTCTGACCTGCGGATTCGGCGCGGCGGGGCACCCCGCACCCCCGGGAGCCCGGGGTGTCCCGCCGCGTTCCGGCGTCAGGATTCGCGCAGCTCCGGGCGGCCGGGCTGCTCGCCGCCGCGGGCCTCGCCGTAGGACACCTTCGGCACCATCACCTTGCGGCGGAAGATGCACACGAGGGTGCCGTCCTGCTTGTAGCCCTTGGTCTCGACGTGGACGACGCCGCGGTCGTCCTTCGACTTGGACTCCCACTTGTCCAGGACGGTGGTCTCGCCGTAGATCGTGTCGCCGTGGAACGTCGGCGCGACGTGCCGGAGCGACTCGATCTCCAGGTTCGCGATCGCCTTGCCCGAGACGTCCGGCACGGACATGCCGAGCAGCAGCGAGTAGATGTAGTTGCCCACCACGACGTTCTTGCCGAAGTCGGTCGTCTTCTCGGCGTAGTTGACGTCCATGTGGAGGGGGTGGTGGTTCATCGTGAGCAGGCAGAACAGGTGGTCGTCGTACTCGGTGACCGTCTTGCCGGGCCAGTGCTTGTAGATCGCACCGACCTCGAACTCCTCGTAGTAGCGGCCAAACTGCATGGGATATGCGGTCCTCTCTCGGGGAGCCCCGTGGGGTTCTGCGGCACATCATCCCGGAAGGCGGTTACCGGTAGGTAGGGCACCCCTCCCCGCCACCCGCCGATACCGCCCGCTCCCGCATCCGGCCGAAGACCGGCCTCGCCGCCCCGACATTTAGGTGTACGATACATTAATTAGCAGAGCTAAGGAATGCTCGGACGCAGAGCAAAGGAGGTCGGCATGTCCGCCGCGCACCGCGATGCCGCATCCGGGGAAAGCATCCTGCGGCAGCCGATGGCCGTGTGGGCCACCGCGTTCGCCGCCGTCGTCGCCTTCATGGGGATCGGCCTCGTCGACCCGATCCTCCCCTCGATCGCCAAAGGCCTGGACGCCTCGCCCAGCCAGGTCTCCCTGCTGTTCACCAGCTACTTCCTGATCACCGCGGTCGCGATGCTGGTCACCGGCTTCGTGTCCAGCCGCATCGGCGGGCGGCGCACGCTGCTGCTCGGGCTCGCGCTGGTCGTGGTGTTCGCGGCACTGTCCGGCACGTCCGACTCGGTCGGGGAACTCGTCGGCTTCCGCGCCGGGTGGGGGCTCGGCAACGCGCTGTTCGTGTCCACGTCGCTGGCGGTCATCGTCGGCGCGGCCAGCGGCGGCAGCGCCGCGGCGATCCTGCTCTACGAATCCGCCCTCGGCCTCGGCATGTCCTGCGGCCCGCTGCTCGGCGCCGTCCTCGGCGACGCGAGCTGGCGCTACCCGTTCTACGGGACCGCCGCGCTGATGGCCGTCGGCTTCGTCGCCATCACCGTGCTGCTCAAGGAGCAGCCCAAGCCCGCGGCCAAGGTCGGCCTGCTCGACCCGGTCAAGGCCCTCGGCCACAAGGGCCTCGCGGCCACCGCCGGCTCGGCGTTCTTCTACAACTACGGCTTCTTCACGGTCCTCGCGTTCACCCCGTTCGTGCTGGACATGAGCCCGTACAAGTCCGGCGCGGTGTTCTTCTGCTGGGGCGTGCTGCTGGCGCTGTGCTCGGTGCTCGTCGCGCCGCGGCTGCAGGCCCGGTTCGGCTCGGTGAACGTCGCGGCGGCCAGTCTGGTGCTGTTCGCGGCGGACCTCGGGGTCATCGCGTACGGGTCGAAGCCGGTGATCGTGACGTGCGTCATCGTTTCGGGAGCCTTCATCGGGATCAACAACACGGTGTTCACCGAAATGGCTCTGGAGGTGTCGGATGCGCCGCGTCCCGTCGCCTCGGCCGGGTACAACTTCGTGCGCTGGTTCGCCGCGGCGGCCGCGCCGTACCTCGCCCCGAAGCTCGAGGAGCACTTCGACGTGCACGTGCCGTTCCTCGTCGCGACCGCCGCGTGCGTCGTCGCCGCGGGCGTCCTGGTCGGCACCCGGCGCGTCCTCACCCCGGCGGAGAACGACGAACACGTCGGCGTAACGTCGATCCCGACGCCCGCCGCGGCCCGCCCGTAGCCCGTCCACCGAGCACGCAGATCAGGAAGAAGCAGCCATGTACCAGCGCATCCTCGTCGCCGTCGACGCCACCCCCGAGACCGCGGACGTGCTCGCGGCCGTAGCCGACCTGGCCAAGCCGCTCGGCGCCCAGGTCCGCGTGCTGCACGTGCAGACCGTCGACGTGGTCGACGGCGGCGGAGCGGGCGGCATCGTCGAGGAAGAGAGCGACAGCGAGGCCAAGAAGGTCGTCACCGACGCCGTCGACAAGCTGCGCGCCGCGGGCGTCGCGGAGGTCGAAGGCTGGGCGGGCGAGACGCTGCGTAGCGACATCCCGAACGCCGTCCTCGACCAGGCCAAGGACTACGGCGCGGACCTGCTCGTGCTCGGCTCGCGCCGCTACCACGGCCTGGCGCGGCTGTTCCTGGGCAGCGTGAGCGACGCCATCGTGCACCGCGCGCCGTGCCCGGTGCTGCTGGTGCCGTAAGGGGCACCCGGACCAAGGGCTCGGTCGGCCCTTGGTCCACCTTGGTCCACCTTGGTCCACCTTGGTCCACCTTGGTCCGCCTTGGTCCACCGCTGGTCGGCCGCTGGTCGGCCGCTAGTCCGCGCCGAGGGGGACGGCCGCGCGGCGCGGGTCGCGCAGGTCGGTGCCGTGCCGGAGCCAGCGCTCCTGCAACGCCTCACCGCCGTGCACCCGCTTCCACGCGGTCTCCCCCGCGGTCATCGGCAGCAGCGGCAGGAACCGGACCGGTTCGGCGGGCTCGGGCAGCGGCAAGTCGGCGACCAGTCCGCCGGGTTCGCCGACCAGGACGGCGGTGAAGGCGGCGCCCTCCCACAGCGGCCCGCCGACGTCGAGCGACGCACCCGGGGCCACGATCACACCCTCGACCTGCGGCGACGCGGCGAACACGGCGAGCGGCCGGAGCGCGGAGTCCTGCGATCCGCGGACGGACAGCACGAGTTCGGCGCGCGGCCCGCGCACCGGGTCGGCCAAGGCGGCCGCCGGGTCGGTCATCGGCGCACGCGACATGCCGAGCGTGGCGTACCGCACGACCCCGGTGTCGTCGGGTCCGAAGCGCAGCACCTCGATGCGGTCGGTGCCGACGAACGTGACGCCGGCGCGCCCGCTCGGTTCGCCGAACGCCGCGGTCAGATGGGCCTCCACCGCGGGCGTCGGGTCGGGCACGTCGTGGTGCGGCGTCATGTCGAACATGCGCGCATCGTACGTCGGCCGCGCGCCGTTCACCGGAACCGGGCCGTCTCGGAACCTGCCGCCTGCTACTCTGATTTGCTGGCCCCATCGGGCAGCCCTCGGAGGGCGCCGCGATCGAGCCGGGCTATTCAGCCATACCGTGCGGGCGCCCCGAGCAGCGGCGGCGCGCGGTGGACGTGCTCCCGTCGGACCGGGTCCGCGGGAGGCTTCCCCTAGCGGGGACAGGCCGAGGGAGGTGGTAGTGGTGCATACCGGCCCATCGTGCAGTACCGGCGGTTCACCCGACCTCCCGCGAACCACCTGCTGAATCCGCGCTTTCGCCGACGCCGCACCCCGTTCCGCCCCGCCTTCCGGCGCGGGCCGGTTTCGCCGTGCCGCGTGCCGTCTCCGCGGTCCGGATCCGCGCGTTTCCGCGTGCGGTTCCCCGAGTCCCCGCTGCCGCTGACGCACCGGGGCATGCCGTGCTCGCCGTACCCCGCACTGCCGTGCGCGGGCAGCCGCATGCCTTGACGCGCCCTCCTGTGAAGGAGCCCGCCATGTCGATGATCCGAGACCTCCGCGCCGCCGTCCGTCCCGCCGTGACCCGCCGCCGGGCCGCGTCGGACGCCGTGCCCGATCCGGTCGTCTCGGGCAATTGCGTGGTGGACTGCGCGGTGTACCGCGACGGCAGCCGGGTGGTCGGCTGCGCGACGCCCGGCGAGGCGATCCGCGACGTGCACGACCAGGGCAGCGGCTTTGTGTGGATCGGCCTGCACGAGCCGACGGGCGACGAACTCGCGGGCATCGCCGAACGGTTCGACCTGCACCCGCTCGCCGTCGAGGACGCGGTGAAGGCGCACCAGCGGCCGAAGCTGGAGCGCTACGACGACACGCTGTTCGCGGTCTTCAAGACGGTCCGCTACGTCGAGCACGAGCACCTGACAGCGACCAGCGAGGTCGTCGAGACCGGCGAGATCATGGTGTTCCTCGGCGGCGACTTCGTCATCACCGTCCGGCACGGCCTGCACGGCGGCCTCGGCGAGCTGCGGCACCGCCTGGAGGCGAATGCCGAACTCCTGGGCGCGGGCCCGTCGTCGGTGCTGCACGCGGTCGCGGACCGGGTCGTGGACACGTACCTGGAGGTCACCCAGGCACTCCAGGACGACATCGACGACGTGGAGAACGAGGTCTTCGGCGGCCGCGGCTCCGGCGACGCGGGCCGCATCTACCAGCTCAAGCGCGAAGTCCTGGAGCTCAAGCGCGCGGTGACCCCGCTGGCCCGCCCCCTGCAGACGCTCGCCGAGCGGCCGATGCGGCAGATCCACCCGGACATCCGCGAGTACTTCCGGGACGTCGAGGACCACCTCGCGCGGGTGAGCGAGCAGGTCGCGTCGTTCGACGAACTGCTGACGTCGATCCTCCAGGCCAACCTGGCCCAGGTGACGGTCACCCAGAACGAGGACATGCGGCGCATCTCCGCCTGGGTGGCGATCTTCGCCGTGCCGACGATGGTCGCCGGGATCTACGGCATGAACTTCGACCACATGCCGGAACTCCATTGGGAGTACGGCTACCCGGCCGTGCTCGGCGTGACGCTGACCGTGTGCCTGCTGATCCACCGCGGGTTCCGCCGCAACGGCTGGCTGTAGCGCCGGCCGCAGCCGACCACAGGCCCGGACTACAGGCTGAGCCGCCCGACGATGTTGCGGGCGCGTTCGGCGTACGCCGATTCGGCGAGCACGTCGTAGCGCGCCGCGACGATCTGGCTGCTGGAGATGAAGTCGCGCTTCCCGCCCGTGGAGCGGTAGCCGAGCCAGCCGAACAGCGCGCCCGCGGCGGCGCCCCACAGCAGGCCCATGAGGACGATCCACACCCAGCTCATCGCCCGCTCGGCGAAGATGCCCAGGAACAGGCCGATGAGCAGGCCGAACCACAGGCCGCTCGCGGCTCCGGCCATGGTGGCCTTCTTCGCGTCGAGCCGGCCGAGCACCTGCTCGACCATGCGCAGGTCGCCGCCGACGATCGAGGTGTGCTCGACGGGGAAGCCGTTGTCGGACAGGTAGTCGACGGCGCGCTGCGCCCCGGCGTAGTCGGTGTACGACGCGATCACTTCGCCGCCGCCCCGGGGGGTGCCCCCGGCGGCCGGGGGAATGCGTTCCTGGCCGAACATGGTGTCCTCTCGGTCCGTGGCGGGTGGACCGGTGCGCACGTACCGGTCCACCCGATGCGGACCGTCTACCCGATTCGGGCGATTCAACGCATTCCCGCCAACGAGACCAGTGGTGCGGGATCCGGGAGCCCTCGGCCGGTCACGCCTCCGCGAGGACGTCCCGCACTGCCGCCGCCACCGCGTCCGGGCGGTCGATCATCAGCAGGTGTGCGGCGTCCTCGACGATGTCGCAGCGGCCGCGCGGTGCCATCGCGGCCAGCGCGCGCTGCCGGTCGAGCCACCGGGCCTTGACCGCGTCCGGCTCGCGGCCGCCCGCGGCGGCGAGGACGCGGAGCGGGACGTCGGGGAACGCGGTGCGGTCGCGCAGCCGCAGGAGTTCGGCGGCCTGGTCGAGGTAGGTGGTGTTCTCGGTGAACGCCGCGGTGAGGAAGCGGCCGGACGCGTAGGACCGGCGCGTCCACTCCGGATCCCCGGCATCGCGGCCGCGCCGGCTGAAGCCGCGCACCGCGAGCCGCCGCAGCGCCGGGCCGACCGGGCGGCTGAGCCCGGTCCGCCGGAACGTACCGCCGATCGCGTGGGCCAGCGCGAGCCGGGCGGCCGGGGCCGGCCGGGTGCGCGCCCGAGGTTCGGCGCTCGCGTCGACGAGGACGACGCCGGCGGTGTGTTCGGGGTGGAGGCGGGCGAACGCCTCGGCGTGGAAGCCGGCGTAGGAGTGCGCCACGATCACGTACGGCCCGGGGGCGCCGACCGCTTCGGCGACCGCGCGCAGTCGCTCGGCCTCGCCGTACAGCGTCGGCGGCCGCGGGTCGGGGGCGCTGAGGCCGAGGCCGGGCCGGTCGAAACGCACGACGCGGCCGTGCGGGGCGACCAGCGGAACCGTGGTGTCCCAGTCGAACCACGCGCAGGCGAGACCGCTGGTGACGAGCACGGTCGGCCCGGCGCCGTCTTGGACGACATGCAGCACGGTGCCGTCGACGCGGACGAACGCACCGGGGGGCCGCGGACGGCCGGAGCCGTGGTTCGAGAGCATCACCGCCCAGCCTCGCACGGAACCGGCGGGGAAAACGGACGATCGCCCGGGCCGCGGTGTTCCGCGGGCCCGGGCGATCGTCCGGAGCCGGACTCAGCCGCGGAGCTTGTACTCCTCCAGCAGGCGGCGCCCGATGATCATCTTCTGCACCTCGGCCGTGCCTTCGCCGATCAGCAGCATGGGGGCCTCGCGGTACAAGCGCTCGATCTCGAACTCCTTCGAGAAGCCGTAGCCGCCGTGGATGCGGAACGCGTCCTCCACGACCTCCTTGCAGTACTCGGAGGCGAGGTACTTGGCCATGCCGGCCTCGAGGTCGTTGCGCTCCCCCGCGTCCTTCTTGCGGGCCGCCATGACCATCATCTGGTGCGCCGCCTCGACCTTGGTGGCCATCTCGGCGAGCTTGAACTGGATCGCCTGGTGCTGGGCGAGCTGCTTGCCGAACGTCTCGCGCTGCTGCGCGTACTGCACGCCCAGTTCGAAGGCGCGCTGCGCGACACCGCAGCCGCGCGAGGCGACGTTGACGCGGCCGACCTCGACGCCGTCCATCATCTGGTAGAAGCCCTTGCCCGGGACGCCGCCCAGGATCCGGTCGGCCGGGACGCGCACGCCGTCGAGCACCAGCTCGGTCGTGTCGACGCCCTTGTAGCCCATCTTGTCGATCTTGCCGGGCACCGTGAGACCCGGGCGGGTCTCGCCGAAGCCGGGCTCCTTCTCGATGAGGAACGTGGTCATGTTCCGGTAGACCGAGTCGGCGCCCTCGTCGGTCTTGGTGAGGACCGCGACGAGGTTGGACGTGCCGCCGTTCGTCAGCCACATCTTCTGGCCGTTGATGACGTAGAACTCGCCGTCCTTGACCGCCTTGGTGCGGATCGCGGCCACGTCCGACCCGCAGTGCGGCTCGGACATCGAGAAGGCGCCGCGGATCTCGCCCTCGGCCATCTTCGGCAGGAAGTAGTTCTTCTGCTCCTCGGTGCCGTGCTGCTTGATCATGTACGCGACGATGAAGTGCGTGTTGATGATGCCCGACACGCTCATCCAGCCGCGCGCGATCTCCTCGACGACCAGCGCGTAGGTCAGCAGGGACTCGCCGAGACCGCCGTACTCCTCGGGGATCATGAGCCCGAACAGGCCCATCTGCTTCATGCCCTCGACGATCTCCGTCGGGTACTCGTCCCGGTGCTCCAACTCGGTCGCCACCGGGATGATCTGCTTGTCCACGAAACTGCGGACGGTCGACAGGATCTCCCGCTGGACGTCGGTCAGCCCTTCGGTCTGCGCAAGGCGGCCCACGCGGCGCCTCCTTCTCTGTAACGCGCATGTCCGGGCCGGTTCGACCGGTCCCGGCCACGCGTCTGGTCGTGAGGGTTACCGCGGAGTATCCACGAAGGGGCGGGTCCCCGGCCAGGGGGCCCCTGTCACGGCATACCGGCAAACCCTGACGTTTTGTCAGGCTACTGCGGCACCTCCGCGCCACACGGTCCGCACCAGCGGGACACCCGGCCGGTAGGCGAGGTGCACGTGCGACGGCGCGTCCAGCTCCACCAGGTCGGCCCGCACGCCCGGGACGATCCGGCCCACGTCGGTGCGGCGCAGGGCCGCCGCGCCGCCCGCGGTGGCCGACCACACGGCCTCGTCCGGGGTCATGCCCATCTCGCGCACCGCGATCGCGATGCAGAACGGCATGGACGTGGTGAAGCTCGACCCCGGGTTGCAGTCCGTGGACAGCGCGACGGTGGCGCCCGCGTCGATCAGCCGGCGCGCGTCCGGGTAGGCGGCGCGGGTGGAGAACTCGGCGCCGGGCAGCAGCGTGGCGACGGTGTCGGACGAGGCCAGCGCGGCGACGTCGGCGGCGTCGAGGTGCGTGCAGTGGTCCGCGGACGCCGCACCGAGTTCCACGGCGAGCTGCACGCCGGGGCCGTGCCGCAGCTGGTTGGCGTGCACGCGCGGCACCAGGCCGCGCTTCTTGCCCGCGGTGAGGATCGCGCGGGCCTGGTCGCCGTCGAAGGCGCCGCGTTCGCAGAACACGTCGACCCAGCGGGCGTGCGGGGCGCACGCGTCGAGCATGGGGCCGGTGACGAGGTCGACGTAGCCGCCCGGGTCGTCGGCGTACTCGGGGGCGACGACGTGCGCGCCGAGGTAGGTGACCTCGTCGGTGACGGCGCTCGCGAGGCGCAGGGCGCGGGCTTCGTCCTCGACGGTGAGGCCGTAGCCGGACTTGCATTCGAGGACGGTGGTGCCCTGCCGGGCGGCTTCGCCGACGAGCCGGTCGAGGTTGGCGGCCAGTTCCGCGTCGGACGCGGCGCGGGTGGCGGCGACGGTGGTGCGGATGCCGCCCGCCGCGTACGCCTGCCCGGCCATGCGGGCGGCGAATTCGGCCGTGCGGTCGCCGGCGAACACCAGGTGCGCGTGCGAGTCCACGAAGCCGGGGATGACGGCGCGGCCCTGGGCGTCGTGCCGGGTGTCCGCGTCGGGCGCGGTGTCGGCGGGGCCGACCCAGGCGATCCGGCCGTCCGCCACCACGACCGCGGCGTCGTGGAGGATCCCGAGGGGACCGGTGCCGAGGGCGGGCTCGTTGGTGACAAGGCTGCCGATGCCGGTGATCAGAATGCTGCCGGTGCTGCCGGTGCTGCCGGTGGCGCTCATGCTTCTCCTCCGCCGACCACGGTCCGGATCGCGGCGGCCAGGGTGCCGGGGACGTCTTCGACGAGGGTGTGGACGCCGTCCGCGACGACCGTGCGGCCGTCGACGACGACGTGCGTGATGTCCGGCGGCGCGGCCGCGAAGACCACGGATTCGGACGCCAGGCGCGGGATCGTGCCGGCCAGGCGGACCGAGTCGAGCCCGACGGTGACCAGGTCGGCGCGGCGGCCGGGCTCGATGCGTCCGGCGTCGTCCCAGCCGAGCGACTCGTGGCCGACCCGGGTGGCCTGGGCGAGGAGCCGGGCGGTGGTGAAGTGGCCGCGGCTGCCGGTGCGGAGCCGCTCGTCGAGTTCGACGGCGCGGGCTTCTTCGAACATGTCGATGAAGGCCTGGCTGTCGGTGCCGAGGGACAGCGGGACCTGGGCGCGGGACAGTTCGCCCGCGGGGCCGATGCCGTCGGCGAGGTCGCGTTCGGTGGTCGGGCACAGGCACACGCCGGAGCCGGATTCGCCGAGCAGCGCGATGTCGCGGTCGGTGAGGTGGGTGGCGTGCACGGCGGTGAAGCGGGGGCCGAGCGCGCCCGCGGCGTCGAAGACCTCGACCGGGGTGCGCCCGTAGGCCTCCAGACAGGCGTGGTTCTCCGCGGGTTGTTCGGAGACGTGCGCGTGCAGCGGGGCACCGCGTTCGGCGGTCCAGGCGGCGACGGTGGGGATCTGGTCGGCGGGCACGCCGCGGACCGAGTGCACGGCGGCGCCGATCCGCAGGTGGTCGGCGGGCTTGAGGGCGTCGACGCGGGCGGCCCAGCCGTCCGCGTCGCCGTCGCCGAAGCGCAGCTGGGTGCCGGTCGGCTCGGCGCCGACGCCGCCGGCGATGTAACAGGTGTCGAGCAGGGTGATGCGGATGCCGGCTTGGCGGGCTGCCTCGGCGAGGGCGTGGCCCATCGCGTTGGGGTCGTCGTAGCGGGCGCCGCCGGGCGCGTGGTGCAGGTAGTGGAACTCGCCGACGGCGGTGATCCCGGCGAGCGCCATTTCGGCGTACACGGCGCGGGCGAGCGCGAGGTACGTGTCCGGGTCGAGCTTGCCCGCGGCCGCGTACATCAGGTCGCGCCAGGTCCAGAACGTGCCGGAGCCGGCCTGGGTGCGGCCGCGCAGCACGCGGTGGAAGGCGTGCGAGTGGGCGTTGGCGAAGCCCGGGACGGTGAGGCCGCGCCGCACCGACGCGCCCGGCGGCGGGGCCGGGACGTCGGGGCGGACGGCGGTGATGCGCCCGTCGGCGATCTCGACGACGACGTCGCGTTCGATCCCGGTGCGGGTGTGCACGATCTCGCACCAGAGCACGTCGGTGCCCGGGGTGGTCTCGCGGGTGTCGGCTTGGTTCACGCTGCGGGTCCCTCGGCGGATCGGGTGCCGTCGGCGCGGTCGGGGGTGCCGGACAGCAGGTCGGCGAGTACGTCGGCGAGTGCGTCGACGCCGGCCAGGCAGTCGGCGGCCTCCGCGAACTCCGCCGGGGAGTGCGATACCCCGGTCGGGTTGCGGACGAACACCATGGCGGTCGGGAGCGTCGCGGACAGGATGCCCGCGTCGTGGCCGGCGCCCGTGGGCAGCACGGGGACGCCGCCCAGGTGCCCGGCGATGCGGTCGCGCAGCCCGCCCGCGAATTCCACGATCGGGCTGTAGGACTCGCGGACCACCTCGACGTCGGTCCCGTCGCGCTCCGCGCGCTCCCGCGCGGCGCGGCCGATCTCGGCGACGACGGATTCGAGGACCTCTTCCTCGGGGGCGCGCGAGTCGAGCCAGCCGCGCACCAGCGAGGGGATCGCGTTGGTGCCGTTGGGTTCGACGGCGACCTTGCCGAACGTGGCGACCGCGCCGGCCAGCCTGGCCTTCTTCCGGGCGGCGAGCACGGTGGTCGCGTAGGTCAGCATCGGGTCGCGCCGGTCCTCCAGACGCGTGGTGCCCGCGTGGTTCGCTTCGCCGCGGAAGTCGAAACGCCACCGGCCGTGCGGCCAGATGGCGGACGCGACACCGACCGGCGCGTCGACGTCCACCAGATGGCGGCCCTGTTCGACGTGGAGTTCCACGAACGCGCCGATACGGCCGAGGAGTTCCTTGTCGGCCCCGATGCGCTCGGGGTCGTGGCCTGCGCGTTCCATGGCGTCCGGCAGCCGGACGCCGTCGGCGTCGCGCAGGTCGCGGGCCGCCTCCGGGGCGAGGACGCCCGCGGCGAGGCGGGAGCCGACGCAGGCGACGCCGAACCGGGCGCCTTCCTCGTCGCCGAAGTTGACGATGGCCAGCGGACGGCGGAACTCGGCGCCGCGCTCGATCAGCAGGTCGAAGGCGGCCAGCGAGGAGATGACGCCGAGCGGGCCGTCGTAGGCGCCGCCGTCCGGGACCGAGTCGAGGTGCGAGCCGGTGACGACCGCGTCGACGGCGTCCTCCGGCGTCCACGCCGGGTCCGCTGCGGCGGCGGAACCGCCGTACCACGCCCACTGGTTGCCGTTGCGGTCGATTTCGTAGCGCAGGCCGCGGCGCTCGGCCTCGGCGCGGAACCACGCGCGGCATTCGAGGTCAGCGGCGTTCCAGGCGAACCGGCGGTAGCCGCCGGTGCGGGCGTCGCGCCCGACCGGCAGCAGGTCCCGCCACATGGCGTCGAAGGTCACGACTGCGCGCCCTCGGCGGTCGCGGAGGTCGCGGAGGCCGCGGTGCCTTCGCGCATCGGGATGCGGACGCCGCGCTCGTCGGCGACGTCGGCGGCCAGGTCGTAACCCGCGTCGACGTGCCGGATGACGCCCATGCCCGGGTCGTTGGTGAGCACCCGGCGGATCTTCTCCCCGGCGAGCTTGGTGCCGTCGGCGACGGTGACCTGGCCGGCGTGGATCGAGCGGCCGATACCGACGCCGCCGCCGTGGTGGATCGACACCCACGACGCGCCGGACGCCACGTTGACCATGGCGTTGATCAGCGGCCAGTCGGCGATCGCGTCCGAGCCGTCGAGCATGGCCTCGGTCTCGCGGTAGGGCGAGGCGACCGAGCCGCAGTCGAGGTGGTCGCGGCCGATGACCACGGGCGCGGAGAGTTCGCCGCTCGCCACCATGTCGTTGAACCGCTCGCCGGCCTTGTCGCGCTCGCCGTAGCCGAGCCAGCAGATGCGCGCGGGCAGGCCCTGGAAGTGCACCTTCTCCTGCGCCATCTTGATCCAGCGGTGCAGCGACTCGTTCTCCGGGAACAGGTCGAGCACGGCGCGGTCGGTGGCGTGGATGTCCTTGGCGTCGCCGGACAGCGCGGCCCAGCGGAACGGGCCCTTGCCTTCGCAGAACAGCGGGCGGATGTACGCCGGGACGAAGCCGGGGAAGTCGAACGCGCGCTCGTAGCCGGCCAGCTTGGCCTCGCCGCGGATCGAGTTGCCGTAGTCGAACACCTCGGCGCCGCGGTCCTGGAACCCGACCATGGCCTCGACGTGCTTGGCCATCGCATCGCGGGCGGCGGTGGTGAACTCGGCGGGCTTGGTGCGCGCGTACTCGGCCATGTCCTCGAACGCGACGCCGATCGGCAGGTAGGCGAGCGGGTCGTGCGCGCTGGTCTGGTCGGTGACGATGTCGATCGGCGCGTTCATCGCGAGCATCTGCGGGACGATCTCGGCGGCGTTGCCGAGCAGGCCGATCGACAGCGGGCGGCGGGCGTCGCGGGCCTCGGTGGCCAGGCGCAGCGCCTCCTCGATGCTGTCGGCGCGCACGTCGCAGTAGCGGTGCTCGATGCGGCGCTCGATGCGCGACGGGTCGCACTCGATGCAGATCGCGACGCCGCCGTTCATGGTCACCGCGAGGGGCTGGGCGCCGCCCATGCCGCCGAGGCCGGCGGTGAGGGTGATGGTGCCTTCGAGGGTGCCGTTGAAGCGCTTTGCGGCGACCGCGGAGAAGGTCTCGTAGGTGCCCTGCAGGATGCCCTGGGTGCCGATGTAGATCCACGAACCGGCGGTCATCTGGCCGTACATGGTGAGTCCGGCGGACTCCAGGCGGCGGAACTCCTCCCAGTTGGCCCAGTCGCCGACCAGGTTGGAGTTGGCGAGCAGGACGCGCGGCGCCCACTCGTGGGTCTGCATGACGCCGACCGGGCGGCCGGACTGGACGAGGAGGGTCTCGTCGCCCTTGAGGGTCTGGAGGGTGCGGACGATGGCGTCGTAGGAGCGCCAGTCGCGCGCGGCCTTGCCGGTGCCGCCGTAGACGACCAGCTTGTCCGGGTGCTCGGCGACCTCGGGGTCGAGGTTGTTCATGAGCATCCGGAGCGCGCCCTCCTGGCCCCAGCCGAGCGTGTGCAGCTCGGATCCGCGGGGTGCGCGCACGGGGCGGGCCCCGGCGGTCGATGCGGCGTTGGGCTGGGTCATGACGAGTCCCCTCCGGACGATGTGGCCTGTATAGAAATCTTCAGAACATCCGAGAGTGAATGTATCTCCTCTTCGGGCCGTCGAACAGAGGGAGGCCGGGTCACGGGGCTACGCTTTTTCGGGATTTAGTCCGTTTTGCCGCATGCGAAACTCGTCCCGCACGCGGCCGGCGAAAGGCCAGGCCGACGCACGATGCAACTCGAGCAGCTCATTTGGGGCCTCACCGCGCTCGGCGCGCTGGCCACCGGCGCAGCCGCGGCCTTGCTGGCATTCGGCCGCGACCGGGTCCGGGAGCCCGGCATCGCGGTGGTGATGCTGCTCACCGGCCTGCTGTTCACGGCCGGCGGCTTCCTGCTGAGCATTCCGCGCTACGCGGCCACCGGCGCCATCGCGGCGGGCAGCGCGCTGATCGGCGTCCTGGTCGGGATCGCCTGGGCCCGGGGCGGCAAGTCGCGCCCCGCGCCCCCGCCACGCGGTCAGGCCTCGAAGAGGCCCCGTTCCAGGGCCTGACGGTCGAATTCCTCCAGCCGGGCCTGCGCCCGCCCCGGCGCGATGTCGCACATCGCCTGGAGGAGCACTTGCCCGAGCAGCATCGGCGCCCCGCAGGTGTCGAACACCAGCTGCCCGGTGACCCCGGCCACCAGCACCGCGTCGGACAGCGCCGCGGCCGGCGCGAACGGCCCGTCGGCGATCGTCACGATCCGCAGGCCCACCTCCCGCGCGGTACGCAGCGCCTCGGTCAACTCGCGCGGATAGCGCGGCATCGCGAAGCACAGCAGCCCCGTCGCGCCCGCGGCGCGCGCCTGGTCGAGCCGGTCGGCCAGCAGCGAGCCGCCTTCGTCGAGCACCCGCACGTCCGGCAGCACCTTCGCGGCGAAGTACCCGAACCCGCGCGCCGGGGCCATGCCGGTGCGCAGGCCGAGCACCACGAGGGGGCGCGAGTCCGCCAGCAGCGCGGCGGCCTTCGCCACCGGGCCGGGATCGGCGAGCTGCTCGGCGAGCCGGGTCAGGTTGGCGATCTCGGCGTGCACCGCGGACACGTACTCGTTGCGGTGCACCTCCGCCTCGGTCTCGGTCCGCACCGGCAGCCCGAGGGTGCGCAGCCGGGCACGCAGCGCCGGATAGCCGTCGAAGCCGAGCGCGACGGCGAACCGGGTGACCGACGGCTGGCTGACCCCGGCGAGCTGCGCGACCTCGACGCTCGACAGGTACGGCGCTTCGCCCGCGTGCCGCACCAGGCAGTGCGCGATGCGGCGCTGGGTCGGGGTCAGCCGGTGCTCCTCGAACAGCGCGAGGAGCCGGGACGACGCGCTCTCGGCGGGCGCCGCACCGGTGTCCGCGGCGTCGCCTGGTTCGGTGTTGTCGTGCACGGTGTCCACCCTGTCCCCCTCGTCCCGCTCCGCCGCTCGGTTCTGACGCCGGGTCAGGCGAGCGGGCCGGTCGCCGATTCCGCGGCGCGGACCAGCGCGCCCGAGCGTACAAACTCTTCCGCGACGGCCAGCTCCGGGGACAGGAACCGGTCGGCGTCGGGACCGGGCACACCCGCCGCGCGCAGTGCCGCGATCACCGCTGCGGTGGCGGGCGCGGGCGCCAGGTCGCCGGACTGGGTGCGCATGTCGGTGGCGCGGGCGGCGGCGACCAGTTCGACGGCGAGGATCCGGGTGAGGTTCGCGACCGCGGTGCGCAGCTTGCGGGCCGCGCTCCAGCCCATCGAGACGTGGTCTTCCTGCATGGCCGACGACGGGATCGAGTCGACCGACGCCGGCACCGCGAGGCGCTTGCTCTCGGAGACCAGCGCGGCCTGCGTGTACTGGGCGATCATCAGGCCGGAGTCGACGCCGGGGTCGTCGGCGAGGAACGCGGGCAGGCCGTGCGAGCGCGACGGGTCGAGCAGCCGGTCGGTGCGGCGTTCGGCGATGGAGCCGAGGTCGGCGACGGCGATGGCGAGGAAATCGAGGACGTAGGCGACGGGCGCGCCGTGGAAGTTGCCGTTCGACTCGATACGGCCGTCCTCCAGGATCACCGGGTTGTCGACGGCGGCGGCCAGTTCGCGGTCGGCGACGAGGGCGGCGTGCGCGAGGGTGTCGCGGCCGGCGCCGGCGACCTGCGGGGCGCACCGCACCGAGTAGGCGTCCTGGACCCGCGGGCGCTGGTCCTGGTGGTGCCCGGTCATGCCGGAACCGGCCAGCACCGCGAGCATGTTGGCGGCGCTGGCGGCCTGGCCGGGGTGCGGGCGGATGGCGTGCAGCGCCGGGTCGAGGACCTTGTCGGTGCCGAGCAGCGCTTC
Source organism: Uniformispora flossi (assembly GCF_049534875.1). NCBI lineage: Bacteria > Bacillati > Actinomycetota > Actinomycetes > Kitasatosporales > Streptomycetaceae > Uniformispora > Uniformispora flossi. The sequence goes on from NZ_JBMULZ010000012.1 coordinate 207,843, forward strand.
GAGGGTCATGGCCGCGGTGATGTCGGCGGCGGTGAACAGCGCGGCGAGGTCGGCGAGGGCCATGAGCAGCATGCCGAGCATGCCGTCGGTGCCGTTGATGAGGGCGAGGCCCTCCTTCTCGCGCAGCCGCACAGGGGTGAGGCCGTGTTCGGCGAGGAGTGCGGCGGCGGGGCGGACCGTGCCGTCCGGGCCTTCGGCTTCGCCTTCGCCGGTCAGCACGAGCGCGCAGTGCGACAGCGGGGCGAGGTCGCCGGAGCAGCCGAGCGAGCCGTATTCGTGCACGACCGGGGTGATCCCGGCGTTCAGCAGGTCCGCCATGGCCCGGGCGACCTCGGGGCGGACGCCGGTGCGGCCGGACGCCAGGGTCTTGAGGCGCAGCAGCATGAGCGCGCGCACGACCTCGGTCTCCACGCGCGGGCCCATGCCGGCCGCGTGCGAGCGCACCAGCGACTGCTGGAGGCGGGCCCGCAGGTCGGGGCCGATGTGCCGGGTGGCGAGGGCGCCGAAGCCGGTGGACACGCCGTAGACCGGGCGCGGGGAGGCGGCCAGGTCGTCGACGACGGCGCGGCTGGTCGCCATCGCGTCGAGGGCGCGGGGCGCCAGCTCGACGCGGGCGCCGCCGCGGGCGACGGCGAGGACGTCGGCAGGCGTGAGGCCGGCGTCGGCGACGGTGACGGAAACGCGGTGCATGTCCTTATTCACTCGGACATTATGTGCATGGATGACGACAGCGGAAGGGACGCGGTCCGGGGCATCGCGCGGCGACGCGGCATGCTGGAGGCCGGGCACGTGCCGTTTCCGTTCCTTGCCCGCTGCCTGTTGTCGAATCTGTGCCGTCGAAGGGGCCACACCGTGGGTCGCGTGACCAGCCGCCGCAAGATCCTCCGGCTCGATGCCGGCGGCGCCGTCCGGCGCACCGACACGCTCGCCGCCGAGGAGCCGCTGGACATCCGCGTCGGCGGCCGCACGCTCACCGTCACCATGCGCACCCCCGGCGACGACTTCGACCTGGTCGCGGGCTTCCTGGTCGCGGAAGGCGTGGTGGCCGCGACGCGGGACGTGGCGGCGCTGCGCTACTGCGCGGGCACCGATGACGAGGGCCGCAACACCTACAACGTGGTCGACGCCGCGCTCGGACCGCATGTGCCGCCGCTCGACCCGGGGCTGCAGCGAGGCGTCTGGACGTCGAGCGCGTGCGGCATCTGCGGCACGACGGGGGTGGAGGGGCTGCGCAAGATCGCCCCGTACGACGTCGCCGCCGACGGCCTGCGCATCGCGCCGGAGACGCTCTACGCCCTGCCCGGCCGACTGCGCGACGCGCAGCGGGTGTTCGACTCGACGGGCGGGCTGCACGCGGCGGGCCTGTTCGACGCCGCGGGCGAGTTGGTGTGCGTACGCGAGGACGTCGGGCGCCACAACGCCGTCGACAAGGTCGTCGGCTGGGCCCTGCGCGAAGGCCGCCTGCCGCTGTCCGGGCATGTGCTGATGGTGAGCGGGCGCGCGTCGTTCGAGCTGACCCAGAAGGCCGCGATGGCCGGTATCCCGCTGCTCGCCGCGGTCTCGGCCCCGTCGTCGCTCGCGGTCGAACTGGCCGAGGACGCGGGGGTGACGCTGGTCGGGTTCCTGCGCGGAACGAGCGCGAACGTGTACACGCACACGGAACGCGTGGCGGTCTGAAGGCTCTTCGGCTCTTCGGGTCTTCGGGTCTTCGGGTCTTCGGGTCTTCGGGTCTTGGAGTCTTGGGATCTTGGGCTCTTCGGGTGGCAGTCCGTCGGGCCGCTGTTCCGCGGGTTGCTATTCCGGCAGCGATGCGCCGCCGGTGAGGGCCACCGCGACGAGCGCGCGCAGCACCGGGGCCAGCCCCTGCACCGGCAGGCTCATGTCGTCGGTGAACACTTCGACGAGCCAGCCGCCCGCGGCGTTCGTCCCGCCCGCGACGACCATCGCCTTGTAGCCGCCCACCAACAGCAGGTCTTCTTCGGACGGGTCGTTGCCCGGATCCCCCGCCTGCTGCACGAAGCCGCCGCCCTGCACGGCCTCGGCCGACGCCGGGTAAGCGGCCAGGTCGTGTTCGGCGGTCGCCGCCTCGTAGCGGGCGCGGGCCGCATTCGGCGAGCCGGTCATGCGGTGGATCGAGTAGCGGACGGTGCGCAGGCTGCGGCCGTGCGGCGGCACGTAGGAGATCCACCAGGCCACCCCGTCGAGCATGCGCGCGAACGTGTCCGCGACGATCTCCAGGCGGCCGAGCGTGTCGGCGCGGTGCACGCGCCCCGGTTCGCGTTCGTCGAGCGCGCCGAGGACGGCGGCGAGCAGGCGCCCCGGGTCGGCGTTGTGCAGGGCACCGCGGAACCGGCGGCGGTCCCGGTGCGGTGCCCCGGCGGGCTGCTCGGGCAGCGGCCCGGCGCTGTCGTCCCCGGCGAGCGACACCGTCAGGTCGGGCGGTTGGCCGCGGCCGGCCACCACCGGATGGATCGCCCGGCTGCCTTTGGCCCGGTACTGCGCGGCGTCGGCGAGCCGGAACAGCCGGTCGGCGCTGGTCACCGGACCGACCGGGTCGCCCGTCGAGGCGACGCCGCAGGCCACCCCTTCGCCGTCGTGCATGCGCAGCGCGCGGCGGCAGAGTTCCTCGGCCACCGCGACCACCTCGTCCGGGCCGAACCCCTCGGCCAGCACGCAGAATTCGTCACCGCCGAGACGCGCGGCCATGGACCCGGGCAGCATCGCGCTGCAGGCGGAAAGCTGGTCGGCGAACCGTTCCAGAAGCCGGTCGCCGACGTCGTGCCCGCGCTCGTCGTTGAGCCGCTTGAGGCCGTTCACGTCGCACACGATCAGGCTGACGACGGTGCCGTCGCGGTAGTGCCGGGCCATCGCCGCGTCCAAACGGGCGTCGATGGCACGGCGGTTCGCCAGACCGGTGAGCGGGTCGGTAAACGCGAGCTTTTCGATGCGCTGGTAGTGCTCGGCCTGCGCGAGGCCCGCGGAGATCTGCGCGGCGAGCACCGCGGCGAACTCGGCGTCCACGCCGTCGAACCGCGGCTGGTCCGCGCGGCGGGCCAGGTACAGCTCGCCCCACACGCGCCCTTCGACCATGATCGGCGCGACCATGCAGCCGTGCCGCCCGCGGCGGCGCAGAGCGACGACGCGTTCGTGGTCGGAGTCTTTGTCGTCGACGGTGTTCGACCAGGTGGTCGGCCAGACGGCCGGGTCGATGATCTCGGGGAAGTCGGTGACGGCGTAGGTCTCGGCGTCCGGCAGCGCCTCCTCGCCCTCGGCGAGGTCGCCGTCGTTGACCAGCACCCGCAGGCGGCCGGAGTCGCGCTCCCAGACGGAGACGGACGCCAGCGTGGCATCCATCGCGACGCGCGCTTGGCGGGCGCTAATGCGGACCACGTCCATGAGGGTGTGCGCGGTGGCGAGGGCTTTGGCCAGCTCCATGACGGCGTGCAGCCGACGGGCGGCTTCGGGGACGGGGGGATCCTGGGGGGCTTGGGGAGCCTCGGCGGGCGCGGGGGCGGCGTCTGCGGCGGTCGCCGAGTCGCCGGAATCCGGCCGGTCGTCCTTGTGCGGATCCGCGCGCGCTACGACTTTCCTCACCTCGCCCTCCGAATCGGTACGGGCGGCCGTCGCCGCAGGCCGGGCGCCCGGTGGGGCGGTTCCGGACGGACAGCGGGCCGCTGTACAGCCCCGCCTGACATCACTCAGGGTATGTCGCTATTTGCCGGTTTCGCAGCAGAAAGAGAGCGCAAAATGTCAGCGCTGCGTCACAACACGATCACGTTCCGCGGGCGTATCCGGAATCCCCCTCCGACGCCTCGCGACCATGCCGGGGAGCCGGCGGAAACCGCTTTCCGCGGCATCCCGCGTCCCCGGGGACCCTCCCTCCGCGCTGCTGGCACCTTACCCCTCCGTACGGTCCGACGGCGCAGTCTTGGCCACGCCACGTGTTTGCACCGTCGCAGACCGCCCCGACATTTCGAGGGATGCGGTGAATGTCTGGACGGCCCGCCCCGGTTCGACCCGGCCCCGCCCGCTCGACCGAGCCCGGGGACGGCACACGACGCGGGATCAGGGTGGCGGAGGGGACTGACATGGGGGTCGCGGGCGCAGGGAGCGAGGTCGGCGGCCGGACACGGGGACGACACCGGGCAGGGCGTGCCCGGTGGGCCGGGGCGGAGGGCCGACGCTGCGGGGCGGGGCGCTCCAAGCCGCGCGGTGCAGGCGGCGGGATCAAGCAGGCCCAGGGACCCGCCGGGGCCGGACGCGGGGCCGCCATCAGGCATGGCGGGCCCGGTGGGGCGGGGCCGGTGGAGCGGGCCAGGACGGAGGGCGGACGCTGCGGATGAGCGCCTCATGCCGACGCGGGTGCCGACGGGCGAGCGACACGGCAGGCGGCGGGCATCGGGCGGGCCGGGGGGCCGGCTCCGCCCGCGCCGTCAGCGTGGCGCGAGCGGGTCGGTAGCCGACCGGTGCAGGCGCCGCCCGGCCGCACGAGACAAACGCGCCCGGCCGGTTCAAGCGCAGCTGAGCCGGGCGCGGGCCGCAGCCACTCGGGCGCGCAGTCCGCGGCAAAAGCCGGCTCGTGCGGCGATCAATCGGGGGCCTCGGCGACCCCTGCGCGCGGACGCGACGGGCGATCCCGTCCCCCGCGCTTCCGCCGCCCCGCCGGCGCCGGCCCGACACCTGGCAGCCGACAACCGGCAGGGGTGCCGGCGGTTGCTCCACGCGCTTTCGCCCGCGCCGCCCACCGCCGGGCGGACGACTGCGCCCCGCCTTCGGCGCAGTGAGGGCTTGCTCCCGCGCAGTTCCGACTCGACAGCCTCCGTCGGCGTCGGCACCCTTGCCCGGCATGCGACCGCCCGCGTCCGTCGGGCGATGGGGCCCTCGCGACGCGGGCGGTGCGGCTCTCCGTGCTCAGCTCACCGGGCCTGCCTGGTCCGGTAGGGCCGACTCGTCGTCGCCCGGGTCGACGGCGGCTTCCTGGTGGCGCTGGACGGTCCAGGGTTCGACCAGGCCGAGGCCGCGCACGGGGCGGCGCCACATCGGCTGGAGGTCGAACGCCGGGTCGTCGCCGAGGGCGGCGGCCAGGTCGCGGTCGATGACGACGGTGTTCTTGGGGGCCAGCGCGGTGAGGCGGCTGGCCAGGTTGACCGTCGTACCGAACACGTCGCCCATCCGCGACAGGACCTGCCCGTAGGCGATGCCGACGCGGAGTTCGGGCATCATGCCCTGCTCGCGCATCACCTCGACCATGCGCAGGCCGAGTTCGACCGCGCTGTCCGGCTTGAACGCGACGAACAGCACCTCGTCGCCGAGCGTCTTCACCAGCCGCCCGCCGAGCGACGTCACGACGTCCGCCGCCGCGGCCTCGAACGTCTCCACGAGCCGCCCGAGTTCCGCCTCCGACAGACTGCGCGACAGCCGGGTGAAGCCGACCAGGTCGGCGAACCCGACGGCGAGCCGCTGCCCGACGGTGTTGTGGTCGGTCAGCGATTCCATCGCGCGGGTGGTCGACGCGGCCAAATGGCGGCGCCACGCGTACAGCACGAGCGGCTCGAGCTGCGGCATGACGTCGCCCGCCGCGCCCGCGACCTGCTCGCTGCGCACGCCGGTCAGCTCGCCGCCGATGTACTCGACCCAGGCCTCGGTCTGCCATTCGGCGAACCGGGCCATCGTCTGGCCGACCGACCGGACGAACTGCGCGGCGACCGGTTCGGGCAGCAGCCCGGAGCCGATCAGGTCCAGCAGGTGGCTCAGCGCCTCGACGTCGGCGTCGGTGAAGGCGCGGGCGGGACCGAAGTCCGGGAACCCGAGCCCGCGCCACAGACGCCGGGCTTCCTCCAGCGGGATGCCGACCATCTGCGCGACTTGGCCGGACGTGTAGCGGCGGGGTGCGCCGAGAACCAGTTCCTCCATGTCGGCGATCGAATGCTGGACGGCCTCGGCGTCGTCGAGGTCCGGCAGCACTATGTGATGGTCGTTCCGATCGTCGGCCGGGGTCTTCCGGCCGTCGATCCGGTGCCCTTCTCGGGCCCGTTCCTCGGGCATGCGCTCCACCGTGGGGTCCGGGTGACTCGTCAGGCCCACCCTACGTGTCCGGCGTCACACGGGTCAGCCGGTGTCCGTGTTGCGATACGGCAGGCCGTGCTGTACGGGAGCGTACGGACGCTCAACCGCCTTCCCACCACCGGTCTTCCGAGGCCGAACGCCCGGCGTGGAACTCCGCGTCGCGCGCCAGGTCGACGTGCCGCCACAGCCGCGCCTGGACGTCCGCGACGCGCGGCAGCCCGGGCAGGTCGACGGGCTCCCGGTCGCCCTCGGGGACGACGGTGAGGGTGCCGATGCCGAGGGTGCGTTCGACGACGCCGTCCTGGCGGGTGAGGAGGTCGGCGATCCGGGCGAGCGGGATGGCGCGGACCTGCTGCCGGAAGACGCCGGTGCGGAGCAGCAGGCGGCCGTCGGCGACCTCGTAGCGCGTGGTCAGCCAGCGCAGCCACGGCAGCACCGCCCACCGCACGATCGCCACCGCGGCGACGCACAGCACCGCGAGCCGGAACCACGTCCGTCCGGCCCGGTCGGGTGCGATCCCGGCGAGGAAGGCGGCGGCACCGACATCCACGAACAGCACCACGGCGGGCAGGACGAGCACCCGCCAGTGCTCGCGCAGCACCAGCGGCCCGGCCGCCACGGCGGGCGGCGGCGCGTCGGCCCCTTGGGGAACCCCTCCACGCGGACGCAGCACCGTTTCACCTCCCCGGCATCGGCCGACCGCTCTGATTCACGGGAGTGAATTGTCCGCCGCGCGACGTCGAACAGGGCGACGCCACGCGGGTGGGGGCGGAGGACGAGGGGCGGGCGAGGCGGTGAGGTGCGGCGGTCCCGCTCGGGCGGGTCGGGGCGCGGGCGGCGTCGGTACCGCGGTGGCCGCCCGGATCGGGCCGTGCGGCCACGGGTGGACGACGAGGGGCAGGCGAGGCGGCGAGGTGCGCCGGTCCGGGCCAGGTGGTCCGGGGGCGCGTGCGGCGTCGATACCGCGGTGGCCGCCCGGATCGGGCCGTGCGGGTGCGCCCGACCACGTGAGGAAACGACGGGATCCCGCGGTCTCGACCGGGGTCGGCCATCGGCCGGCTCCGGCTCCGAGTGCGGACCGCGGCGAGGCGGCGGGGTTGTCGGGGCTCCGGTCACACCGGAGCGGGACGGGGAGAGGCCCGGTCGCCGAGCCTGTGGCGTCGGTCGTCGCCCCCCGTTCCGACGCGGTCGGTGGGTGGTGCCACCGACGCGGTGCTCGGTGCGCGTCCGGGCAGGGCCGCCGTCCCGGCGCCGTGGCGGCGGGACGGCGCGCAGGCCGTCTCGGCCCCGCCCTCAGGTCTGCGGGGCCTCGTCCGCCGGGCGGACGTGCACGACGTCGCCGGCGCCGACCGGTTCGGGGCCGGCGGGGCCGGCGACGACGAGACGGCCGTCGTCGTCGATGCCGGTGGCGGTGCCGACGAGGGTGCGGCCGGCCGGGAGCTGGACGCGGACGCGGCGGCCGATCGTGGCGCACGTGTCGGTGTACGCGGCCAGGAGGCCGCTCGCGCGGGCGTCGCCGCCGGCCGCGCGCCAGCGCACGTACCAGTCCTCGAACTCGCGCAGCAGAGCGCGCAGCAGCGGGTCGCGGTCGGTGGTGGTCGAGCCCGCGAGGGCGAGCGAGGTCGCGGTGGGCACGGGGAGTTCGCCCTCGGCCAGGGTCACGTTGAGGCCGATGCCGACGACGACGCCCTCGCCCGCGCGCTCCGCGAGGATCCCGGCGAGCTTGCGTTCGCCGACGAGCAGGTCGTTGGGCCACTTGAGCCGGACGTCGATGCCGCCCGCCCGCGACATGGCCCGCGCCGCGGCGACACCGGTGAGCAGCGGCAGCCAGCCCCAGCGCTGGACCGGCACGTCGACCGGCTTGAGCAGCAGGGACAGGAACAGCCCGGACCGCGGCGGCGCCGTCCACGTGCGGTCGAGCCGGCCGCGTCCGGCGGTCTGCGACTCGGCGACCACGACGAGCCCCTCGGCCTCACCCGACCGCGCCGCGACGTCCGCGTTCGACGACCCGGTCTCCGGCAGCACCACCACGTCGCGCCACAGCCCGCCGCCGCGCACCAGAGCCCGCCGCAACTCGCGCTCCCGCAGCGGCGGCCGCTCGAGATCGGTCCACGGCGAAGGCTGGGGCACGTCGGCAGATCCACTCGTCATGCCCCCACCCTAGGCGCCCCCACCCGGACACCCCGGCCCCCGCGCGGCAGACCCGGCCCGCGTCCCGGCCCCGGCACCACCGCCCTCGCTCCCCCGCACCACCACGACTGGGGCGCGCATCACTTCCTCCCCCGATTCCCTTTACGCCGGGCCGGTGAGAACGTGTTTCGGGCCGCGGCTACGCTACGGATCGCCGCTGTTCGACTTGACAGGAGCCCGTTCAATGGACCCGGTACAGGGCGATCCCGACATCCACACCACGGCCGGCAAGCTCGCCGACCTCCGGCGCCGCATCGACGAGGCCGTGCACGCAGGCTCGGCCCGTGCCGTCGAGAAGCAGCACGCCAAGGGCAAGATGACCGCCCGCGAGCGCATCGAGTACCTCCTCGACGAGGGCTCGTTCGTCGAGCTGGACGAGTTCGCCCGGCACCGCTCGACCAACTTCGGCCTGGAGAAGAACCGCCCCTACGGCGACGGCGTCGTGACCGGCTACGGCACGATCGAAGGCCGCCAGGTGTGCGTCTTCTCGCAGGACGTCACGATCTACGGCGGCTCGCTCGGCGAGGTCTACGGCGAGAAGATCGTCAAGGTCCTCGACCTGGCGATCAAGACCGGCTGCCCGATCGTCGGCATCAACGAGGGCGGCGGCGCGCGCATCCAGGAAGGCGTCGTCTCGCTCGGCCTGTACGGCGAGATCTTCCGCCGCAACGTGATCGCGTCCGGCGTCATCCCGCAGATCTCGCTGATCATGGGTGCCGCGGCCGGCGGCCACGTGTACTCCCCCGCACTGACCGACTTCATCGTGATGGTCGACCAGACTTCGCAGATGTTCATCACCGGCCCCGACGTCATCAAGACGGTCACCGGCGAGGACGTCTCGATGGAGGACCTCGGCGGCGCCCGCACGCACAACACCAAGTCCGGCAACGCCCACTACATGGGCGGCGACGAGAAGGACGCCCTCGACTACGTCAAGGGCCTGCTGTCGTACTTGCCGAGCAACAACCTCGAAGAGGCCCCGGCCTACCCCGAGGTCGCCGACCTGGAGACCAGCGAGTTCGACCTCGAGCTCGACACGCTGATCCCGGACTCCGCGAACCAGCCGTACGACATGCACAAGGTCATCGAGCACGTGCTCGACGACGCCGAGTTCCAGGAAGTCCAGCCGCTGTTCGCGCCGAACATCCTGGTCGGCTTCGGCCGCGTCGAGGGCCGCAGCGTCGGCATCGTGGCGAACCAGCCGATGCAGTTCGCGGGCACCCTGGACATCGACGCGTCGGAGAAGGCCGCACGGTTCGTGCGCACTTGCGACGCGTTCAACATCCCGGTGCTGACCTTCGTCGACGTGCCGGGCTTCCTGCCGGGCACCGACCAGGAGTGGACCGGCATCATCCGGCGCGGCGCGAAGCTGATCTACGCGTACGCCGAAGCCACCGTCCCGCTGGTCACGGTGATCACCCGCAAGGCCTACGGCGGCGCCTACGACGTCATGGGCTCCAAGCACCTGGGCGCGGACGTCAACCTCGCGTGGCCGACCGCGCAGATCGCGGTCATGGGCGCGCAGGGCGCGGCGAACATCGTGTACCGCAAGGAACTGGCCGCGTCGGAGGACCCGGACGCGCGCCGTGCCGAGCTGATCCAGGAGTACGAGGACACGCTCTGCAACCCGTACATCGCGGCCGAGCGCGGCTACGTCGACGCGGTCGTCATGCCGTCGTCGACCCGCGCCCACGTGGTGAAGGCCCTGCGGGCGCTGCGCGGCAAGCGGGAGACCCTGCCGCCGAAGAAGCACGGCAACATCCCGCTGTAACCGGCTGTGATCGGCTGCCGCCGGGCCCCCGCGGGTCCGGCGGCGTCCGGCGAAGGAGTTTCCGTGATCAAGATCGTTCGGGGTGAGCCGACGCCCGAGGAACTCGCGGCGATCGTCACCGTCATCGCCGCGAAGTCGGCGGGCGGCGGGGCGGCGGAGGCATTCGCGCCCCCGTCGCAGTGGAACGCCCCCGCGCGGCTCGTCCGCACGCCGCTCCGCCCGGGTCCGGGCGCGTGGCAGGCGAGCGGCTGGGCCCGCTGACCGCTGCTCCGCAGCCCGGGTGCCGACGGGTACCCGGGCCCGGTGCCGCACCCGGGTGAGCCGGGATTTGAGTACCGGTACTCAATCGCCCGGGCGCCGCGCGGACCGACGATGGTCCGCATGCGCCGCACCCGTGAAGAGCCGCCGGAGGAATTGCGACGCGCCGTGGCCCAGCTGCGGCGCGTCGTGCTGTTGCTGCCGGTCTGCGTCGTGGTGGTGCTCGCGCTGCTGGCGCTGTGACCCGCCGCCCCGTACACGTCCGCGCCCGGATCCGCAGCTGCGGACCCCGGCCCGCCGGCCCGCGCGGGTCGGATACGTTGGCCGCATGTCTTCCCCCGCGCCCGCGCCGCAGTCCGCCGCCCGCCCGCTGGTTCTCGCATCCCAGTCGCCGGCGCGCCTCGGACTGCTGCGCGCCGCGGGCCTGGACCCGAAGGTGCGGGTCAGCGGTGTGGACGAGGACGCGCTGACCGCCGCGACCCCGTCCGACCTCGCGCTCGTGCTCGCCCAGGCGAAGGCCCGCGTGGTCGCCGCCGAGTGCACCGGCGGCGAACTCGTCGTGGGCTGCGACTCGGTCCTGGAACTCGACGGCGAGGCGCTGGGCAAGCCCGCGTCCCCGGAGGCCGCGGTCGCGCGCTGGCACGCGATGCGCGGGCGCGAAGGCGTCCTGGTGACCGGGCACTGCGTGATCGACACCGCGGCGGGCACCGAGGCGTCCGCGATCTGCGGGACGGTGGTGCGGTTCGGCACCCCGACCGACGCCGAGATCGAGGCCTACGTGGCGTCCGGCGAACCGCTGCACGTCGCGGGTGCGTTCACCCTCGACGGCCGGTCGGCGCCGTTCGTCGACGGCATCGACGGGGACCCCGGCAACGTCATCGGCCTGTCCCTGCCGCTGCTGCGCAAGCTGCTCGCGGAACTCGGCGTAGGCATCACCGACCTGTGGGCATGACCGTCCCACCCGCGGCAGTCACCTGACACCACAGCACGCAAGCCACCGCACGGCGCCGTGCCTCACGGCGCGATGTTCTGGTTGACGTGGAACAGGTTGCCCGGGTCGTAGCGCCGCTTGACCTCGACGAGCCGGTCGTAGTGCGTGCCGTAGGCAGCCCGCACCTTGTCCTGGCGTTCGGCGTCGTCGCCGCTCAGGAAGTTGACGTAGCCGCCCGCCGCGGAGTGCGGCGCCAGGGCGTCGTGGTAGTCGCGCACCCACGCGGTCATCTCCTCGTCGCGCGCCGGGTCGTCCCAGACGCCGGGGATGACCGTGGCGAACGTCGCGTCCCGGTGGCCCCACGCGGTCGCGTCCGGCGCGACGCGGTGGCACGCCCCGTTGATCGAGTACAAGTGCATGGTCGAGTTCACGGTCGGGACCCGCGGCCCGTACTCCAGATGCACGGCAATGGCCTCGTCGGTCAGCTCGGTGACGAACAGGCCCTTCCAGTAGTGCCGCAGCCCCGGCGGCAGCAGCGGGTCGAAGGCGGCGTTGAGCGCGGGGTACGGCATCGGGCCGACGAACTCGGCGACCGTCGGCGCCACCTCGCGCACCGGACGCAGCACCCGTTCGGCGTCCTCCATCGCGCCCGACCAGCACGGCACCAGCGCGATGAACGTATCGCCGACCCGGTCCTCCGGGATGAACGGCAGCGGCGGCGCGATGTGGAAGCCCGGGAACAGGCCCAGCTCTTCCGGCGCGTCCTGGATGAACTCGCGGTAGAAGCGCAGGATGTCGCCGGCGTGCTCGAGTTCGAAGAACATCGGCCCGCCGTAGATGTCGCGCAGCGGATGGAGCCGGAATTCGAACGACGTGACCGCGGCGAAGTTGCCGCTGCCGCCGCGCAGCGCCCAGAACAGGTCGCCGTGCTCCTCCTCGTTCACCACCAGCAGCCGCCCTTCGGCGGTCACCACGTCGGCGGAAATCAGGTTGTCGCAGGTCAGCCCGAACCGTCGGGCCACGTGCCCGAACCCGCCGCCGAGCGTCAGCCCCGCCACGCCGGTGGTGGAGATGATGCCGCCGGTCACGCCGAGCCCGAACGCATAGGCCGCCGCATTGAGGTCGGCCCACGTCGCGCCCGCCTCGACCCGCGCGGTGCGGGCCACCGGGTCGATCCGCACGCCGCGCATCGCGGAGAAGTCCAGGACGACGCCGCCGTCGACGGTGCCGAAGCCGGGCACGCTGTGCGCGCCGCCGCGCACCGCGAGGTCCAAGGCGGCTTCCCGGGCGAAGTCCACGGCCGCCACGGCGTCGCTCGCGTTGGCGGCGCGCACCACGACCGCCGGGCTGCGGTCGATCATCGCGTTGTAGACGGTGCGCGCTTCCTCGTAGCCGGGGTCTTTCGGGGTGACCACCGCGCCGTGCACGCGTTCCTGCAGTCCGTTGAGTGTGGGTAGAGACATGGCCGGCCTCCGGTCGTGGGCGGCCCCTCGATCCACGCTACGCCGTACGTGGCGGATGTATAGGTCCGATGTAGACATATGGCGTAAATGCGGCGCCGGAGGTTCTAATCTGAGGCGGTGTCTCGCACCCATACGTCGCGCTTCGCCGTCGCTCTGACCACCGCCGGGACGCTCGTCTTCACCCTGGGCGGGCTCATGACCTTCACCGCGTGCTCGAGCGACAGCAAGCCGCCCGCACACGCGCACTCCGCTTCGCCGTCGACCGGCGTGCAGCCCGCGCTGCCGCCGCACGGCGACGTCAAGACGCAGCCGGGACTGCCGGGGATGCCCCCGGTCCTCGACCCGAACGACCTGTACGCCGCCGACCGGCCCAACCAACTCTCCGACGCGGTCAAAAACTTCCCGTCCCGGGTGTACGTGCCCAACACCGAGTCGGACACGGTGACGGTCATCGACCCGGCGACGTACCAGGTGATCGAGACCATCAAGGTCGGGCGCCAGCCGCAGCACGTCGTGCCGTCCTGGGACCTCAAAACGCTGTGGGTCAACAACGACCTGGGCAACACGCTCACCGAGATCGACCCGGCGACCGGCAAGACCGGGCCGACCGTGGACGTGCACGACCCGTACAACCTGTACTTCACGCCGGACGGCAAGTACGCGGTGGTGATGGCGTCCGCCGACCACGAGCTGGTGTTCCGCGACGCGCACACCATGGCCACCGTCAAGGAGCTGCCGGTCGGCTGCGACGGCGTCAACCACGCCGACTTCTCCCCCGACGGCCGCTACTTCATCGTCTCGTGCGAGTTCGACGGGCAACTGCTCAAGGTCGACACCGAGAAGATGGAGATCATCGCGCGGCAGAAGCTGCCCAAGCACCACACCATGCCGCAGGACGTGAAGATCTCACCGGACGGCAAGACCTGGTACATCGCCGACATGATGAGCCACGGCATCTGGGTGCTCAACGGCGACACCTTCGGCACACCGAAGCTGATCCCGACCGGCAAGGGCACGCACGGCCTCTACATCAGCCGCGATTCCAAGTACATGTACGTGTCGAACCGCGGCGAGGGCACGATCACGCTGTGGGAGTTCACTCCGGGCGCGGAGAACGGCGGCAAGATCAACACCAAGTGGCACCTGCCCGACGGCGGCAGCCCCGACATGGGCGGCGTCTCCGCGGACGGCAAGGTGCTGTGGCTCTCGGGCCGCTACGACTCCGAGGTCTACGCGATCGACACCGCCGACGGGCACCTCATCGCCCGCATCAAGGTCGGGAAGGGCCCGCACGGTCTTGCGGTCTACCCGCAGCCGGGCCGCTACTCGCTCGGCCACACGGGCATCTTCCGGTAAGTCGTGGTTCGGCCGCCCGACGGCGGCGTGCCGCCCGCCGTGGACCGGGCCGGTCCAGGGCGGGCGGCAGACCCGCGGACCGGTCGGAATCCGGTCAGTGGCCTTCGGCCGTCCAGGTCACGGTGCCGTCGGGGTCACGGCGGACCGCGGCCTCGAGTTCGCGCAGCCGGTCCGGATCGTTCCGGGCCGCGCCGCGGGCGCGCCACATGCGCAGCAGAGGCTGGAGTCTGCGCGTCTCGGTCCGGCGCAGATCCGCGTCGAAATCTCGGCGCAGCGGCTCGGGCAGCGAGCGGCGGATGAGGTCGACCATCTTCGGGGCGACCAGAGCGGCAACCATGGTGAACTCCCCAATTGGGTGATTTCGTTCTCCACGCTAACGCGCGGTTGCCGCCGCCGCGTTCCCGGGGAGGGCGTGGCCCGGGAGCGCGCACGAGGCAAGAACGAGGTGTAGGGAAAAGGGTATGCGGCCGGGTCCGGAAACCGCCGCCGGGTCTCCCTCCCGAGGCGCCCACCGCCGGCTTCCCGCTCCCCCGTCGGCACCGCCGATCCGGTTGTTCGGTGCGGCCGGCGCGCCGAAGTCCTTATAAGCGGAAGTCCCTATAAGGAAGTGCGCCGGAGTGTGACGCCCCCGATAACACCGTGCGGAATGCCCGGAGTACTTTGGGTCCATCGGCAGCGCCGCCGAAGTCCCGTCACGCATCGAGTCGACCGGGACGCCGACCTGTGACGGGGTGGGGCGGCACCGCATGTCCGCGTGCCACTCCCTAGACTCTGCCCAGTTCTAGGAGGGAGCCAGATCGTGCGCAAGGTGCTGATCGCCAACCGCGGAGAGATCGCCGTCCGCGTTGCGCGGGCCTGCAAAGACGCCGGAATCGCCAGCGTCGCCATTTACGCGGACCCGGACCGCGACGCCGTGCACGTGCGGGTGGCCGACGAGGCCCACGCGCTCGGCGGCAACACCCCGGCAGAGAGCTACCTGGACATGGCCAAGGTACTCAAGGCCGCGGCCGACTCCGGGGCGGACGCCGTCCACCCGGGCTACGGCTTCCTGTCGGAGAACGCGGAATTCGCGCAGGCCGTGCTCGACGCCGGCCTCATCTGGATCGGCCCGCCGCCGCAGGCCATCCGCGACCTGGGCGACAAGGTCGCCGCCCGGCACATCGCCCAGCGCGCGGGCGCGCCGCTGGTCGCCGGCACCCCGGACCCGGTCTCCGGCTCCGACGAGGTCGTCGCGTTCGCCCGGGAGAACGGCCTTCCGATCGCCATCAAGGCGGCCTTCGGCGGCGGCGGCCGCGGCCTCAAGGTCGCGCGCACGCTCGAGGAGATCCCCGAGCTGTACGACTCCGCGGTCCGCGAGGCGGTCACCGCGTTCGGCCGCGGCGAGTGCTTCGTCGAGCGCTACCTCGACAAGCCGCGGCACGTCGAGACCCAGTGCCTCGCCGACCAGCACGGCAACGTGGTGGTCGTGTCGACCCGCGACTGCTCGCTGCAGCGCCGCCACCAGAAGCTGGTCGAGGAAGCCCCGGCACCGTTCCTCAGCGAGGCGCAGATCGCCGAGCTGTACCGCGCGTCGAAGGCCATCCTCAAGGAGGCCGGCTACGTGGGTGCGGGCACCTGCGAGTTCCTCGTCGGCCAGGACGGCACGATCTCCTTCCTCGAGGTCAAC
Source organism: Uniformispora flossi (assembly GCF_049534875.1). Classification (NCBI taxonomy): domain Bacteria; kingdom Bacillati; phylum Actinomycetota; class Actinomycetes; order Kitasatosporales; family Streptomycetaceae; genus Uniformispora; species Uniformispora flossi. The sequence continues at coordinate 223,544 of NZ_JBMULZ010000012.1, forward strand.
ACCCGCCTCCAGGTCGAGCACCCGGTCACCGAAGAGGTCGCCGGCATCGACCTGGTCCGCGAGATGTTCCGCATCGCGGACGGCGAAGAGCTGGGCTACGGCGACCCGGAGCTGCGGGGCCACTCGTTCGAGTTCCGCATCAACGGCGAGGACCCGGGCCGCGGCTTCCTTCCGGCGCCCGGCGCGGTCACCGTGTGGCAGCCGCCGACGGGCCCGGGCGTGCGGCTGGACTCCGGGGTCGAGCAGGGCTCGGTCATCGGCCAGGCGTTCGACTCGCTGCTCGCGAAGCTGATCGTCACCGGCGCGACCCGCGAGCAGGCGCTGCAGCGTTCCGCGCGGGCGCTCGCCGAGTTCGGGATCGACGGCATGGCGACCGCGCTGACGTTCCACCGGCGGGTCGTCGGCGACCCGGCGTTCGCCCCCGAGGTGCACGGGTCCGCCGAGCCGTTCACCGTGCACACGCGGTGGATCGAGACCGAGTTCGACAACGACATCGCCCCGTTCGCGGGCGGTGCGGGCGACGGCGACGAGCCGGCCGAGCGCGAGACCGTCGTCGTCGAGGTCAACGGCAAGCGCGTCGAGGTCACCCTCCCGGCGGGTCTGGGCGCGTCCGGCGCGGCCGCGGCCGGCCCGGCGAAGAAGGCCCCGAAGCGCGCGGGCGCGAAGAAGGCCGGTGCGGCCGCCTCGGGCGACGCGCTCGCCAGCCCGATGCAGGGCACCATCGTCAAGGTCGCCGTCGAGGAGGGCCAGGAGGTCGCCGAGGGCGACCTGATCGTGGTCCTGGAGGCGATGAAGATGGAGCAGCCGCTGAACGCGCACCGCGCGGGCACGGTCAAGGGCCTGGCCGCCGAGGTCGGCGCCACGGTCACCAGCGGCGCGGTCCTCTGCGAGATCAAGGACTGACCCGCCCGCAGCACCCGGAACACCGCGGCCCCCGTCCGAACCGGACGGGGGCCGCGCCGCGTTCGGGGCCGACCGGGGCCGACCGCCCGCACCTGCCTCGTTCGCAACCGCGCCCCCAACCGTCCTACCCCGTAACCGACTTCGCGCGGACTCCCACCTCCGTGCGTGGCGGTCGGCCGGCGGACGGGAGTTCGCGGTGGGCGGCGCGCGGTGGGGCGGCAGTGCGGCGGAGTACCTTCGGAGGATGCCGACACCGCGCCCGGGATGGCGTCAGTGGATACCTCGTCCGCATGTCCCCCTGCCCGTGCACCGGTGGCTCTCCCCCGGACCGGCCAAACACGAGCCCACACCCGAGGAAGTCGCCACGCTGGCCGCGATGCAGGCCGCGCTCGGCCGGATGGCCGACGCGGTGCGCGCCGAAGTGACCGCGGTCGGCGAGCTGCTCGCCGTCGTCGAGTTCCCGCCGGAGCCCGCACCGGACGTGCACAAGGCGCTGTCCCGGGCGCTCGATGCGTACGACGCCGCCGGGCGGCTCATGGACGACGTGGCCGACCTCGTCGAACTCGCGGGCGTCGCCGTCCTCGCGGGCGACGCGCGCGTGTCGCTGGCGGTGGCCGCCGCCCGCTACCGGCACGAACCGCTCCCCGCCCTGCCGCGGCCGTGCTTCTTCAACCCGCTGCACGGGCGTTCGGACCGCACCGCGGAATGGCGGACCGGCTACAAGACCACGCTCAAAGTCCCCGCCTGCACCCCGTGCCGCAAGGCGATCCGCCGCGGCGACGCACCCGCCCACCTCGCGGACCGGGCGCCCGACGGGCGGATCGTGCCGTACTACGCGGTGGACCCTGCCGTATCGGTGTGGTCGGCGACCGGCTACGGCACCTTCCACGACGACCTGGCCGCCCGCATCCAGCGCGGCGAGCACCGCAAGCGCCGCCGCGGGCACCGGCCCTGACGGAGCATCAGGACCGGTGCGGGTGGCGACGGAGGCCCGTGGCGGCGGGCACCTCGTCGCCGGCTCCGGCCGGGACGGACGAGGCGTCCGCCCCGCCCGCGGCCCTCGGCCACCGCGCCCGCTCACAGCCTCCGGTCGCGCCCGTCCGGCCCCGCCCCGGCGTGGTCCACGCCGAGCAGCCGGTCCCCGTTGATCTCGGTACGCGCCCCCGGCACCGCACGCTGCGGCAGATGCGCCGTGTGGATCTGCACGCCGATCTCGGCGAGTGCGGACAGTTCCGCGGATGGGGCATCCTCGTCGGTCACCAAGTGCGTGATGCGTTCCGACGCCACGGTCTGGAACATCGTGTCGACCCCGATCTTGGTGTGGTCGACCATCACCACGACCTCGTGGGCGGCCTGCACGAGCGCCCGATCCACGCTCGCGGAGAGCATGTTCGGCGTGGACAGGCCGCGTTCCGCGGTCAGCCCGTTGCCGGACACGAACGCCCGGCGCACCCGCAGCCCGGACAGCGCCTGTTCGGCACCGCTGCCGACCAGGGCGTACGACGATCCGCGCAGCGTCCCGCCGGTCATGACCACCTCGACGCGGTTGGCGTGCGCGAGGACTTGGGCAACGAGAAGGGAGTTGGTGACGACGGTGAGGCCGGGGATGCGGGCCAGTCTCCGGGCCAGCTCCTGCGTGGTTGTTCCCGCGCCCACGACGACCGCGTCTCCCTCGTCGACCAGCGACACGGCGAGATCGGCGATCGCGGCCTTCTCCGCGGCGGCGAGATGGGTCTTCTGCGAGTAGCTGGGCTCCCGCGCGAGTCCACCGGGCAGCACCGCACCGCCGTGCCTGCGGTCGAGAAGCCCCTCGGCTTCCAACGCACGCACGTCCCGGCGGACTGTCACCTCGGACGTCTGGACCACCCGGGCGAGTTCCCTCAGGGACACCGCTCCGTTGGCCCGCACCATTTCCAGAATCAACTGACGACGCTCAGCAGCGAACACGTGACGAAGGTAACGCGACCGACCACCTCTTTTCAGCCGGTTGCAGGTCTTACCCAAACTTGTTCACCAAGATGATGAGGATCCGGGGCATTCAGGGCAGCGAAAGTCGGCGGTGAACGGGCTCGAAGCCGCGGAAACACCGCATCCGGGAGGCGCGTATTCGCCGAACGGGGCTGTCCCCACCATGCCCACAGCGCCCGCGAAGTCGCTTGCGGTCGTGTCGTGCCCATCCGTGCACACACGTGACCACTCCGAAACGAGTATGCGCGCTTGGCGAGCGCGGTCGCGCGCGTTCCCGGAAAGCCACCCGATCGAGTGGAGAACACCCGGACGCCGCAAGGAAATAGCGAGGCCGCGATTCCCGGCTCGGGAATCGCGGCCTTGTCGTGGTGCGGCGGTACGGGCCCGATCAATCGGACCGATCAGACCCGGTCGATCAGACCCGGTCGCGGCGGTGCAGGCGGCGCGCCGCCTCGGCGAGCGAACCCGATAGCGACGGGTACACCGTGAAGGCGTTGGCCACCTGATCGACCGTCAGGTGCAGGTCGACGGCGAGCGACACCGCGTGGATCAGCTCGCTCGCGCGCGGCGCGACGACCACGCCGCCGACCACGATGCCGGTGCCCGGACGGCAGAACAGCTTCACGAAGCCGTCGTGGATGCCCTGCATCTTCGCGCGCGGGTTGCGCGACAGCGGCATCTTCACCGTGTGCGCGTCGATCTCGCCCGAGTCGATCGAGGCCTGCGAGTAGCCGCAGGTGGCGATCTCCGGGTCGGTGAACACGTTGGACGCCACGGCTTTGAGGTCCAGCGGCGATACCGCGTCGCCGAGCATGTGGTACATCGCGATGCGGCCCTGCATCGCGGCGACCGAGGCGAGGGCGAACACGCCGGTGCAGTCGCCCGCCGCGTAGACGCCGTTCGCGGTCGTGCGCGACACCCGGTCGACCCGCACGTGCCCGGAGTCCTTGAGGAAGACCCCGGACTCCTCCAGGCCGATGCCCTGCGTGTTCGGCACCGCGCCGACCGCCATGAGGCAGTGGCTGCCCTCCAGGGTCTGGCCGTCGGCCAGGTGGACGATCACGCTGTCCCCGAGCCGCTCGACGCGCTCGGCGCGCGACCGGCCCATGACCCGCATGCCGCGGCGCTTGAACACGCTCTCCAGCACCTCGGCCGCGTCCGGGTCCTCGCCGGGCAGCACGCGGTCGCGGCTGGAGACGAGCGTCACCTTCGACCCGAGGGCCTGGTAGGCGCCGGCGAACTCGGCGCCGGTGACACCCGAGCCGACCACGATGAGTTCGCGCGGCAGCTCGGTGAGGCCGTAGACCTGCTTCCAGTCCAGGATCCGCTCGCCGTCCGGCACCGCGCCGGGCAGCACCCGCGGGGTGGCCCCGGTGGAGATCAGGATCGCGTCCGCCTCCAGCGTCTCGGTGGTGCCGTCCTCCAGCTCGGCGACCACACGGCGCGGCCCGTCCAGTCGGCCGGAGCCGCGCAGCAGGTTGACCCCGGCGCGGCGCAGGCCGTTGGCGATGTCGACGGACTGGGCCTGGGCCAGCTCCAGCACCCGCTTGTTGACCACGTCCAGATCGACGCCGACCTTCGGCCGGTCGAGCGTGCCGGGCGTGCCGTCGTCCACGTAGATGCCGAGTTCCTGGTGGGAATCGGCGAAGTTGGTCATGACTTCCGCGGTCGCGATCAAGGTCTTGGACGGCACGCAGTCCGTCAGGACCGCGGCACCGCCCACGCCGTCGCGCTCGACCACGGTCACTTCGGCCCCGAGCTGCGCGGCGACCAGCGCCGACTCATAGCCCCCGGGGCCGCCACCAACGATCACTATGCGAGTCACGCGTCCCATCCTCTCTTATGTGGCGAGTCTCTCCCATCGCAGGGCGCCGCGTAGGATGCGGAACCATGCCCCTCTACGCCGCGTACGCAAGCAACCTCGACGCGCGGCAGATGGCACGGCGCGCTCCCCACTCCCCGCTCCGCGTCACCGGCTGGCTGCCGGGCTGGCGCCTCACGTTCGGCGGCGAGCAGTTGGGCTGGGAGGGCTCCCTTGCCACCGTGGTCGAGGACGAGATTTCGCAGGTGTTCGTCGCGCTGTACGACCTGACCGACGCGGACGAGGACGCCCTCGATCGCTGGGAAGGCGAATCGCTCGGCCTGTACCGGAAGGCCAAGGTCCGCGTCGAGACCCTGTTCGGCGAGGAACTCGCCTGGCTGTACGTCCTCAACGACTACGAGGGCGGCCTCCCGTCCGCACGCTACCTCGGCATGGTCGCCGAAGCGGCGGAATCCGCGGGCGCGCCCGACGACTACGTCAAGGAACTCCGCACCCGCCCGTGCGGCTCCGTGGGGATGTAGCCACGCCACGCACATCGACCGCCCCGCCACCCTCCGGTGGCCGGGCCGGACGTGCTGCGGGCGCGCGGCGCGGCACCCGGGTGTTTTCGGCATCAATTGCGACACGATCTCTACGCGCATAGACCCCAAGCACCTGGATCGGCACCCCACCATTTACGCTCACCGTGTGAACGCTTCCGACGCCATTCTCAGCACCGACCCGGCCGCCGCCGCGGACGCCGCCGCCCGGCGTCTCGCGGAGATCACCGGCGCTCCCCGCCACGACATCGCGCTGGTGATGGGGTCCGGCTGGGTCCCCGCAGCGGACATGCTCGGCACCGCCGACCACGAGTTCCCGGTCACCGACCTGCCGGGCTTCCCGCCGCCCGCGGTCGCGGGCCACGCGGGCACCATCCGGTCGATCGCCGTCGGGGACCGGCGCGCCCTGGTGTTCCTCGGACGCACCCACCTGTACGAGGGTCGCGGCGTCGCCTCGGTCGTGCACGGCGTCCGCACCGCCGTCGCCGCGGGCTGCCGGACGGTCGTGCTGACCAACGGCTGCGGCGGGCTGCGCCCGACGTTCACCCCGGGCCAGCCGGTGCTGATCTCCGACCACATCAACCTCACCGCGACGTCGCCGATCGTCGGCGCGAACTTCGTGGACCTGACCGACCTGTACGCGCCGCGCCTGCGCGAGCTGTGCCGCGAGGTCGAGCCGAGCCTCGAAGAAGGCGTCTACGTGCAGTTCCCCGGGCCGCACTACGAGACGCCCGCGGAAATCGGGATGGTCCGCGCCATCGGTGGGCACCTGGTCGGCATGTCCACGACGCTCGAGGCCATCGCGGCCCGTGAGGCCGGCGCCGAGGTGCTCGGCATCTCGCTGGTGACCAACCTGGCCGCGGGCATGACCGGCGAGCCCCTCAACCACGAAGAGGTCCTGGAAGCCGGCCGCACGTCCGCGGTGCGGATGGGCCGCCTGCTGGCCGAGGTACTCCCCCGGATCTAGGGCGTGTCCGGGTCGCTTCCGTCTGCGGCTGCGCGGCGCGGCGCGGCCCCACTTCCCGTTCCCGGCCTTTCCCCTTCCCGACAGGAGACCGCCCTTGAGTGACGTCGCCGAGGCCGCCCGCGCGTGGCTGGCCGAGGACCCCGACCCGGACACCCGCGCGGAGCTGCGGCGGCTGCTCGACGCGGACGACCGCGCCGCGCTGGCCGACCGGTTCGCCGGGATGCTGCAGTTCGGCACCGCGGGACTGCGCGGCGAACTCGGCGCCGGGCCCAACCGGATGAACCGGGCGGTGGTGATCCGGGCGGCGGCGGGACTCGCCGCCTACCTGAACGCCACCAATCCGGGCACGGTGGTCGTCGGGTTCGACGCCCGGCACAAGTCGGACGTGTTCGCGCGCGACACCGCCGCGGTCATGGAGGCCGCCGGGCTGCACGCACTGGTGCTGCCGCGGCCGCTGCCGACACCGGTGCTGGCGTACGCGATCCGCCACCTGGGCTGCGTCGCGGGCGTCATGGTGACGGCGAGCCACAACCCGCCGCGCGACAACGGCTACAAGGTGTACCTGGGCGACGGCTCGCAGATCGTGCCGCCCGCCGACGAGGAGATCGCCGCGCGGATCGCCGCGGTCGGCTCCCTGGCCGACGTGCCGATGGCGGACGGCGGCTGGGAGATCCTCAGCGAGGCGCTGCTGGACGCCTACCTGGACCGCGCGGCGGGCGTGGTGCGTCCGGACGGGCCGCGCGACGTGCGGATCGTGCACACCGCGATGCACGGAGTCGGCGGCGCGGTGATGCTCAGCGCGTTCGAGCGCGCGGGCTTCCCGGTGCCGACCGTGGTGGCGGCGCAGGCCGAGCCGGACCCGGATTTCCCGACGGTCGCCTTCCCGAACCCGGAGGAGCCGGGCGCGATGGACCTCGCGTTCGAGACCGCCGCGGCCGCGGACGCCGACCTGGTGATCGCCAACGACCCGGACGCCGACCGCTGCGCGGTCGCGGTGCCCGACCCGGCGGCGCAGGGCGGCTGGCGGATGCTGCGCGGCGACGAGGTCGGTGCGCTGCTCGGCGTGGAGATCGCCCGGCGGGCCGGCGGGACGGGAGTCCTGGCCACCACGATCGTGTCGTCGTCGCTGCTGGGCCCGGTCGCGGAACGCTTCGGGCTGGACTACGTGGAGACACTGACCGGCTTCAAGTGGCTGGCACGTGTTCCGAACCTGACGTTCGCCTACGAAGAGGCCCTCGGCTACTGCGTCGACCCGGACGGCGTCCGCGACAAGGACGGCGTGTCGGCGGCGCTCATGATCGCCGAGCTGGCCGCCGCCGCGAAGGGCGAGGGCCGGACGCTCCTCGACCTGCTGGACCAGATCGCCATCGAGTTCGGCCTGCACGCGACCGACCAGTACGCGGTGCGCGTCGACAAGCTCGAGCTGATCGCCGACGGCATGGCCCGGCTGCGCGCGACCCCTCCGACCGAGCTGGGCGGCCTGCGCGTGGCCCGCGTCGACGACCTCGCGGCGGGCTCCGCCGACCTGCCCCCGACCGATGGCCTGCGCTACACCCTGGCCGGCGCGGACGACGTCGCCTCGGCCCGGATCGTGGTCCGCCCCAGCGGCACCGAGCCGAAGCTGAAGGGCTACCTCCAGGTCGTGGTGCCGGTGCACAGCCAGGTCGCCGAGGCCCGGCGCGTCGCGTCGGTGACGCTGGCCGAACTCACCCGGGATCTGGCGGCGGCGCTGGGCATGTGACGCCGCGGGCCGCTGCGCTCCGACTCGGCCGTCCCGGCCGGCTCAGAGCGCGGCGGCCACCGCCGCCAGCACGATGCCGACGACGATCGGCGCCAGGACCGGCAGGTACCAGACGGCCTTGACGTCGCCGGTCGACTCCTTGGCGAACTGCTCGGCCATGCCGCGCAGGTCGGCGAGGGCGTGGTCGGCGACCGCGGCCTGCGGGATGTAGTGCACGGAGCTGTGGCCGCGGTCCATCGGGTCCTCGGCGGTCGCGCGGGCGTTGGCGCGCAGGGCGCGCTTGCGTTCGCGGAGCGACACCGGGATCGCCCAGATGTGGAACGACTTGCCCTGTGCGCGGACTTCCAGCGAGTACTCGGCGCGGATCTCGTCGATCGCGCCCCACGGGATCTCGATGCTGCGGAACGGGTTGCGGATGACCAGGCGCTCCGGGCCGGCGAAGACCGCCGCGCGGAGGGTCAGCGCGAAGACCACCGTGCCGAGCGCCAGGACCACGCCGATCACCATGAGGGCGGTCCGTCCGCTGCCGCGCACGAGGGTGTCGATGATCAGCCACAGGCCTACCGCCAGCAGCACGACCCCGGTGAACGCGGCCGGCTTGGACCGGTAGGAGGTGACGCCCTCGTCGTTGCTCATGGGCCGGATTGTGCCGCACGAAGGCGTACCGTCGAAACGTACCGCCGTATATGTGTTCTTTGGGTGATCACCCGATTGCAGAAACGTCCCGTCGGGATGACGCCGTCGAGGCGCCGGGAAAGCACCGGGGAGCACGTCGCGGCACCGGAACGCGCGCTGCGGCCCATGACAGGCGCTACGCGTGTAGATATGCTCATGTGGTGACCATGCTGTCTGCCTTCCCTGCCGACCCGGTCGAGGTGACGTCCTCCGAGGCGGCCTTGACCCGGTTCCTCCACGGGCTTCCCGGCATCGACAAGGTGGGGGCCGAGTCCCGCGCCGCGATGCTCGGAACGCGCTCGATCAAGAAGGACGCCAAGGCGTTCGCGATCGACCTCGCCATCTCGATGATCGACCTGACCACGCTGGAGGGCGCCGACACCCCCGGCAAGGTCCGGTCGCTGTGCGCCAAGGCGCTGCACCCGGATCCGGGCACGCCCGGCACCCCGCGCCCGGCCGCCATCTGCGTCTACCCCGACCTGGTCGCCGAGGCCAAGCAGGCCCTCGGCAGCGCGCCCGTCAAGGTCGCGTCGGTCGCCACCGCCTTCCCGTCCGGGCGCGCCGCACTCGACGTGAAGCTCGCCGATGTCGCCACCGCGGTGGCCGCGGGTGCGGACGAGATCGACATGGTCATCGACCGCGGCGCCTTCCTGTCCGGCCGGTACCAGGCGGTCTTCGACGAGATCGTCGCGGTCAAGGCGGCCTGCGGCAGCGCGCACCTGAAGGTCATCCTGGAGACCGGCGAGCTGGCGACGTACGACAACGTGCGCCGGGCCTCGTGGCTGGGCATGCTCGCCGGGGCCGACTTCATCAAGACGTCCACCGGCAAGGTCGCCACCAACGCGACGCTGCCGGTCACCCTGGTGATGCTCGAAGCGGTGCGCGACTTCCGCGCGGCGACCGGCCGCCAGATCGGCGTCAAGCCCGCGGGCGGCATCCGCACCACCAAGGACGCCATCAAGTACCTCGTCCTGGTGAACGAGACCGCCGGCCCGGACTGGCTGACCCCCGACTGGTTCCGCCTGGGCGCCTCCAGCCTGCTCAACGACCTGCTCATGCAGCGCCACAAGCAGGCCACCGGCCGCTACTCCGGCCCCGACTACGTGACGGTGGACTGACCCGTGACTGCCTCCCCCAACCCCTTCGCCTACGCCCCGGCCCCGGAGTCCCGCGCCGCGGCCGACATCGCGTCGTCGTACGGCCTGTTCATCGACGGCAAGTTCACCGAAGCCGCGGACGGCGGCACGCTCAAGACCGTCAACCCGGCCACCGAAGAGGTCCTCTCCGAGGTCGCCGTCGGCGGCGAAGCGGACGTCGACCGCGCGGTCAAGGCGGCCCGCAAGGCGTTCCGCGCCTGGTCCGCGCTGCCCGGCAGCGAGCGCGCCAAGTACCTGTTCCGCATCGCGCGCCTCGTGCAGGAGCACGCCCGCGAACTCGCGGTGCTGGAAACGCTGGACAACGGCAAGCCGATCCGCGAATCGCGCGACGTCGACATCCCGCTCGTCGCCGCGCACTTCTTCCACTACGCGGGCTGGGCCGACAAGCTCGCGCACGCCGGCTTCGGTCCGGACCCCAAGCCGCTCGGGGTGGCCGGGCAGGTCATCCCGTGGAACTTCCCGCTGCTGATGCTCGCGTGGAAGATCGCCCCGGCGCTGGCCGCGGGCAACACCGTGGTCCTCAAGCCCGCCGAGACCACGCCGCTCACCGCGCTGCGCTTCGCGGAGATCTGCGTCGAGGCCGGGCTGCCCGCGGGCGTCGTCAACATCGTGACCGGCGCGGGCGACACCGGCCGCGCGGTCGTCGCGCACCCGGACGTCGACAAGATCGCGTTCACCGGCTCCACCGAGGTCGGCAAGCAGATCCTGCGCACCGTCGCGGGCACCGGCAAGAAGCTGACCCTCGAACTCGGCGGCAAGGCCGCGAACATCGTCTACGACGACGCCGCGCTCGACTCGGCCGTCGAAGGCATCGTCAACGGCATCTTCTTCAACCAGGGCCAGGTCTGCTGCGCCGGATCGCGGCTGCTCGTGCAGGAGTCCGTCGCCGACGAGGTCCTGCACATGCTGACCCGCCGCCTGGGCACCCTGCGCCTCGGCGACCCGATGGACAAGAACACCGACGTGGGCGCGATCAACTCGGCCGAGCAGCTCGACCGCATCACGCGCCTGGTCAACGCCGGCGACGAGGAAGGCGCCGAGCGCTGGACGGCGCCGTGCGAGATCCCCGCGAAGGGCTTCTGGTTCCCGCCGACCGTGTTCACCGGCGTGACGCAGGCGCACCGCATCGCGCGCGAGGAGATCTTCGGCCCGGTGCTGTCCGTGCTGACGTTCCGCACCCCGGCCGAGGCCGTGGAGAAGGCCAACAACACGCCCTACGGTCTGTCCGCGGGCGTGTGGACGGAGAAGGGCGCCAAGGCCCTGTGGACGGCGCAGCGGCTGCGCGCGGGCGTCGTGTGGACGAACACCTTCAACCGCTTCGACCCGGCGTCGCCGTTCGGCGGCTTCAAGGAATCCGGATTCGGCCGTGAGGGTGGCCGCCACGGGCTGGAGGCCTACCTCGATGTCTGAGTCTCGTCTGGCGGTCAACAAGACCTACAAGCTGTACATCGGGGGCAAGTTCCCCCGCTCCGAGAGCGGACGGGTGTACGCCGTGACCGACACGAAGGACCGGCCGGTGGCGAACGCGCCGCGCGGCACCCGCAAGGACGCCCGCGACGCGGTGGTCGCCGCGCGCAAGGCGTACCCGGGCTGGTCGGGCGCGACGGCGTTCAACCGCGGGCAGGTGCTGTACCGGATCGCCGAGATGCTGGAGGCGCGCCGCGAGGAGTACGCGTCCGAGGTGTCGGCCGCGGAGGGCGTGGGCCGCAACAAGGCGCTGGCGCTCGTCGACGCGTCCGTGGACCGCTGGGTCTGGTACGCGGGCTGGACGGACAAGCTCGCGCAGGTCGCCGGCGGCGCGAACCCGGTGGCGGGGCCGTACGCGAACTGGTCGACGCCGGAGCCGACCGGCGTGGTCGCCGTGCTCGCCCCGCGGAAGTCGTCGCTGCTCGGGCTGACCAGCGTGGTGGCGCCGGTGATCGCAACCGGGAACACCGCGGTGGTGCTGGCGTCCGAGCAGGCGCCGCTGCCCGCGCTGGCGTTCGGCGAGGTGCTGGGCGTGTCCGACGTGCCGGGCGGTGTGGTGAACATCCTCAGCGGTCCGCTCGCCGAGGTGGCGCCGTGGCTGGCCGCGCACCAGGACGTCAACGCCATCGACCTGGCGGGCGCGTCGCACAACGCCGGGGTGGCGTCGGTGCGCGACCTGGAGGTCGCCGCCGCGGACAACCTCAAGCGCGTGCTGCGGCCGGACGCCAAGGAGCCGGACTGGACGGCCGACCCGGGCGTGGCGCGGATGCTCGCGTTCACCGAGACGCGCACGGTCTGGCACCCGACCGGGAGCTGACCGGCGGACGGAACGGGCCGGGCGGCCGCCTCACGGGGCGGCCGCCCGGCTTTTTCCGTGCGGGGTGCCCGCGCCGGGTCAGACCAGCGGGCCGACGCCCTGCAGCGGGCCGCTGCCGAGCAGGTTCTGCAGGTTGGTGCCGTGCGCGAGCTTGCCGGTGGCCATGTCGGTGCCCACCGGGAGGTCGCCGACCTCGGTGCCGACCGCGTTGTCGAGCGGGTTGAAGCCGGTGCCGGCCAGCGGGTTCAGCGCGGCGGTCTGGGCCGGGTTGAGGACGGCGGGCAGCGCCGCGTCGAGCGCCGGGTCCAGGCGCGTCTGGCCGGGCTGCACCGGCGGGGCGGCGCTCGCGGCGGACGCGCCGAGGGCGACCGCGGCGCCGAGCGACGCTGCCATCACGGTACGCAGAGGCGAAGCCATGCGATTTCCTTCCGTTTCCTTGCGAGCGCGGCATCGACACGCTGAGCGCCCGAATCACCACGGAAGGTAGCGAAATCCGTCCGCCCGGGGCAACGCGGCAGCAATTGACGGTGTGTCCGCCGCGCGTCGGCGGATCCGCCGACGCGGCCCGGCACGTGTCCGGCACCACTCTGTGACGAGGCCGGAACCAACCGGCGGGAAAGGCCGTCTTTGCCCGCGTAACCCTCCGCAGCGCGACCGCGCAGCCGCCGGGGACTCCGACCCCCGGGCGCGCCGCCACGACCTCCCCCGCACCACCCCTCGCCTCCCCCACTCGTTGCCTCCCCCAGCAGCCGCACGGCCCCGGAAACGACGAAGTCCCGGGGCCGGCCCTTGCGGACCGTTCCCGGGACTTCTGAGTCCCCACCAAGCCCCCCCGGACTCTGTGAACACTCGCGGCATTGCACACAACCCGCCGACGCGGGCTCGTGGGTCAGGCGACCAGCTCCGCGAAAGCCTCGTCCGCGCCGAAGCTCAGCGCCTCGTCCTCGCGGAGCCGGCGCAGGGCGCGCCAGATGCTGCTCTTGACCGTGCCGACGCTGACGCCGAGCACCTCGGCGACCTCGGGGTCGGTGCGGCCCTCGTAGTAGCGCAGCACGAGCATCGTGCGCTGCGGCTCGGGCAGCTTGGCGAGCGCCTGCCACAGCACGGCACGCAGTTCGGTGTCGCCCATCGAGTCCGAGCAGTCGGCGCGCTCGGGCATCTCCTCGGTGGGGTACTCGCCGATCCGGCGGCGGCGCCACGCCGATATGTGCAGGTTGGTCATCGTGCGGCGGAGGTAGCCGCCGAGCGCCGCCTTGTCCTGGATGCGGCCCCACGCCTGGTAGGTGCTCATCAGGGCGCTCTGCAGCAGGTCCTCGGCCTCGTTGCGGTCCCCCGTGAGGTGGTACGCGGTGGCGAACAGCGCCGAGCGGCGCTCGCGGACGTACGCCGTGAAGTCGTCGTCCACACATCCGGTGTCCGGCACCGCGGCACGCGAGGCGGCCGTCCCGGCGCTGGGGACCGCGGCGAGTGCGACGACGTTACGGCGGTTGTCGTGGCGGTCGATCTGAGTCTGCATGGTTCCTCCCCCAAAACCTGCTCCGACGCGAGGTTCGTTCACGACCACAACTCTGCTGGTCGGGCTTCATCGGACCGTCTGCCTCGTGTCACAGGTATGCAACAGGGGATGGGCGGGCAGAACCGGGGATTGCGGACCCGTGTTCTTCCCACTCGTGACGTCAGACACAATGGCTCGCGTGCCCTACCTGTTGCTGATCGAGGATGACGAGGCCGTGCGTACCGGCCTCGAACTCGCGTTGGGCCGCCAGGGTCACCGGGTGGTGACGGCGGCCACCGGCGAGCTTGGTTTGGAGCGGTGGCGCGAACAGCGCCCCGACCTGATCGTGCTGGACGTGATGCTGCCCGGGATCGACGGATTCGAGGTGTGCCGGCGGATCCGCCGGACCGACTCGCTGCCGATCATCCTGCTGACCGCGCGCAACGACGACATCGACGTCGTCGTGGGCCTGGAGTCGGGGGCGGACGACTATGTCGTCAAGCCCGTGCAGCCTCGCGTGCTGGACGCCCGGATCCGGGCGGTCCTGCGCCGCGGCGAACGCGAAGTGTCCGATGCGTCGGTGTTCGGCGACCTGGTGGTCGACCGCAACGCGATGATCGTGACCAAGGGCGGCGAAGAGCTGTCCCTCACACCGACCGAACTGCGGCTGCTCGTCGAGCTGAGCCGCCGGCCCGGCCAGGCGCTGTCGCGCCAGCAGTTGCTGCGGCTGGTGTGGGAACACGACTACCTCGGCGACTCGCGGCTGGTGGACGCCTGCGTCCAGCGGCTGCGCGCCAAGGTCGAGTTGGTGCCGTCGGCGCCGACGTTGATCCGCACGGTCCGCGGCGTCGGTTACCGCCTCGACCCGCCGTGACGGGCCGCAAGACGCCGCGCAACCGGCGGCCGGTGCTGGCGCGGATCGGGCATGCCATGCGGCTCAGCTCGCTGCGCGTGCGGATCCTCGCGGCGTTCGCGATCGTCGCGCTGATCTCCGCGGTCCTGGCCTCCGGGATCGCCTACTGGCTCACCCGCAACGCCGTGCTCCAGCGTGCCCAGGACTCGGTCATCAAGGAGTTCCGCGACGGCCTCGGCCGGGTGTCGACGAACCTGTCGGCCAACCCGACGGACGCCGAACTCGACGCGGCCGTGCAGCAGCTCCGCAACACCAGCTTCGGCTACGCGGTGGTGCTGGTCGGCGACGGCACGAACACGGCGGCGACGTCGGGCGAGTTCACGCTGAAGGAAGTACCCGCGGACCTGCAGAAAGCGGTCAACACCCGCGATGCGCAGGGCAACTACCACATGTACTTCCAGCGGATCAGCATCAAGGGGCAGCCGTATCTCGTCGGCGGCACCAAGGTGGTCACGGACACGCCCGGCGCGCCCGACGGGCCGACCGGGTACATGTTCCAGTCCCTGCGCGCCGAGCAGACCGATCTGACGTCGCTGGCCCGCTACCTGACCACGGGTGCGGTGCTGGCCTTGGGCGCCGCTGCGGTGCTGGCTCTCGTGGGGGCGCGGCATGTGCTGCGTCCGGTGCGGCGGCTCGGCAACGCGGCGCGGCAGCTGGGTGCGGGGCAGCTCGACACCCGGCTGGACGTCCGCGGCTCGGACGAACTCGCGGATCTCGCCCGTACCTTCAACGACGCCGCGGAGAAACTCGAACGCAGCGTCACGGAGTTGCGTGCACTGGAGTCGTCGTCCCGGCGGTTCGTCGCGGACGTGTCGCACGAGCTGCGCACTCCGCTGGCCGCGATGACCGCGGTGAGCGAACTGCTCGAAGAGGAGGCGGACAGCCTCGGCGAGCAGGGCGCCCCGGCCGCGCGGCTGGTGGTCGCGGAGATCGAGCGGCTCGCGACGCTGGTCGAGGACCTGATGGAGGTGTCACGGTTCGACGCGGGCACCGCCGCCCTGGTCCTCGACGAGGTGAACATCGCCGACCTGGTCACCGCCTGCCTGGACGCGCGGGCCTGGATGGACGCGGTCGACCTGCGGTCGCCGCGCGACATCGTGGCGCGAGTGGACGCCCGGCGGTTGGACGTGATGGTGTCGAACCTGGTCGGCAACGCGCTGCGGCACGGCGGTTCGCCGGTGACCGTGGTCATCCGCCGCGAACCTCGGGCGGCCGACCCGGGCCTGCTCGCCGAGCCGGGCGCCGAGGACCTGGTCATCGACGTCTCGGACACCGGGCCGGGCATTCCGGAGGACGTGCTGCCGCACGTGTTCGACCGGTTCTACAAGGCGGACAGCTCGCGGGCGCGTTCCGAGGGCAGCGGCCTGGGCCTGTCGATCGTGATGGAGAACGCCCGGATCCACGGCGGCACGGCGTCCGCGTCGAACGTCCCGGGCGGCGGCGCGATGTTCAGCCTGCGGCTGCCGCTGGTGCCGCCGGACGACGATCCGGCGGACTACGGCCCCGACGGCGGCGACTTCGCCGACGACACCGGGCACGACCTGGACGACGGAGCGCAGTTGGGAGGACGGCGGTGACGGTACGCGGAACCCTGCGACGCCCGCGCGGAGCCCCGGTGCGGCGGTCCTCCGGCCGCCGGACGCCGCTCCGCTCCCGGCCGCGCGCCGGACTGGCCGGCGGCGTGCCCGCGGCGCTGGCGGCGGCCGTGCTCGCCGCCGCGCTGGCGGGCTGCGGCATCCGGTCCACGGACGGGCCGATCAACGCCGGCGAGCCGGCCAAGCGCCCCGCGCCGGGCACGGCGACCACCGCCCCGGTCGCGCAGCACCAGATCTACCTGATCCGCGAAGGGCGTCCGCAGCCGGTGCCGCGCGGCGACGCGGTGGACATCCAGGTCCCGGTCCCCGGGGCGACCCGGATCACGGCCCCCGGGGATCCCCTGAGGATGTCCCTGATCGACCGGCTGCTGCGCGAACTGGCCAAGGGACCGAGTACCGCGGAAGCCGCGCAGGGCTGGACGACCGCGGTGCCCGCGGGCGGCGTCGGCCTCGCCGAACCGCAGCCCGGCGACCCGGCGGACCTGGTGCGGCTGGACGTCGACAACGTGGCGGCGCTCAACCCGCTGGCCCTCGGACAGATCGTGTGCACGCTGCAGCGCGCCGCGAAGACCGAGGGTCTGCCGCTGGCCGGACGGACCGGACCGGCGCGGGCCGAGCAGTGCGCGGCCTACCAGAAGGCGCCGGCCGCGGCGCCGTCGACAGCCAAGGGGACGGGGTAATCCCCTACCTCCGGGTCAGGGTCCGGCACACCCGCAGGATGACGAAACGTCCGTTTTGGTCGCCTACCTTCGAAAGCGAGACGGCACGACGGACGTGCCGCGCCGAGGAGGCCGAGCGCCATGTACGCCACGCAGCCCGCCAAGCTGGTCCGCCCGCGCAACGGGCGCATGATCGCCGGAGTGTGCGCGGGACTCGCGCAGCGCTTCGGCTGGTCGCCGAAGGCGGTGCGCATCGGATTCGTGCTGTCCTGCCTGCTGCCCGGCCCGCAGTTCCTGCTCTACCTGGTGATGTGGGTGGTCATCCCGCAGGAGGGGTGACCCCGCAGACTTCGCCTGCGCCTATCATCCGTGAGGGGTCCGGCCGCCGCGTGCGGCCGTGCCCGGCCCGGGGAGGGCCCGGACGGACGGCGGAGGCGAGGGGGGAGGCCCGGTGGGGCCGACGCACCACAAGAACCGGATCATCACGCTGTCCGTGATCGGCGGCGTGATCGTGACGCTGCTGGGGCTGTTCCTCAGCGGGTCGCTCGCGATCGAGGCCGGCAAGACGTCCGCGATGTCGTCGAAGGAGTACTCCGAGAAGGAGATCCAGGACAACAACCGGTTCTGGGACGACGAGGGCAAGCAGGGCAGCGCCAAGCCGGTCGGGCCGCAGATCACGCCCGGCGCGGAGGCGCCGTCCGGGCAGAACTACCGGCCGCCGTCGACGGTCCAGGCCGCACTGGTGGACGGCCCGTATTCGGATCCCGACAAGGCGATACGCGGCAAGATCTTCTTCGAGGTGCCCGGCGGGGTCGCCGAGTGCAGCGGCACCGTGGTGCACCACCCGAGCGGCAACATGGTGTGGACGGCGGCGCACTGCCTGCACGGCGGCAAGGGAGCCGACTTCTACACGCGCGTGACGTTCATACCGGGCTACAACGGAGCGGGCGCGACGCGCGCCGAGCGGGAGCCGTACGGCCGCTGGCCGGCCCGGCAGGTCGAGGTCAGCGACCAGTGGGTGAAGGACGCCGACCCGGAACGCGACAGCATCGCCTCGCCGTTCGACTTCGGCGCGTTCCTCGTGCAGCCGCCGTCCGGGAAGAAGTCCCTGGAGGACACCCTCGGCACCAGCGCGGAAATACTCTTCAACGCGCCGCGCGGACTGGACGTCGAGTCCTACGGGTACCCGGGCGAACCGCCGTTCGACGGCCGCGAGATGTACAGCTGCTCGTCGCCGACCACGGACTTCCGCAACACCGGCTGGCCGCGTCCCGACATGCTGTGGATGGGCTGCACGATGACCGGCGGCTCCAGCGGCGGCGGCTGGTTCGCCGAAGTGAACGGCAAACGCTACCTGGTGAGCAACGTGTCGCTGGGCATCACGCTGACCGCCGCGAAAACCATGACCGGCCCCTATCTGGGCAACGTCGCGCAGCAGCTGTACGGCAGATTCTGACGTCCCGCACGCCCCCGCACGCCGCCGGCCGACCCCGGGCACGGCTCGGGCCGCGCCCCGAGGGAGCGCGGCCCGAGAAGCGGGCTCGGTCAGCCCAGGCCGGGGACCAGGCCGCCCGGCACGAGGCCGCCGACCGCGGGCACGCCGGGGAGCGTGCCGGTCGGCAGCGCGCCGGTGGCCTGCTGGGCGGTCTGCTCCAGACCCCCGGTGAGGCCGGAGACCTGGCCGGTCGGGAGCTGCTCGGTCAGCTGGCCCACCGGGAACGGGCCGATGTTGCCCGCGTTCTCCTGCGCCACCTGCGGCAGGCCGGGCGCGTGGGGGTCGAGCAGGCCGGCGGCGCCGTTGCCCGCGGCCAGGGCGGGGGCGGCCGCTCCGGCCACGATCGCCGCACCGAGTCCGGCCGTGACAGCCGCCTTACGTGTTACCGATCGCATGTGCATCCTCCGGTTGCGGGCGCGGAAACTGCCACGCCACGTGACGACATGAGCACGAAAGGTAGCGAACGCGATACGGGAGTGCAAAAACGCGGGAGGGCCCGGAAACGCCGCGGGCCCGGCCTCCGGGAGCGGGAAGCCGGGCCGACGGGTGCGTGCCGGACGGGTCAGCCGCGGGCGAACAGCCACTCCGAGCGGAGGGCCGCGTAGCCCGGCTTGATGACCTCGTTGATCATGGCCAAACGCTCGTCGAACGGGAGGAACGCGCTCTTCATCGCGTTGACGGTGAACCACTGGAGGTCGTCCAGGCCGTAGCCGAAAGCGTCGACGAGGTGGTCGAATTCGTGGGTCATCGACGTGCCGCTCATCAGACGGTTGTCGGTGTTGACGGTGACACGGAAATACAAGCGTCGAAGTAGTCCGATCGGGTGATCTCCGTACGATTCCGCGGCGCCGGTCTGGAGGTTCGACGTCGGGCACATCTCGAGCGGGATGCGCTTGTCGCGGACGTAGGCGGCCAGGCGGCCGAGTTCGACGGTGCCGTCGTCCTTGACCGTGATGTCGTCGATGATGCGGACGCCGTGTCCGAGCCGGTCGGCCCCGCACCACTGCACGGCTTCCCAGATCGACGGGAGCCCGAAGGCCTCGCCGGCGTGGATGGTGAAGTGGAAGTTCTCCCGCTGGAGGTACTCGAACGCGTCGAGGTGCCGGGTCGGCGGGTGGCCGGCCTCGGCGCCCGCGATGTCGAAGCCGACGACGCCCTGGTCGCGGTAGCGGTTGGCGAGTTCGGCGATCTCCAGCGAGCGGGCGGCGTGCCGCATCGCGGTGAGGAGGGCGCCGACCTTGATGCGGTGGCCGCCTTCGGCGGCGCGGTGCTCGCCGAGCCGGAAGCCCTCGTTGACGGCTTCGACGACCTCGTCGAGGGTCAGGCCGTTCTCCAGGTGCTGTTCGGGGGCGTACCGGACTTCCGCGTAGACGACGCCGTCGGCGGCGAGGTCTTCGGCGCATTCGGCGGCGACCCGGACCAGCGCGTCGCGGGTCTGCATGACGGCGCAGGTGTGCGCGAACGTCTCGAGGTAGCGCTCCAGCGAGCCGGAGTCGGCGGCTTCGAGGAACCACACGCCGAGCGCGTCGGGGTCGGTGGTGGGCAGGCGGTCGTAGCCCACCGCGGCGGCCAGTTCGACGATGGTGGCCGGACGCAGGCCGCCGTCGAGGTGGTCGTGGAGGAGGACCTTCGGGGCCCGGCGAATGTGCTCGGCCGAGGGCGAGGCTGCGTTGTGGCTGTGCATGCACAGACTTTAGTACCTACGCGCGTAGAAGACACGAATGTCGGGTGTCTGGGAGCGGTATTCGCGGCGTATTTCAGATCGGGCGCAGCAGGCGTCCCGTGCGGCTCAGCACGAACTCGCGGAACAGCCGCACCGGGGCGGTCTCGGTGCCGCCGGCGCGCCAGGCGACGCCGATCGTGCGGTACGCGCGCGGCGCGGTGACGGCCAGTTGCACGGTGCCGGGGCGGACGGGGTCGGGGGCGGGCAGCAGCGCGACGCCGAGGCCGGCCGCGACCAGGCCGCGGAGGGTTTCGGCTTCCTCGCCTTCGAAGGCGACGTGTGGGGTGAAGCCGGCTTCGGCGCACAGGGCGTCGGCGATGCGGCGCAGGCCGTACCCGCGTTCCATGCACACGAAGGTCTCCCCCGCGGCCTCGGCCAGGCGGACCCGGCGGCGCCCGGCGAGGGGGTGGTCGGCGGGCACGACGAGGTACAGGCTCTGTTCGTCGAGCGGGCGGACTTCCAGGTCCGGGTCGTCGGGCGGCGGCGAGGTGAGGCACAGGTCGAGTTCGCCCGCGCGCAGCCGGTCGAGCATGTCGGCGGCGGAGGTCTGCACGAGCGCGAAGCGGATGCCCGGGTGGTCGGCGCGGAAGGCGCGCAGCAGGCCCGGCACGGCTTCCGGGCCCATGGTGTGCAGGAAGCCGAACGCGACCTTGCCGCGGGTGGCACTGGCGTCCCCGCGGATCTCGTCGCAGGCCCGGTCGAGGGCCTCCAGGGCGGGTTCCGCGGCGGCGAGGAGGGCGCGGCCCTGGCGGGTGAGCCGGACGCCGCGGCCGGTGCGTACCAGCAGCGGCACGCCCAACTCGGCTTCGAGCCGGGCCACGCTGCGGCTGAGCGTCGGCTGCGGGATGCCGAGCTGTTCGGCGGCCCGCGTCACGTGCTCGGCGCGGGCGACGGCGGCGAATTGCACCAGGCGCGGGGCAAGCAATGCGACCGGGTTCTCCGCCGGCTCCGACCGGGCTGAGCTGCTCTCATACGCCATGGCATCAATCATTGCCTATTCATGCATTGGACGCATGATCCGAGACGGTTCTACCTTCGCCGGTATGCCAGCCGCGGAATCCGCCCCCGTGTCCCCCGTCGCCCCGTCCCTGTCCCCGTCCCCCGCCGCCCCGCTCCGCCACGCCCGCGGCTCGGCGGGCTACCGCCGGGTCAACCTGGCGCTGTTCCTGGCCGGCTGCGCGACGTTCGCGCTGCTCTACACGACGCAGACACTCCTCCCCCAGCTGTCCGAGCGGTTCGCGCTCAGCCCGGCCGCGGCGAGCATGTCGGTGTCGGTGACGACCGGGGCGCTGGCCGTCGCGGTGATCCCGGTGAGCATGCTGTCCGAACGCGTGGGCCGGACCCGGATCATGACGGTGTCCGTCTTCGCCGCGGCGCTGCTGGGCCTGCTTGCCGCGTTCGCCCCGGACTTCGGGACGCTGGTGGCGCTGCGGACGCTCCAGGGCGTGGCGCTGGCGGGGCTGCCCGCGACGGCGATGGCGTACCTGGCCGAGGAGGTCGAGGGCACGTCGCTGGGCGCCGCGATGGGGCTGTACGTCGCGGGCAACAGCATCGGCGGGATGGGCGGCCGTCTGGTCACCGGCTTCGCGGCCGACCTGGGCGGGTGGCGGGCGGCGATCGTCGCGGTGAGCCTGCTCGCGCTGGCGTGCGCGGTGGTGTTCCGGCTGCTGGTGCCGCCGTCGCGGCACTTCGCGCCGAGCGGGGTGACCGGGCGGGAACTGGCCGGGACGCTGAGGTCGCACCTGGGCGACCCGGCGCTGCGGCGCCTGTACGCCCTCGGCATGCTCTTCATGGCGGCCTTCGGCACCGTCTACAACTACCTGGGCTACCGGCTGCTCGGACGGCCCTTCAACCTGCCCGAGTCGGTGGTCGGTGCGATCTTCGTGATCTACCTGGCCGGCACGTTCAGTTCGACGGCCGCCGGCCGCATGGTCGGCCGCTTCGGCCACCGCACCACCCTGTGGGCGGCCGCCGCGGTCACCGCCGCCGGTGCGCTCCTGACCCTGCCCGACCACCTGGCGTTCGTGGTCCCGGGCCTGATCGTCCTCACCGCCGGCTTCTTCGCCGGCCACGCCGCCGCCAGCGCCGCGGTCGGCCTGCGCGCCCGGCACGGCCGCGCGCAGGCTTCCGCGCTCTACATCGCCGCTTACTACCTCGGCTCCAGCCTCGGCGGCCCCGTCGGCGGCGTGGCCTTCCACGCGGTCGGCTGGTGGGGCGCGGTGGTGTTCGTCCTGGCCCTGTGCATGGTCGCGGTGTGGGCAGCGGCACCGCTGAAGAGCACCGCAAAAGCTCCGGTGGTGGCATCCGTGCGCGCCCGGACCACCGCGAGGGCCGCGTGACCGCACGGGGTGATTCCGTGCCGAAGGCAATGCGCGCCGCGGTCCTGCGCCTGAAGGTGCCCGACCCGCTCGAAATCGACCTGTCGCTGCTGACCCGGTAGGTCCGTCAGGCCGTCGGGCCGATGCGGTCGACCACGATGGGCGTCGGGGTGAAGGCCGTGCCTTCGGGGGCGATGTCGAAGGCGGATTCCAGGGATTCGAGGGCGTAGGCGAAGCGCTCCGGAGTGTCGGTGTGCAGGGTCAGCAGGGGCTGACCCGCGGTGACAAGGTCCCCCGGCTTGGCGTGGAGTTCGGCGCCGGCCCCGGCCTGGACAGGTTCTTCCTTGCGGGAGCGGCCCGCGCCCAGGCGCCAGGCGGCGATGCCGACGTCGTAGGCGTCCAGGCGGGTCAGGATGCCGGTCGACGGGGCGGTGACGACGTGCTGCTCGCGGGCGACCGGGAGGGGGGCGTCGGGGTCGCCGCCCTGGGCGGCGACCATGCGGCGCCAGACGTCCATCGCGCTGCCGTTCGCGAGCGCGTCGGCCGGGTCGCGGTCGGTCATGCCGGCCGCGGCGAGCATTTCGCGGGCCAGGGCGAGGGTCAGTTCGACCACGTCGGCGGGACCGCCGCCGGCCAGGACCTCGACGGACTCGCGGACTTCGAGGGCGTTCCCGGCGGTCAGGCCGAGCGGCGTGGACATGTCGGTGAGCAGCGCCACCGTACGGACGCCGTGGTCGCCGCCCAACCGCACCATGGTGCGGGCGAGTTCGCGGGCGTCCGCGAGGTCCTTCATGAACGCGCCGGTGCCGACCTTGACGTCGAGGACGAGCGCCCCGGTGCCCTCGGCGATCTTCTTGCTCATGATGGAGCTGGCGATCAGCGGGATCGCCTCGACGGTGCCGGTGACGTCGCGCAGCGCATAGAGCTTCTTGTCGGCGGGCGCGAGGCCGTCGCCCGCGGCGCAGATGACCGCGCCGATGTCGCCGAGCACGGCGAGCATTTCGTCGTTGGACAGTTGCGCGCGCCAGCCCGGGATCGATTCGAGCTTGTCGAGCGTGCCGCCGGTGTGGCCGAGGCCGCGGCCGGACAGCTGCGGCACAGCCACGCCGCACGCGGCGACCAGCGGGGCGAGCGGCAGGGTGATCTTGTCGCCGACGCCGCCGGTGGAGTGCTTGTCCGCGGTCGGGCGCGGCAGCCCGGAGAAGTCCATGCGCTCGCCGGACGCGATCATCGCGTCGGTCCACCGGTTGATCTCGGCCGCGGTCATGCCGTTGAGCAGGATCGCCATCGCCAGCGCGGACATCTGCTCGTCCGCGACCTCGCCGCGCGTGTACGCGTCCACCACCCAGTCGATCTGGGCGTCGCTCAGCTCGCCCTTGTCGCGCTTGGTACGGATGACGGAGATGACGTCCATGGGTTCCACGTGCTCCTTGCCGATGTCGGTTCCGGGCCGGTGCGGCGGACGACGCCGCACCCGGGCCCGGCCTAGCTCAGGTTGTGGGGGCCGAACGCATCCGGCAGCAGTTCGCTCAGCGGCCGGATGCCGCGCGCGGTGTCCACCAGCAGCTCCGGGCCGCCGTGCTCCCACAGCAGTTGGCGGCATCGTCCGCAGGGCATGAGGATCGCGCCGTCGCCGTCGCAGCAGGTGAACGCGGTCAGGCGGCCGCCGCCGGTCATGTGCAGCTCGCCGACCAGGCCGCATTCGGCACAGAGCGTCACGCCGTACGACGCGTTCTCCACGTTGCAGCCGGACACCGTGCGTCCGTCCTCGACCACGGCGGCGGCGCCCACGGGGAACTTCGAGTAGGGCACATATGCGTGGGCCATGGCGGCCCTCGCGGCGTCCCGAAGGGCTTCCCAGTCGACCGCCGCCGGGTCTATCGCGTCCGCCACGGATCAGCCCTTCGTGTAAGGCTTGTTGGCCGCGGCCGGCGGGCGCACCTTGCCGACCAGGCCGGCCACCGCGAACACGGTGACGATGTACGGGATCATATTGAGGAACTCGGCCGGGATCGGTGTGTGCAGCGGCTGGAGCGACGTCGCAAGCGCCTTCGAGAAGCCGAACAGCAGGGCCGCGGCGACCGCGCCCATCGGCCGCCAGCGGCCGAAGATGACCGCGGCCAGCGCGATGTAGCCCGCACCGGACGCCATGTCCTTGCTGAACGTGCCGACCGTGCCGATGGTGAGGAACGCGCCGCCGATGCCCGCGATGCAGCCGGCCAGGCCGACGTTGATGTAGCGCGTCCGGTTGACCTTGATGCCCACGGTGTCCGCGGCGGTGGGGTGCTCGCCGACCGCGCGGGCACGCAGGCCCCAGCGGGTGTAGAAGAGGCCGAAGTGCACGACGGCGACAAGCGCGTACATCAGGTACACGATGACGTTGACGTCGAACAGCACCGGGCCGATCACCGGGATGTCGCCCAGGCCGGGGATCTTGTGGTTCGCGAAGACGCCCGGGTTGTTGTACTTGTCGCTGTTCGGTTGCAGCAGCTGTGTGTACAGGAAGCCGGTGATGCCGGACACCAGCAGGTTGATCACGACACCGAGGACGACCTGCTCGACCAGGTAGCGCACCGCGAACACGGCCAGCAGCAGGCCGACCAGGCCGCCCGCCGCCGCGCCCGCGAACAGGCCCGCGGTCAGCGAGCCGGTGACCGACGCGGTCAGCGCCGCACCGAACGCGCCGAACAGGAACTGGCCTTCGATCGCGATGTTGACGATGCCGGACCGCTCGCCGATGACGCCGGCGAGGGCGCCCAGGATGAGCGGCGTCGCGGCGAGCATGGTGTTCTGCAGCGCGCCCGCGAAGGACATCGACTTGCCCGCGACCGCCCAGCACAGGAACGCCACCACGAACGCGGCGACGAACAGGCCGGCGCTCACCCGGCGCCACAGCTTCGACTTGTCGAAGACGATCCGCAGGACGCCCGCCGCCATGCACACGATCGACATCGCGATGGCCGTGCCGCGCGCCGCGACGTGCAGCGGCGAGACCTCGGTCGCCGACGAGTTGGCGATGTTCATGCCGAACACCGCGTCGACGCCGGAGTCCGTGCCGAGGCCGAACGCCCACAGGGCGTAGAGGCCGACGACGATGAAGCCGATGCCGGTGACCAGCGCGCGGCGCAGTGCGGCGCGTTCCAGAGTCCGGGCCGCCGCGCCGGTCGCGGTCTGCGGCGCCTCGACCTCGGGCGTGATGAGCGTGCCCACGCCTGCTCCGCCTTCCTTGTCCGGCCCGTCGGGGTGCCCGGAGTTCCCGGAGTCCCCGGAGTCCCCGGAGTTCCCGGAGTTCCCGTAGTTCCCGGAGCTGCCAGGGGTCTCCGGCTGCCCGGGGCCGCCGGGCCGCTTGTCGTCGGTCACGATTCCGCCCCCGCCCCGGTGGTCTGCGGGGCGACCAGTGCGCCCTCGCCGCCGCTGTGTGCGCCCTTGAGCCGGAAGATCGTGCGGACCAGCGGCGGCGCCGCGACCATGAGCACGATGACCGCCTGGACGACGATGACGATGTCGATCGAGACGCCGGCCGAGGCCTGCATCCGGGAACCGCCCGCCTGGAGCGCGCCGAACAGCAGCGACGCGAACACGATGCCGACCGGCGAGGTCCTGCCGAGCAGCGCGACGGTGATGGCGGTGAAGCCGAGGCCCGCGTCGATCGACGGGGTGAGGCTGTGCGCCGGGTTGTACGGGCCCATCACCTGCGACACGCCGATCAGGCCGGCCATGCCGCCCGCGAGGGCCATCGCGACGAACTGGGCGCGCGGCACGCTCATGCCTGCCGTCTGCGCGGCGTCCGGGTTGGAGCCGACGGCGCGCAGTTCGAAGCCCATCGCCGAGCGGTTGAGGATCCACCAGTAGAGGACCACCGCGGCGATCGCCAGGACGATGCCGAAGTTGATGCGCAGGTCGTCGCCGAACAGCCGGGGCAGCGAGGCGTGCGAGTGCGCGGACTTGCCGATCGGCTGCTGGGTCCCGGGCCGCCGGAACGCGTCGGTGGTGAGCAGCCAGGACAGGAAAAACAGCGCGATGTAGTTGAGCATGATCGTGACGATCACCTCGTGCGCGCCGAACCGGCCCTTGAGGAAGCCCGCGAGGCCGCCGTAGATCGCGCCGCCCAGGATGCCCGCGATGATCACCAGCACGAGGTGGATCACGATCGGCAGGTCGAACTGGAAGCCCATCCACGACGCGAGGATGGCGCCGGCGATGATCTGGCCCTGCGCGCCGATGTTGAACATGCCGGCGCGGAAGGCGATCGAGACCGCGATGCCGCCGAAGATCAGCGGGGTGGCCTGCGAGATCGTCTCGGAGATCGGGCCGAGGATGTACGGCGCGTAGTTGCTGTCGAAGGTGCCCGGGTCGACGATCGAGCCCTTGAACAGCGCGACGTAGGCGTTCTTGACGACGTCCCACGACGCGGACAGCGAGTCGCCCGGGTCCGCGAAGAAGTACTTGTACTTGTCGAGGACGTCCTGGTCGGACAGCACGATGAGCACGGCGCCGACGAGCAGACCGAGGACGATCGCCAGGAACGTCACGACGACCGAGTTTCCGGTGACGATCGCGTCGACGACCGCCTTGCCCATCGAGGGCTTCTTGTCCGGTCCGCCGTGCGGCTTTTCCGTTTCGGCGGGCGGCTGGGGGGCTGGGGTCGCGTCGCTCATGCCGGTCCCTCCTCCCCGTCGGTGCTGGTGCGGTCGGTCTGGTCGGTACCCGCGCGGTCGGCCGGGCCGCCGTCGGACTTGGCGAGGTCCGGGCCGTCGGTCCGGGCGGGCCCGACGCCGAACTGCGTGTCGAGGGCCTTGCCGCCGCCCGCCTCGGCGAGCAGCGCCGGGTCGTCGACGCCGGCCATCAGCAGGCCGAGCTGTTCGCGGGTCGCGGTCGGCGGCACCACGCCGACGATCCGCCCGCGGTACATCACCGCGATGCGGTCGGCGAGCGCCACGACTTCGTCGAGTTCGGTGGACACGATGACGACCGGGGTGCCCAGGTCGCGCTCGGCGACGATGCGCTGGTGGATGAACTCCATGGCGCCGACGTCGACGCCGCGGGTCGGCTGCGAGGCGATGAACAGCCGCAGCGGCCGCGACATCTCCCGGGCGACGACCACCTTCTGCTGGTTGCCGCCGGACAGCGTGCCCGCGGGGCTGTCGATGGACTGCGTGCGGATGTCGAACTCCGCGACGCGCTGCCGGGCGTTCTCCCGCACCTGCTTCGGCTTGATCGCGATGCCGCCGCCGAACGGCTCCCGGGTCACCAGGTCGAGGACGAGGTTCTCGGCGACCGAGAACTCCCCGACGATGCCGTCGTGCTGGCGGTCCTCGGGGACGAACCCGACGCCCGAGTCGAGCGTGCGCCGCGGGTTGAGCGCGGTCAGGTCCTTCTTGTCGAGGGCGATCCTCCCGGCGGCGGGCTTGCGCAGCCCGAGGATCGCCTCGGTCAGCTCGGTCTGGCCGTTGCCCTGCACGCCCGCGATGCCGAGGATCTCGCCTTCGCGCAGGTCGAGGCTGACGTCGTCGACCTGGACGTTGCCCAGGTCGTCCAGCACGGTGACCTTGTCGAGGGTGAACCGGACGTCGCCGGGCCGCGCGGGCTCCTTGTGCACGACGAGTTCCACCGGGCGGCCGACCATCAGCGAGGCCAGCTCGGTCTCGGAGGCCTGCGGGTCCGCGCTGCCGACGACCTTGCCGCGCCGGATCACGGTGATCCGGTCGGCGACCGCCTTGACCTCTTTGAGCTTGTGGGTGATGAAGACGATCGAGTGCCCGGACTCGCGCAGCGCCCGCATGACCCGGAAGAGTTCCTCGGTCTCCTGCGGGGTGAGCACCGCGGTGGGCTCGTCGAGGATGAGCACTTTGGCGTCGCGCACCAGGGCCTTGAGAATCTCGACGCGCTGCTGGAGGCCGACCGGGAGGTCTTCGACGGTCGCGTCCGGGTCGACGGCCAGGCCGTACTCGGCGACCAGGTCGAGCACCTTCTTGCGGGCCCGGCGGCGGTCGAGCCAGCCGAGCGCGCCGGTCTCCTCGTGGCCGAGCATGACGTTCTCGGCGACGGTGAACACCGGGACGAGCATGAAGTGCTGGTGCACCATGCCGATGCCGGCCGCGATGGCGTCGCCCGCGGTCCGGAACGTCCGGGGCGTGCCGTCCACGACGATCTCGCCCGACGTCGGCTCGTAGAGCCCGTACAGGACGTTCATCAGCGTGGACTTGCCCGCGCCGTTCTCACCGAGGAGGCAATGGATCTCTCCGGGCTCGACGGTCAGATCGATGTGGTCGTTGGCGACCAGCGATCCGAACCGTTTCGTGATCCCGCGCAGTTCCAGCTTCAGCGCGGTCACCTCCTCAGCGGCGCGACGCCCGGGGCACGGGCGCGCGGTGGTCGGAAAGTCTCGTGGGGTCCGGCCCCGACGGGGCCGGAACGCCGGGGGCCCGCCGGGCGGCGGGCCGGACAGCGGCACGGCCGGGCGCTGCCCCCGGGGCGGACCCCGGGTGCGGCGCCCGGCCGGGAGGTCAGCTCTTCGGCTGGGCCGGCGAGGTGATCGGGATCTTGCCGCTGATGATGTCCTGCTTCAGCTGGTCGATCTCCTGCTTGGTCTGCGCGGAGACCTTGGAGTCGAAGTCGTGGTACGGGGCCAGGCCGACGCCGCCGTTCTGCAGCGTGCCGAGGTACGGCTGGGTGTTGTACTGGCCCTGGCCGGTCTCCTGGATCGCCTTGAACACCGAGTCGGCGATGCCCTTGGTCACGGTGGAGAGCATGACGTTCTTGTACTGCTCGGCGGACTGGTAGCCGTCGACGTCGACCCAGAGGATGCTCGCCTTGCCGTTGCTCTTCGAGGCGGCGGAGGCCGCGCCCAGGCCGGTCTGGCCGGCGACCGGGTGGATGACGTCCGCGCCCTGCGCGATGAAGTCGTTCGCGATGCGCTCGCCGTCGGCGGGCGAGTCGAACTTCTCGGCCATCGAGCCGTCCTGCTTGGCCTCGTCCCAGCCGAGGACCTGGACGTTCTTGCCCTTGACCTGGTTGTAGTACTTGACGCCCTCGACGAAGCCGTCCATGTAGATGGTGACCGGCGGGATCTTCTTGCCGCCGAAGGTGGCGACCTTGCCGGTCTGGCTCTGCGCGGCGGCCAGGTAGCCGCCGAGGAACGCCGCCTGCGCGGTGTTGTACTCAAGGCCCTTGACGTTGTTGCCGACGCTCGACGAGTCGATGATCAGGTACTTCTGGTTCGGGTTGTTCTTCGCGGACTGCGTGGTGGCGTCCGCCATCAGGCCGCCGACCGCGACGATGACCGTGCAGTTCTCCTTGACCAGGGAGTCCAGGTTCGGCACGTAGTCGTTCTCGGACTTCGAGGTGACGTACTTGACGTCCGCGCCGAGTTCCTTCTGTGCCTGCTGCAGGCCCTGCCACGCCGAGGCGTTGAACGAGCGGTCGTCGATGCCGCCGGTGTCGGTGACCATGCAGGCCTTGACCTTCGTACCGCTCGCGCCCCCGCCCGCACCCGCCGACGCGGACGGCGTGCTGTTGCTCTCGCTCTTCGGCTTGCTTCCACAGGCGGTGGCAGTCAGGGCGAGAGCCCCGGTGACCGCGACCACGGCGACCTTGGATACCCGGCGCACGGGGTGTCTCCTTCCGAAGCGCGCCTAACGGCGCGGAAATCAGGGCCAATCAAGTGCACGACGTGTTGCGGCCTAGGCCTGACACACCGCGTTCAACGCGAGTAGACTCGCGGCCAACGCGCGTAGACATATGAACCGCCGCAGAGCATACATACAAAAGCAATATCTCTGACATACGGGCCGGATCACCACTTGGACACGATCCGATAGCCCGTCCGGATCACCTCCGGACCGCGCGGGTGGCGCTTGCGGAACGACCGGGCCGCCCCGGTGGCGCTGTACTCACGGCACCACGGTTTCCCCGCTTTGCGGCACGGTAAAAGCACGGCCCCGCACCGGAGGGTGCGGGGCCGGAATTCTTACCTGGTTGTAATAAGCGGCGGTTGGCCGGGACGGCCCGCGGAGGCCCGCCGGGGTCAGGCCGGCGGCCGCAGCGCGAGCCCGGCGAACAGCGCGGCGCCGATGCCGATCGCGCGCTCGTCCACGTCGAAGCGGCCCTGGTGCAGGTCGTACGGCGCCTCACCCACCGGGCGCACACCCAGCCGGGTGAGCTGGCCGGGCACGTTCTCCAGGAACCACGAGAAGTCCTCGCCGCCCAGGCTCTGCTCGGTGGTCTCGACGGAGTCGGCGCCGAGCAGCCCGGCGGCCACCTCGCGGGCGGCGGCGACCGCGTCGGCGTTGTTGACCACCGGCGGGACGCCGCGGTGGTGTTCCAGCTCCCACTTGGCGCCGTAGGTCGCGGCGATCGTGTCGACGAGTTCCTGGAGCAGGTCGGGGGCCTGGCGCCAGGCGGCGATGTCCAGGCAGCGCAGGGTTCCGTCCAATTCGCCGCGCTGCGGGATGACGTTCGGCGCGGAACCCGCCGCGATGCGGCCCCACACGACACTCATCCCGGACCGCGGGTCGATGCGGCGGGCCAGGGCGGCGGGCAGTTCGGCGGCCATCTTGGCCAGCGCGGTGATCAGGTCGGTGGACTGGTGGGGGCGCGCGGTGTGCCCGCCGGGCCCGTCCAACGTGATGATCAGCCGGTCGCACGCGGAGGTGATGGCGCCGACCTTGAGCCCGACGCGGCCGACCTCGACGCGCGGGTCGC
This sequence comes from Uniformispora flossi, assembly GCF_049534875.1. Lineage (NCBI taxonomy): Bacteria > Bacillati > Actinomycetota > Actinomycetes > Kitasatosporales > Streptomycetaceae > Uniformispora > Uniformispora flossi. The sequence continues at coordinate 254,501 of NZ_JBMULZ010000012.1, forward strand.
AGTGCACCGCGTGGATCTCCTCGACGCCGTCGAGGCCGCCGGCCGCGATGACGTCGAGCGCGCCGCCGGGCAGCTTCTCCTCGGCGGGCTGGAAGATCAGCCGCACCGGGCGGGTCAGCAGCCCGTCGCGGGCGAGGTCGGCGAGCACGAGCCCGGCGCCGAGGGTGACCGCGGTGTGCACGTCGTGGCCGCATGCGTGGGCTTTCCCCAGGACCGTGGAGCGGTAGGGCACGTCCTTCAGGTCCTCGACGGGCAGCGCGTCGATGTCGCCGCGGAAGGCGACCATGCCGCGGCCGTCGGCGCTGCCGGGCCGGGGCGCGATGTCGCACACGACGCCGGTGCCGGGCAGCAGACGGGGCGTCAGACCCGCGGCGGCCAGGCGCGCGGCTACGAGCTTGGTGGTGCGGAACTCCTCCCGGCCCAGCTCGGGGTGCATGTGCAGGTCGCGGCGAAAGGCGACGAGTTCCTCGGTGTAGGCGGCGACGCGGGAGGCCACGGCCGAAGCCGGGCCTTCTCTGCGGGCCGCGGAGCCTTCGGGCTGGGATGCGTTCACCCCTGCAAGGGTACGTTGCATCGCCGTCTGCGACGTGGTAGAGAGCGAATTACCCCCGTTCGGGTGAGAAAAAGCGCCCTCGCCGGCGCATGCACCAGGGCCGTAGGGGGTATGCATAGACGCCCTTTCGGGGGACGGAACACCCGAACAGGTTATGTCATGCCATAACGACATCGCGGCTACAGGTTTGTGGAACCTTGCCGAAGCTTGTCGCGGTTTCCGGTGCCCCCGCCCCCCGGCAGGGGCACCGGACGCCGGGTGTCAGTCCTCGCCGCCGTGGAACGCCTCGATGATCCGGGCGGCGGCCAGCGTCGGCGTGATCTCGCCGTCCCGGACCTGCCGTTCGAGGACGGGGACGAGGTGCTTCACCGCCGGGTTGGCGCGCAGTTCGGCGAGCAGCGCGTCGTGCACCGCGGACCACGTCCAGTCCACCTGCTGGCGGCGCCGGAGTTCGGCGAGGCGCCCGGTGGACTCCAGGACCTCGCGGTGCTTGAGGATCGTGTCCCACAGCTCGTCCAGGCCGTCGCCGGTCAGGCCGGAGCAGGTCAGGACGGGCGTGTACCAGGGCTCGTTCGGGCGGCGCATGAGGCGCAGGGCGCCCTGCAGTTCGCGCGCGGCGGCCCGGGCCGCGGGGGCGAAGTCGCCGTCGGCCTTGTTGACCGCGACGATGTCCGCCATCTCCAGGACGCCCTTCTTGATGCCCTGGAGCTGGTCGCCGGTGCGCGCGAGAGTGAGGAACAGGAAGCAGTCGACCATGTTGGCCACGGTCACCTCGGACTGCCCGACGCCGACCGTTTCCACCAGCACGACGTCGTAGCCGGCCGCCTCCATGAGCACGATCGACTCGCGCGTGGCCCGCGCGACGCCGCCGAGCGTGCCCGCGGTCGGCGACGGCCGCACGAACGCGTTCGGGTCGACGGCGAGCTTCCCCATGCGGGTCTTGTCGCCGAGGATGCTGCCGCCGGTGCGGGTGGACGACGGGTCGACGGCCAGCACCGCCACCTTGTGGCCGGCCTCGGTCAGCTTGGTGCCCATCGCCTCGATGAACGTGGACTTGCCGACGCCGGGCACGCCGGTGATGCCCACCCGGTGGGCACCGCCGGCGTGCGGCAGCAGCTTGACCAGCAACTCCTGCGCCTGGTCGCGGTGGTCGGCCCGGGTGGACTCCACCAGGGTCACAGCGCGGGCCAGGATGGTGCGGTTGCCGGCCAGCACGCCTTCGGCGTACCGGCCGACGTCGACGACGCGGCGCGCCACGTCAGTCCGCGGTGGCGGGCTCGGCCGGCAGCGCGTGGCCGAGCTGGTCGTACAGGCGCTTGAGCAGGTCGACGGCCGCGTCGGAGATGACCGTGCCGGGCGGGAAGACCGCGGCGGCGCCCATGTCGAGCAGCGGCTGCACGTCGGCGGGCGGGATGACGCCGCCGACCACGACCATGATCTCGGCCGCGTCCAGCTTGGCCAGCTCCTCGCGCAGCGCGGGGACGAGCGTCAGGTGCCCGGCCGCCAGCGACGAGACGCCGACCACGTGCACGTCGGCCTCGACGGCCTGCCGTGCGACCTCCTCCGGCGTCTGGAACAGCGCGCCCACGTCGACGTCGAAGCCGAGGTCGGCAAAGCCGGTGGAGATGACCTTCTGGCCGCGGTCGTGGCCGTCCTGGCCCATCTTCGCGACGAGGATGCGCGGGCGGCGGCCCTCGGCCTCCCCGAACGCCTCGACGAGCCCGCGGGCACGCTCGACGTTGCCCGTGGCCCCCACCTCCTCGCGGTACACGCCGGTGAGCGTGCGGATCGTCGCCTGGTGCCGGCCGTACGCGGACTCCAGCGCGTCGGAGATCTCCCCGACCGTCGCCTTGGCGCGCGCCGCGTCCACGGCGAGCTTGAGCAGGTTGTGCTCCAGGTCGTTCGGCCGGTTGCCGGCCAGGTCCGCCTCGGCGGCCCCGGTCAGCGCCGCGAGCGCGCGGGCGACCTCGGCGGAGTCCCGCTCGGCGCGCAGGCTTTCGAGCTTGGCGATCTGGTCGGCGCGCACCTGGTGGTTGTCGACCTTGAGCACCTCGATGGGCTGGTCGTTGTCCACCAGGTACTTGTTGACGCCGATGAGCGGCTGGCGGCCGGAGTCGATGCGCGCCTGGGTGCGCGCGGCGGCCTCTTCGATGCGCAGCTTGGGGATGCCCGCGTCGATCGCGGCGGCCATGCCGCCGGCCTTCTCGATCTCCGCAAGGTGCTCGCGGGCCTTCATCGCCAGGTCGTACGTGAGCCGCTCGACGTAGGCGCTGCCGCCCCACGGGTCGATCACGCTGCAGGTGCCCGACTCCTGCTGGAGCATCAGCTGGGTGTTGCGCGCGATGCGGGCCGAGAAGTCGGTCGGCAGCGCCAGCGCCTCGTCGAGGGCGTTGGTGTGCAGCGACTGGGTGTGGCCCTGGGTCGAGGCCATGGCCTCGACGCAGGTGCGGACCACGTTGTTGAAGACGTCCTGCGCGGTCAGCGACCAGCCGGAGGTCTGCGAGTGCGTGCGCAGCGACAGCGACTTGGGGTTCTTGGCGCCGGCGCTCTGCACGATGTCCGCCCAGATGAGGCGGGCGGCGCGCATCTTGGCGATCTCCATGAAGAAGTTCATGCCGATCGCCCAGAAGAAGGACAGCCGGGGCGCGAACGCGTCGATGTCCAGGCCCGCGTCCATGCCGGCCTTGAGGTACTCCAGGCCGTCCGCGAGCGTGTAGGCCAGCTCCAGGTCGGCCGTGGCCCCGGCTTCCTGGATGTGGTAGCCGGAGATGGAGATCGAGTTGAACTTCGGCATCTTCTGCGAGGTGTACGCGAAGATGTCGGAGATGATCCGCATCGAGGGCTTGGGCGGGTAGATGTAGGTGTTCCGGACCATGAACTCCTTGAGGATGTCGTTCTGGATCGTCCCCGCGAGCTGCTCCGGCTTCACCCCCTGCTCCTCCGCCGCGACGATGTAGAGGGCGAGGATCGGCAGGACCGCGCCGTTCATCGTCATCGACACGGACATCTGGTCGAGCGGGATCCCGTCGAACAGCTGCCGCATGTCGTAGATGGAGTCGATGGCCACGCCCGCCATGCCGACGTCGCCCGCGACGCGCGGGTGGTCGGAGTCGTAGCCGCGGTGGGTGGCCAGGTCGAAGGCGATCGACAGGCCCTTCTGGCCGGCCGCGAGGTTGCGGCGGTAGAAGGCGTTGGACTCCGCCGCGGTGGAGAAGCCCGCGTACTGGCGGATCGTCCACGGCTGGTTGACGTACATCGTCGGGTACGGGCCGCGCAGGAACGGCGCCATGCCCGGGTACGTCGCGAGGAAGTCGAGGCCCCGGGTGTCCTCGGCGGTGTAGAGCGCCTTGACCGGGATGCCCTCGGGCGTGTCGCGGGTCAGCTCGGCGGCGTCCTTGCCGGTCGCGTTCGCGACGGCGGCGACCCAGGCTTCGGCGTCGGCGGCCTCGGGGGTGCCGAGGTCGATCCCCGTGAAGTCGGGAATGCTCATCGGGCTCCTCCTCCCAGCAGGTCGTAAGTCCGGTTCAGCACGGCCACGGCGTCGCAGCCGGCGAAGACGAAGCCGTCGGCTCCGGAGTCCGCCCACTTCTTGGCTGCCCCCGCGAGCCAGACGTACTCCGCGCCGGCCGCCTTGAGTGCGGCGGCGGCCGGGGCGGCCTGGTCGGCGTAGAGCTTGTCGGACGACGCGAGGACGGCCACCTTGGGCTTGCCCGCGCGTTCGTACGCGGCCACCACGTCGGCGGTCTCCGCGGTCGCGCCCGCGTCGGCGGCGTCGATGCCGCCCGCGGCGAACAGGTTCCGGGCGAACTGCGCGCGGGCGGTGTGCTGCGCGATCGGGCCGAGCGTGGCGATGAAGACCGCGGGCCGGGCGCCGGTCTCCGCGAGGACCGCGTCCGCGCGGTCGCGCAGGGTCTCGTAGGACTCGGCGTAGCGGACCCGCGGCAGGCCGCCGCCCGCCGGGGCGGGCGCGGGCTCGCGGACCACCGGCTCTTCGGTGAGGTTCGGGAACTCGCTGACGCCGGTGATCGCGTCGGCGCGGGTCGCGAGCGCCTTGTCGCGCGCCGCGCGCACCTCGGCGATGCGGTCGGCGATCAGGCCGGAGTCGAGGGCGGCGGTGATGCCGCCGGCGCGCTCGATCTCCTGGAAGAACGCCCAGGCGGCGTGCGCGAGGTCGTCGGTGAGCTTCTCGACGTACCAGGAGCCGCCCGCGGGGTCGATGACCTGCGCGAGGTGCGACTCTTCGAGAAGCAGCGACTGCGTGTTGCGTGCTATCCGCCGGGCGAAGGCGTCGGGCAGGCCGAGGGCCGCGTCGAACGGGCGCACGGTGACCGCGTCGGCGCCGCCCACGCCGGCCGCGAAGGCGGCGACGGTGGTGCGGAGCATGTTGACCCACGGGTCGCGCTGCGTGGTCATCGACCACGAGGTGACCGCGTGCTGCTTCTGCGCGCCGCTCGCCGCGCCGGACGCCTGCGCGACGCGGGCCCAGAGGCGGCGCGCGGCACGGAGCTTGGCGATGGTGAGGAACTGGTCGGCGGTGGCCGCGAAGCGGAACTCGACCAGGCCGAGCGCGGTGTCCACGTCGAGCCCGGCCGCGGTGAGGGCCCGCAGGTAGGCGACGCCGGCCGCGGTGGCGGCGCCGAGTTCCTGGCCTTCCGAGGCGCCGGCCTCGTGGAAGGGCTGGCCGTCCACGGCGATGGCCTGGAGGTGCGGGAATTCCGCGTGGGCGCGGACCGCGAGGTCGGCGGCGGCGGCGAGGTCCGCACCGGCCCCGGGCGCGGTGCCCGTGCGCGCGTGGGTGCCGACCGGGTCGGCACCGAGGTTGCCGCGGACCTCGTCGGCCGGGACGCGGCGGTCCCGGAACACCGCGAGGAGGGCGTCGGCGGCGGGGGCGAAGTCGGCGCCCGGCTCGAGGACGACCGGGGCCAGGTCGAGGAGCACGCCGGTCAGCACGCGCGGGAGTTCGGCGGGGTCGAGGGCGCCGGCGCCGGTCTGCAGGTAAACGGACGAGACGCCGTTCTCCAGGTCGGCGAGGACGGCCTCGGCGGTGCGCGCCGGGTCGGGGTCGCCGTGCAACTGGCGTACGTCCCAGCCCTCGGTGCTGCTGCCGGTCGCGCGCGCGCCGCGCACGTACGAAGGCAGTCCGGGCACCCCGGCGTCCGGCGAGGCATCGTCGGCCGTGTACAGCGGGGCCAGCGTGATGCCGTCGTAGGTGGTGGTCGCGAGCAGATCCTCAGGGCGGTCCGGTGCGTCGTCCTCACCGATCACCCTCGACTTGCGGAGCACGCCGGCCACCAGGCTCTGCCACTGTTCCCGCGTGGGCTGCGGGAACTGCGAAGCAAAGGTGGAGCCGGTAGACGTGCCGCCGTCGACAGTAGCCTCCGTCATGTTCACGCATCGTAGGGACAGGGCGCGGAGAGCGATACACGGCCCAGGTGTGACATCAGTCGCCCATTCGCTTGACCCCGCCAAGTTTTTCGGGCCGGGCGCGGGTCGTGACGCTCCGTCACATCGGGCTGACTACACACCGGGTGTCACCCGTTTGGTTCCCCGTCGGCGTGCGGAATCGATCACATCGCGCGCCCCCGGTCGGGTGGCGGGGCGTTCGATGGCTAGCATGGCGGGGGCCGGAGGAAGGGTCCCGGCCGGGCCGAACCGACTGGCTTGCCGTCCGGCAATGCCGGCCCGGCCCCGTCTACCGCATCCGGAGGGTAGTTTCCGTGCCGGCTGGAACGCTCTACCGCGGCCGGGAAGGCATGTGGTCCTGGGTGGCTCATCGAGTCACCGGCGTCCTCATCTTCTTCTTCCTGTTCGCGCACGTCCTCGACACCGCGCTCGTGCGCGTCTCGCCCGAGGCCTACGACCAGACGATCGAGATCTACAAGAATCCCGTCGTCAACATCATGGAGTACGGCCTCGTCGGGGCCATCCTCTTCCACGCTCTCAACGGCCTGCGCATCATCGCGGTCGATTTCTGGGAGAAGGGCCCCCGCTACCAGAAGCAGATGTTCTGGGTCGTGTGCGGCCTGTGGGTCGCGCTCATGGGCAGCAGCTTCTACTGGGTGCTCGAGCACACGATCCGCGAAATCTTCGGGAGCTGACGGCGATGGCACTCATCGAGAACGCTCCCCAGGTCACCGGCGGCGGCCCCTCCATCGAGGCGCCCCGCTCCAAGCGCTCGCCGCGCTCCACCAAGACGAACTTCGAGCTGTACAGCTGGCTGTTCATGCGGCTGTCCGGCATCCTGCTGGTCGTCCTGGTCATCGGCCACCTGATCATCCAGCTCGTCATCGACGGCGGCGTGTCGCGGATCGGCTTCGCGTTCGTGGCCGGCCGGTGGGCCTCGCCGTTCTGGCAGGCCTGGGACCTGATCATGCTGTGGCTCGCCGAACTGCACGGCGTCAACGGCCTTCGCACGATCATCAACGACTACGCGGAGCGCGACCAGAGCCGTTTCTGGCTCAAGGCGCTGCTCTACACGTCCGCGCTGATCGTGCTCTTCACGGGCACCCTGGTGATCTTCACCTTCGACCCGAACATCGGCCAGTAGTCGGCGCGCGACGCGGTCGCTGCGGTACCGAGGACCAGAGGACACAAGTCAGGCCATGCAGATCCACAAGTACGACACCGTCATCGTCGGCGCGGGCGGCGCCGGCATGCGCGCCGCCCTGGAGGCGAGCAAGAACAGCCGCACGGCCGTTCTCACCAAGCTCTACCCGACCCGCTCCCACACCGGCGCCGCCCAGGGCGGCATGTGCGCCGCCCTCGCGAACGTCGAGGAAGACAACTGGGAGTGGCACACCTTCGACACGGTCAAGGGCGGTGACTACCTCACCGACCAGGACGCCGCCGAGATCATGTGCAAGGAAGCGATCGACGCGGTCCTGGACCTGGAGAAGATGGGTCTTCCCTTCTCCCGGACCCCGGAAGGCCGCATCGACCAGCGCCGCTTCGGCGGGCACACCCGCGACCACGGCAAGGCCGCGGTACGCCGGTCCTGCTACGCGGCCGACCGCACCGGCCACATGATCCTGCAGACGCTGTTCCAGAACTGCGTCAAGCAGAACGTGGAGTTCTACAACGAGTTCTACGTCCTCGACCTGCTGCTGGTCGAAGACGCGTTCGGCAACAAGACCACCTCGGGCGTCGTCGCCTACGAGCTGGCGTCGGGCGAGATCCACGTCTTCCAGGCCAAGGCCGTCATCTTCGCGACCGGCGGCTTCGGCAAGGTCTTCAAGACCACCTCCAACGCGCACACCCTGACCGGCGACGGCATGGGCATCGCGTGGCGGCGCGGTCTGCCGCTGGAGGACATGGAGTTCTACCAGTTCCACCCGACCGGCCTCGCGGGCCTGGGCATCCTGCTCACCGAAGGCGCGCGCGGCGAGGGCGGCATTCTCCGCAACGCCGACGGCGAGCGCTTCATGGAGCGGTACGCCCCGACCATCAAGGACCTCGCGCCGCGCGACATCGTCGCCCGGTCGATGGTGCTGGAGGTCCTCGAAGGCCGCGGCGCCGGTCCGAACAAGGACTACGTCTACCTCGACCTGACCCACCTGCCGGCGGAGCAGATCGAGGAGAAGCTGCCGGACATCACCGAGTTCGCGCGCACCTACCTGGGCGTCGAGCCGACCACCGAGCTGGTCCCGGTGTACCCGACCGCGCACTACGCGATGGGCGGCGTCCCGACCAACGTCGAGGCCGAGGTGCTGGCCGACAACACCACGGTGGTGCCGGGCCTGTACGCCGCGGGCGAGGTCGCCTGCGTGTCGGTGCACGGCTCCAACCGCCTGGGCACCAACTCGCTGCTGGACATCAACGTGTTCGGCCGCCGCGCGGGCATCGCCGCCGCGAAGTACGCCGCCACCGCCGACTTCGTCGAGCTGCCGGAGAACCCGGCCTCGACCGTCGTCGAGATGATCGAGCGGCTGCGCGACAGCGAAGGCACCGAGCGGGTCGCCGCGATCCGTGCCGAGATGCAGGAGACGATGGACGCCAACGCCGGCGTCTACCGCACCGAGGAGACGCTCAAGCAGGCGCTCTCCGACATCAAGAACCTGCAGAAGCGCTACAAGAACGTGTCGATCCAGGACAAGGGCAAGCGGTACAACACCGACCTGCTCGAAGCCGTCGAGCTGGGCTTCCTGCTCGACCTCGCGGAGGTCCTGGTCGTCGGCGCCGCCAACCGCAAGGAGTCCCGCGGCGGCCACGCGCGCGAGGACTTCCAGGCGCGCGACGACGTCAACTTCATGAAGCACACGATGGCGTACCGCGAGGTCGACGCGGACGGCGACTACTCGATCCGGCTGGACTGGAAGCCGGTCGTCGTCACCCGCTACCAGCCGATGGAGCGTAAGTACTGATGACTGCCGTGATCGAAGAGACCTCGTCGGGACCCGCACCGGCCGACAAGCCGGCCCGGGACCACACCCCGATCACCATCACCCTGCGCGTCCGCCGCTTCCTGCCCGACCTGGTCGGCCCGAACGGCGAGCCGCCGGTGCCGTTCTGGCAGGACTTCCAGGTCGAGGCGGACCCGACCGAGCGCATCCTCACCGCGATGCTCAAGGTCAAGGGCGAGCAGGACGGTTCGCTGACGTTCCGCCGGTCGTGCGCGCACGGCATCTGCGGATCCGACGCGATGCGCATCAACGGCCGCAACCGCCTGGCGTGCAAGACGCTGGTCAAGGACCTCGACGTCACCAAGCCCATCACGATCGAACCGATCAAGGGCCTGGAGGTCGAGAAGGACCTCGTCGTCGACATGGACCCGTTCTTCCAGTCCTTCAAGGACGTGATGCCGTTCCTCATCACGTCCGGCAACGAGCCGACGCGCGAGCGCCTGCAGTCGCCGGAGGACCGCGAGCGGTTCGACGACACGACCAAGTGCATCCTGTGCGCGTGCTGCACGACGTCCTGCCCGGTCTTCTGGACCGACGGCCAGTACTTCGGCCCGGCGGCGATCGTCAACGCCCACCGCTTCATCTTCGACTCGCGGGACGAGGGCGCCGAACAGCGCCTGGAGATCCTCAACGAGAAGGAGGGCGTCTGGCGCTGCCGCACGACCTTCAACTGCACGGACGCATGCCCGCGCGGTATCGAGGTCACCAAGGCCATCCAGGAGGTCAAGCGCGCGCTGATCTTCCGGCGCGTCTGACACCGGACAACGCGACGGGCCCGCAACCCTTCGGGGTTGCGGGC
>NZ_JBMULZ010000013.1:0-257913 GCF_049534875.1 Uniformispora flossi
ACGGCGACGGTGCTGGACGAGGCGGCGGTGCCGCTGGCCGGCGCCGCCGTGGACAACCTCGCCGCCACGGCGCGGGTCCGGCTGCGGCGCATGTACGGCTCCCAGTCCGCGGCCTTCGCCGCGGCACTGCCGTTGGGCGTGAACCTCGGCGACCACCTGCGGGTGCCGCAAACCGTCCGCAACTCGATGTAGAGCGGACCACGACGGCACGGACCGGCTGGGGCGGTTGGCGGCAGGCGCCCCGCCGATCGCGCCGGCAAACCCGGCCGTCGGTACCGAGGTGGCACGGCCATCGGCACGGCACACACGAGAGGACGCGCGATGTTCGGGAACAAGCCAACGGCCGACGGCACCTCTGACAGCACACCGCCGGGCGGCGGAGTGCGGTCGCCGTCCCCGCCCAAGGGGGGTCGAGCAGCTGCGGATCGTCCGGGCCCCCGTGGCCTCATGGGCTGGGGCCGAGGTCGTGCTTCGCATATCGAGGCGCCGACGGAGTGGCGCGGCACCACCGTCCAGGTGTGCGGCCTGTGGCCGTTCGGGGCAGGCTCCGGCACACCGGTCGTCGGTGTGCCGCTTGGCCGGTCGATGACCAGCGGCGCCGCACTGTGCTGCGACCCCATCAGCTGGTTCCAGCGCGCCAACCTCATCCTCAACCCGAGCGAGTTCGTCCTCGGCAAACCCGGCCTCGGCAAGTCGACCGTGGTGCGCCGCCAAGCCCTCGGCCTGGCCGGATACGGCGTGAACCCGCTCGTGTTCGGCGACCTCAAACCCGACTACGTCGACCTGGTGCGCGCCCTCGGCGGCCAGGTCATCACCCTCGGCCGCGGCCGCGGCTTCCTCAACGTCCTCGACCCCGGCGAAGTCACCGAAGCCGCCAAACGGCTCACCGGCGACGCCCGCCGAGCGCTGATCGCCGACGCCCACGGCCGCCGCATCAACGCCGTCGGATCGCTCCTCACCATCGTCCGCGGCACACCGATCACCGACCGCGAGGAAACCGTCCTCAACGTCGCCCTGAAGGTGCTCGACGAACGCCACCCCGGCATCCCCGTGATGGCCGACCTCCTCGCCGTGATCCGCGACGCACCCGACCCGGTCCGCGCCGCGGTCCTGGACCGCGGCGACATCGCCAAATACCGCGACACCGTCGAAGACCTCGAAGCCTCCCTCGTCGGCCTCCTCGGCGAAGGCCGCCTCGGCGACATGTTCGCCCGCCCCACCTCCGAACCCATGCACCGCGACCGGCCCGTCTGCTTCGACGTCTCCAGCATCGACGACTCCGAGATGAACCTCCAGGCCGCGGCACTGCTGGCCTGCTGGAGCTACGGATTCGGCGCGGTCTCCGTCGCCCAGGCCCTCGCCGACGCCGGACTCGAGCCGCAGCGCCACTACTTCGTGATCCTCGACGAACTGTGGCGCGTCCTGCGCGCCGGACGCGGCCTCGTCGACCGCGTCGACGCCCTCACCCGCCTCAACCGCCAGCGCGGCGTCGGCATGGCGATGATCACCCACACCATGTCCGACCTCATGGCCCTCGCCTACGAAGAAGACCGCATGAAGGCCAAGGGGTTCGTCGAACGCGCCGGCATGGTCATCTGCGGCGGACTGCCCGCCGCGGAGATGCCGGAACTGACCCAGGTCGTCAACATGACCGGCGCCGAGCAGCGGATGATCACCGACTGGTCCACCCCGCCCGCCTGGGACACCGGCAGCGGACGCAAATCACCGCCCCCCGGACTCGGCAAGTTCATGGTCAAAGTCGGCGGCCGACCCGGCATCCCCGTCCGCGTCGAACTCACCGAAGCCGAACGCGACATCAACGACACCAATCGCAGGTGGGCCCGATGACGCGCCTCCGGCAGCGGACCGGGCGCGGCACGTCGGCGCCGCGCCGCCGCGGACCCGTCACCCGCGCCGTGATCACGGTGCTGGCCGCCTGCCTTCTGGGCTTCGCCGCCCAAGTGGGGTCGGCAACCGTCGCTGCCGCGGACGACCAAGACCACATGAAGGGGCCGGAGCGCAAAGCATGCTTGTACATCCCCGAAGACATCTGGGGATTCCTTTTCACCTTCTACTGCGTCGACAAGGAAGAGAAGGGCGTCACCAAGAATTACCACGGCTCGTCCACCGTGATGGGCCACCGCGGTGAATACAAGAACGGCGGCCTGCCTTGCGACCATCTCTACGACAACACCGTTATGGCGTTCTTCTCCCAGGCGACCCATGACATGATCGGGCCCTTGGCCGGGGAGAGCGGCTCGCTGACCGAGTGCATCAAGAAGCACATGCTCGAATTCCTGCAGAAGCACGAGGCAAGCAACGGGCTCGGGCAGTCGATCACAGCGGATGTCAAAGAGAACCCCTGCAACGGAATCTACGATTCGGACCAACGGTCCGACCGGCACCTCAACGTATGCCGCACTTCGGTCAACCAGAACCCGTGCCTGCTGATCGGCACCGGCCAGTTCCAGAACGGCAGCAATCCCACACTCGTTGCCGATATGCGGACCGGCTGCCTCAAAGATCACCCGGATTTCAAACAGCAGACGGCCGCCGAATCGGCCGACGACGGAGGATGCGAGTTCCTCTCCGGCGCCACCAAGAAGGATTGCGAGACCCTGGCGACCGAGAACGCCAAGGCCGCGCCGACCTCGGAGCAAGTGAGCGCCCAGCTTAACGATTTCCTGGGCTGGGCCCTGCTTGCCGCGTCCTGCGCGGTATGGATCGGCGTGGTGGGTGTCGGCGTCGGAATGGCGAGGTCGTGGTACACGGGCGAGCCGGGGCTCCTGCAATTCAACCGTCTGGGATGGGTGGTCTTCGCGGCCGTGCTGGCCGGCTCGGCGACGTCGATCGCCGGGTGGTTCGTGCTGTAAACGTCGCTCGTGACCAAGAGCTACAGGAACTGCGTAACGAGGGACGAGGATGTCCGAGGACATATTTGCGATGGTCGATGCGGCATTGGACGGGCTGCAGACGGCCGCGCAGGGGAAACGAAGGATGCTCTTCAAGGCTGCCGCGGGGCATCTCACGCCCACGAAGGCGGCAGCGCAAGGCGCGAGATCGGTTCGGGATTTACAGAAGGAAGTTGCCCGTCATTCCCGGCAGAGCCGAGACAACGCCTCCTCTGCCAATTCCGCGCTTGCGGTGCGTCTGGCCGTTGCACACGGCCTCCAGAGCCACATGGGCGTACCGGGCGCCCAAGCCGGACATGAGACCGACCCCCGGGAAGCGGAGTCGAAGACGGCGCGGACGGAGGGAATAGGACTGTGAAGACGGAACTATATCCGCGACGAGGACGACGGCCAACGGCGCACGCCACCATGGCTGCCCTCACGCTGGCGTTGGGCACGACGGTCGTCACGGGGTGTGCGGCGTGGCGGCTGAACGCCGCCGACGTGCTCGATATAGGCCTTGACTACTTCGGCTTGAACCATACGGCCGCAGAGGAAATCCCGGACACCAATGTGCTGTCGGCGATCAATAACGCCGTGCGGCTCTACCCGTGCGAGGGCGTTGTCAGCGAACCCGTGCTGGCCGGCATCGTGTGGGTGGAATCGGGAGGCAACGTCAACACCCCGGACAGCTCCGCGGGCGCCCAGGGCGTGGCCCAGTTCATGCCGGCTACGTGGAACGGCAGCGGAGGCCAACAGGCGGCGAAGGTCGACGGCAACGGCGATGGCAAGACCGACATCAAGAACCCGTACGATGCCATCGCCGCGACCGCCAAGTACCTGTGCACGCTGCGCGACGAGGTGAAGGCGAACAACGTCCCCGGCGACCTGCTGCGGAACACGATCGGCGCCTACAACACCGGGGTCCCCAACGTTAAAAAGGCCGGAGGCGTCGACAACATCCCCGGGGTGAAGAAGTACGTCGACAACGTGCTCGCGAAACGGGACACGTACACACTCGACGTCAGCGGTCCCGCGGTCGACGCCCGCGCGGCGTCGTTCGGCCTGGAAATCGTGCGCCAAGCCCGCACCCAGCTCGGCAAGCCGTACGTCTGGGGTGGTGGGTCCATCACCGGTCCGACCAGCGGCGGGTTCGATTGCTCCGCCCTTGTGCAGTACGCGGTTTACCAGGCGCGGACCACGTTCAAGATCAAACCGAACGCGCCGATCCCGCGCACCACGGGCACACAGGTCATCGCGGTGAACAACTTGTCGTCCCAAGCCAGGCTCGTCCCGAATCTGGACTCGATGGTGCCGGGTGACGCGATCTACATGGCGACGAAAGCGGCAGGAGTGCACCACGTCGTGATCTTCACCGGGCGCACCAAGGACAACCGCGGCAAGGACGACTACGGCATCGTCGAAGCGCCGCACACTGGACTCAAGGTGCGGAACAGCACCCTCCTCAGCCAGTACGGCAGCGAGACCTTCACCATCGTGCGGTACTCGTGAGCAGGACACGGACCGGCCGTGCGGCCGCACTCGTGGCGGGTGCGCTGCTCCTGACCGGCGCGTGCAGCACCACCGGTTCGTCGGGCGACGACGCCGCACCCGCCGCGGTGAACCCGGCCACGACAGCAGGCGGCGGTCCTCCGGTGGTGCGGCGCAGCCCTCCCGCGACACCGGCCCGCACCCGGGCAGCGGGTCCGCCCGCGGGCGGCGTCCCGGCCGACGTGCAGGTGGACGGTGGGGACGCCGACGCCGTCTCCAAGGCCGCCGCGCTGACGATGTGCCTCGTCGACACCGACGTCGACACATCGGATTACGATGCCCTCCTGCGGACCGCCCCCCTCCTGGACCGCGCCTATTTCGCCCGGCTCGACGAGGAACGGCCGCGCCCGGTCCAAGGCGGGGACTGGGGCGTGATGGCTTCGCATCGCGCCTATACGACGGTGACCGAAGCGGAGCAGTCCGCCGACCTGGGGCAGCCGCAGGACAATACCCTCGAAGCCTTCCGCACCTGGACCGTCACCGTTGCCCCGGTAGGGCGCGATGGCTGGCGCGGCGACACGCAGACAACGGTGGTCTTCGTGTCCCTTCGGCGGGATGGCGGCGACGAAGCGTGGCGCATCGTGGACCTACGAGAGGGATGAGAATCTGCAATCGCGGCGCACCTGCGGCCGACCTGTTCGGAGGCGGCCGCGCCGTGCGCGCTTCCTAGCCGGAGGGGGGCAGCGGGGCGAGGGTGAGCAGTCCGCAACCGTATGCCTTGGCCGGCCCCATGCCTTCGGTCAGGCAGGTCGTGAACGTTGCGGCGTCGGTGATCTCAAGGGCCCCTTCGAAGGTGGCGGTATGCAGAACCACGGGTTTGCCGGGCCCCTTGCGGAAGCTCATCCGCTGCCGGGACACGAAGCGGACCTCCCGCGGCACAGTCTCGTGCCCCTCCGGGGAGGGCTCTTGTGGTCCCGACGCCATGGGATCGGCGCGGACCGGCGGGACGGTGAAGCCCCATCGCTCGGTGCGCTCGAGGAACCACCGGAGTTGGGCCGCGGCGGTGCGGTGCCCGATGCGGAATGCCCGTTCCGGTCGGCCGACGTCGAGGCTGAGCTGCTGACGGGCGGAGGGCTTCTGCGGGGCATAGGTGTTCTGGACCGGGTTTGCGGTCAGCCGGAAGGCGAACCGGCGTCCGACTGCGAGGCGCGCCAGGAGCGGGGTGTAGTCGGTGACCAGTGCGTGGTCGCCGTCGGCGTCGGGCCAGCCGACGGACTCGACGGCATGCGTCCAGTCCGGCTTCGATGTGCTGAGGACGTAGAGCTGCGGCCGTCTCGGGTTGTCGTGGTCGAGCCGCCACAGGACGCGCTCGTCCAGCGGATTGCCGGGGATCCCGCCCATGACCAGTCCGCGCATGGCGCGCGGGTTCGCAAGGATCTTGCGGCTCGCGGCGCGCAGGGGATTGATGCGTATCCGGGAAAGACGAGTCATGCCGTGGTCACCATCCCAGGAGCGCAAACGGGTCGTGCCCGGACGGCAATGGGTCCGGGCTGTCGGGATTCCGAATACCCGTGGGGACGGACAGCCGCACGTGCCGGATACGGCGGCGGGTGAATCCCCGGCGGAGTGGGTCGAAGGAGCGGGGTACGTCGCCGAGGACGTCGTCTCCGGAGTCGTCGTCCACGGTCGCGTTCAGATCGACGCGGGCAGGGCGGCCACCGGCACGGCGGCAGTGCGCGTTCCGGGCGTGCTCGGAAACCTGCCACGGTTCGTCACGCAACGCCGCTTCCACTCCGCCGCGCCGTTGCCCCAGACGGATGGGTTGGGTCGGCACGCAGGACCTGCGGCCGAGCGCAAGCGGGAACGCCGGGCTGCGTACCGCGTCGTCCAATGCTTCGATCAGCGGCCCGGGGCCGCCGACCGCTGCCAGGAAGACCGCGTCCTGGAGGTAGTACCGCTGGGTGACGTGCGTGTACTTGGCCGGGGAGGTCGGCTTCTGAACGCCTTTCGCGGTCACCCCCGACTGGAGGAGCGGGCGGCCCCGGTAGTCGGACACCGTGTGGAAGTCGCGCAGCAACGTGCCGGGCTGGTCGACTCGTACGCCGAGTCGCAGGGCTGCCAGGTCGGAGATGTCGTCTTCCCTGGCCCGTCCCTGCGCAGCCGCGAGCAAACCGACGATCCCGGACTTCGTCGGTTCGGGGCGGGTCTCGCGGCGGTTGAACGCGCTGGCGTATCCCCATGACTGAAGCGGCGCGGCCAGCCGCAGCACCAGCACGGCCTGCCCGCGGGGGTCTTCGGCGGCGGTCATGCGCCGGGACCCCATCCCATCGCGTCCGCCAGCGGCCGTGCGAGGCCACGGGTCAGTTGTGGAAACGGCACCTGCGGACCGAGGAGTTCGCGGAGCCGGCCGGCCGCCGGTGATTTCTCATCGAAGGTATGGCACACGGCCAGATGCCTGGGAGCACCGCCCCAAGTCTCGGTCACGCGCGCGTACTCTTCGGCCAACCGCACGGCAGAGGCAGCCGCGATCCCGTCGGTGGCCGTGACGGGTTCCTCGAACGCGGAGACCAGGTTGACCGGCTGATCGGTCCGTACCATCACCACCACCGTGCTCGGGAGGGTGCGGTGCGCAAACGCGTTCTGATAGCCGCCGGGGACGGTACGGGCAAAGCCTTCGACGAAGGCGATCGCGGCCGTGAGCGCGGCTCCGGGGTCGGCGAGATTGCGGTGCAACTGGTGGAGGCCGACTGTGGCGTACCGGTACAGCGTCGCCGAGTTGAAGCCGACGTCCCCGATCATCGCCGCGCCGGTCTCCCCCACCGGGTTCTGGTCGTCGACGGCGGTGTAGTAGTCGAACTCCAAGTCGACCGGGTGCGTGGACAGCGCATGCGCAACCTGTACGGAAGCATCCACATGGAGAGACGCGATCGCCGCGACCATACGGCCGAACAGCGCCACCTCCACCGGGTGGCCGACGCCGAGCTTGTCCACGACCGGTAGTTCCTTGACGTGCGCGGTCAACGCCTCGTCGTCCAACCCGGCCAGTTCGACCGCATCGCCGGCGACAAGATCGACGATGTCCTCAAGTTGACGGTGCCCGTAGAACAGCAGGTACGCGGTCTCCCCTGCCTTCTTCCCCGCCTTGATCCCCAACGGCACCAGCAGGAACGACGCAAGGCGTTGCGCTTGTTCGTCGTCCACTCCGGTGCGGCGCAGTCTGCCGGCCAGTTCCGCGACGATCCGCTTGGTCCGTGTGCCCTGTTCCAACTCGGGGAGTCGGGACGCCAACTCCATCCGCGTGGCGCGCTTCCAGGCCTGTGAGGACACCCGTGCACGGCGGACTCCGCCGAAGTATGCCTCCTTGGGGTTGCCCTGGTCGTCGCGGTTCAGGTTTGCGGGCGGCACCGTCTGAAGGATGTGGACATCCACGTAGGCGCGGCGCGCTTCACTCATGGCAGGGCTCCGAGATGCGTGGGGAGAGGGAGACGTCGTGTTCATCCGGGCGTCGTCCGTGACCGTCGGCTGTAGTAGGCCACGGCCCAGCGCTCGCGCACCGCGGCTCGGCCTGCCGGTCGTTCGTAAGCCATCAGGTCACGGAGCAGCAGGTCGTAGTCCAACGGCAGACCTTGTCCGCGGAGTTGCGTCACCAGACCGCGCAGCCGCGCCAAGAACACCCGCGTACTGGTGGCGGTCACGGCGGCGTTCACCCGACGGTCGACCGCGTCCCCGCTGTATGCACCAGTGCCGCGCATGGTTCGGAGCGCCGCGCCGGCGGAGACGCCGCGCTTGTGCATGGGAGTGCGCTGTGACTGCTGGTGCAGTCCGTACAGCGCCAGCGCCGCGTGCTCGGCTCGTTGCTCAGGGGTCACCTGCTCCCGGCGCGCCAACCGGTCGTCGACAGGAGCCGAGCACAGCCGCCAGACAGGCAGAGACGTGCCCGGAGGCACGGACAATCCCCTGCGCAGGGCGGCCAGGTCCGCACCGGGCGGAGGTCCGGCCAGTCCGGTGACGGGGTTCTTGCGCCAGGTGCCGTCCGGTGCCGTGAAGCGGTTCCAGTAGCGCAGGGGCTTTCCCGGGGTGTCAGGCATGCACGGATTCCTCGGTCGAAGCGGGCACGGGGTTCGATGCTTGCGCCGCGGCGCGGGCCTCGGCCGCCCGGTGGAGGATCTCCCGCATGCGGCGGCGGAAGTCGGTGACGGCGGAGCCGAGATGGAAGGCAACGTCTCTTCCGTTCTGCTGGACGGTCCGCCCGCCGAACGCGCTCGGCAACGCCGTCGAGATCACGCGGTCGGCGATCTGCCAGGTGCAGCGCCACGCAAGCTGCTCCCACGCCAGGCAACCGCGTTGGATCAAGGCTTCGTCCTCGTCGACAGCGCGCAAGCCGGTGAGCATGCGCCGCATCAAGGGGTCGAGCCCGTGCAGGACCAGTTCACCCGGCCGCTGCCCCCGGTCCCAAGGAATCGGCTCGCTGCCCGCAGCGCGCCGCAGGTCCGCCGACAGGATGTTGACCGCGCGGGCAAGCTGTTCCGCCTTCTCGACGGCGTCGAGGATCGCGGCGCGGGTCGACGAATCCGGGGAAAGCGCCTGCAGTGGCAAGGGTGTTGCATCGTGGAAGATGTCGTCGACCACGGCGGACTGGTTGCCGTAGAACACCCCTGTCAGGTCGATGCGGAGGGGGTAGTCCGGTGGGAGACTGCTGAGAACACTGCGCATCTGGGCCACCAGTAGGCTGGTCGCGAATCCGTCCTTGTGAGCGGTGGCAGGCGCTTCCGGACGTCGGGCGGCGAGCAGCGCATCGAGTCCCCGCCATGTGGCCTTCCCCGGCTGGTGACGCCGCGGCCGACGCGCCATCGGCGCCGAGGCCGCGTTGGCCCGGCCGGTGGCGGGAAGTGTCCAGGCGGTGTGCGGTTCCCCTTCCGGCAACTCGCGCAGCCGGTCACCGGCGGCCACGATGACCCGAGTCACCCGTATCCCCTCGGTGGTGTCTTCGGGGAACAACCGGATCCGGCGCGACTGCCATGTCCACAGGTCCAGGACTCCGTCGGCGGACCTGACCTTCCACTCGGCGCCTTGGGGCGCACGCCGCCAGTGGGGCACATCCCGGTCGGCTCTTCCGTCCGGACGGATCGGGATGTTCAGCCAGACGGTCTCGTACAGGGTTCGGCCCATGGGCACGACGACACCCAACTGCCCCAGAGGACCCGTCGGATTCCCGGTTGTCTTGCCGGACTTGGCTTGGGAATCGTGCACGGCCCCGGTTTTGATGCCGGCGGTATCCCAGCACTGCGTGTGCAACAACCACCTCGCCGCCTCCCCCGGGGTCAGGGCAAAGGTGTCGCCCTCGGTGCGAGATGAGAACAGCGGCACGTTGTTCCCGGTCGCCGCGGTGGCGACGAGAAGCGCCGCCCCCTTTGTCTCGCCTTTGGCCGTGTGAAGTCCCCCGGCCTGCCCGAATGGTGCGATCGGATCGAAGAGGTCGAAGCGGGCGCGCCATTCGTCGAGGTAGCTGTCGAGTCGCTCACGCTCGGCCGGGGTGAACTCACCTTGCCGAAAACGGCCGAGCCAGTCCGCCGTGGTCTTCGGATGTCCCAGCGCGTCCACGACTACCGGCAGCACAACCTGCCGCAGCAACGCCGGAAACATCGTCGGGATTTCGACCGTCACACCGGCGAGACGATGGGAGGCGAGCAGCAACTCCCGAAGGCTGTACCCGCGTCCGTCGAGGCCGGCCGCCACGGTGGACGACGGTACCGCCGACTCTCCATGCAGCCACGGATCGTCGACCAGATTGAAGACGGGCATGCACTGATCCAATCGATTGCCAGTTTCCCGATGTTAAGTACCTCGCCTCGGACGGGGATCCGTAGATTTACCGGGGTCTGGGGAAAGCGGCAAAACGCGCGGAGAAAAGCGCCGTCCCATGGGCAAAGCCGAGGCCACGCGGCACGATGCAGTAGACAGATTTCCAGAATGGACATGTCGAAGCCGCAAGCGGAGCTGGTGCAGTGAGCGATCGGTTCGCGGCTGACGGGCCGTCGGTTCTGTCGCCGCTCGACATCGACCTCGTCCGGCACCGCCTGGGAATGCCGACCCACGGCGGCGCGGGAACCTTTCCCCCGGGTGTGGGCACGTCGGACGCGGTCGCCGGGTTCGTCGGCGACGCCTATGCGAACGAGGGACTGAGTAACTTCCCGTTGCCGGGACGGCCGCCCGTGCGCGGCGCGTTCAGCACCGGGGTGGTGGCGATGACCACGCAGGGATTCGTGGTCGGCCAACGGACTTCCGACAACTACCGCACCACGCGCCCGACCCTGATGCCGGAACCGGTCCTCACGACACCGGACGCGCTGCGTATCGCGAACGCCCAACGGCCGCGGCTGACACCGCGTTTGCTCCACAACGACGGCGAGCGGCTGATGGTGACCAGCTTCGAGTTCGGTGTCCACGCAGCCAACGACGACTCCCCCGGTAGTGCGCTCATGCGTCAGCTGCTGCTGCGCGGCCTGCCCGACGCCCTGGCGGCGTTCGCCACGATCGACATTCCGCCCGAAGCACGCCGCCACCCACGGATCGACTCCGGCACCGAGATGATCGCCCGCGCCCGACGGGTGCGCGCCGACCGGTACAGCGAGGAGCAGTTGCACGAGGCCGCGACGTTCGGCATCGACGACGCGCTCTACGAAGCTCTGACTGCCGAGACCGCCGGGTTCACCCCACGGGCGCCCGGTGTCGTGCACAACGACCTGGACTACGACAACCTGCTGCTGCGGGTGGCTCCACGGCTGGGGTCGGCGCACAGCGACGTCTGCCTGCTGGACCTCCAGTTCGTCACCATCGCCGATCCGGTGCTCGACGTTGCGGTGGCCGCCGTCAAACTCGACTGCACGATGCAAGAGGTCGTCGACCTCACCGCCGGCTGGGCCGAGCGGCTCGGGCCGGCCCACACCGCGGGAGTGGAACGGGATCTGCCGACCGGGATGGCCGTCGTGGGCGCTACCCAGGCGGCGGTCGTGGTCCCCAGCGTCATCGCCGAGGTCCGGGGGGCGGCCGAGCACGACCGCGCGGGCCTCGACCGGGCACTCGACGACGGGACCGCCCGCATCCACAAAGTGGTGGCACCCGCCCTCACCTACGGCCGCGACCTTGAGGTCACGCCCGACTGGGTGCGCGACCGACTCGCCGCGACAGTCCCACGCAACCCGGCCATGATCGCGGGTTCGGACCTCGCATCGGCGAGGAACGCGGCTCCGGACCTGACGCGGCCGTCCTGGAGTCCAGGACCGGCGACGACCGCTCGCCCCTCTCGCGGTGACACACCCACCCCCGCCTGGATCGCGTCGACGCCTCCCATAGACGCGTCGCGCGCGACCCCGGCGCGGGCTCCCAAACACGGGCCCGGCGTGACGGGTGGCCGGCCCGACGGTGAGCGATCCCGGAGCCCACGTGCCGACGTGGACCCCGAACTGGGCGGTGGCTTCTGAGTCATGCCCGCCCCAGGCGCGACCGCTCGACTCCTCCCGCGTCAAATGCGGCTCTGCCCAATCCGGGGCTAGAGTCGGATCGAGAAGGCGGATGGCCCCGCAGGCGTGGTGACTTCGCCCGAGAGCACATGCCGACCCGGTACGTGCGGGGATTGCTCGGACGCATCGCCGACCTGAGCGCTGAACTCTTCGTCGGCCCTGCGCGTGCGGGGTTCCGGGACTCGCGAATCCCCGCGCGGCGCCCCGGAAGCCGGGTGTTCACGGGCGGACCCGGCGTTGGCAGTGTCTGCACCGCCGGGCCGGCGCAGCCGACCAGGTGGCCGTGGCGAGGCCGAGGGTTGCCAAGAGGGTTCGCCCCCCGCGTTAGGCTGGGGACAGCTGCTTGGCCTCGGAGCGATGTCGGAGGGCAGGCAGCGGAGTTCGCGTACCGAGCGACTGGACCCCGCGGAAGCGGGGGTGGGCCGCGGACGTCACCGAGGAGCGGTGGATCCCCGCCGTGGTCCCCGCGCATGCGGGGATGAGCCGCCCTTGCCGAAAACGTGCTGCTCGAAGCAGTCGTGGTCCCCGCACACGCGGGGATGAGTCGACGGGGTAATCCGCCCTCACCCCGCCGCCACCCCAGCCGCGCAGCAGCATGGTGCTGACCCCACCGCCGATCAGCAGCAGCGTGAGCACCCAGGCGACGTCGCCGACGGTCAGATGGGACTCTCCCTGGAGTACGAGGAGCAGCGGCGACAGCCTGAACGACACTGCCGACGACGTGAAGCCGAGCAGGGCGGCCACCGCGATCAGCGGGGTCCGCCCGCGGGTCGGGGCGGGTCTGCCGACGCCGGGTCTCTCCTCGTGCGGTGTTTCGCTGTACGTCATCGCCGTGCCTCGCTGACGACCGAGGCGTTCGCCAAGCAGCTGCGCCGCTTCCTGGACGTCCCCCTCGTTGCGGAGGACTTGAGGGGGTTCAGACGGCAAGATGAGGGACGTTCCCCCCGTCTGGGAGCCGCCCGCGCACGTAGGCTGAGGCGGATCTTGAGCGAAGACGGGTGAACCATGGCCGCAGACAGTTCCGGGCCCGCGCACGACGGCGCGAGGCAAGCCGCGCAGGACGCCGCGACCGCGGCTCTGATCACCATGGTGCGGGGCATCGGCGCCACATATCGGGCAGTGACCGGTGCGGTCGGCCAGGGAGCCGGACACGCGAAGCACGTGGCGACGGAACTGATGCAGCCCGACAACGCTCCGCGCGTCGCCCGCACGCAGCCGTCCGCAAGTCGCGAGGGCCAGTTCGCCGCAAGTCCGCGGGCGCGGCGGAGGGAGGTCGCGCGGCGCGACAAGGCGGTCCGCAGCGATCTGGACCAGTGGCGGAAGCGGCAGGTTGCACGCTCGCAGGACAGCCAGGACACCGGTGGCGCGACGGCGCTCGCCGCCCGCTTCGATGAGCGCATGCGGCAGTACATGGCCGCTTTCGACGCCGAGGCGGCACGTCGCAACATGACCCCGGCCGAGTTGCGGGCCGCGAACGACGCTGCGGCAGCCCAGGCGCGGGAGGACCGCGTCACGGCCGCCGAACGGGCGAGCCGCCCGGCAAGGCGCAGGATGATCACGCGGCATAACGCCGAGGCGCGCCCCGGGCGTCCGCGCTTCACGGTATTGCGCGACTTTCGGGGCATGGACTACGGCAAGGTCCCGGTGTTCGTGATCGGCGGTCTTCAGCTTCCGCGTCCCGTCCGACTCGCCGGCGACGCACTTGCCAAGGGACTCGGCGGCGACACGGGCGGGCCGAGCAAGTTCGCTATGGACGCCGTCGGCCGGCGCACGGTGACGAGGGCGCCCGGCGCCCCATCGTCGGCCGGTTCGCACGGCGCCCTGCTCGTCCCGGCGCGGTCCGAGACGGTGCGTCATGAGGCGACCGCATCCGCGAAAGGCCTGGACAGGTCGGGTCGGGATTGGATCCCGCCGATGGTCATGCCTTCGCGGCGTGCGCAGGGCGTGGCAACGTCGTGGGCCGGCAGCGTGGCCATACGTCGGTCTTCGCCGCCGGTGGCCCCCAAGCCCGAGGTCAGGCCCGAGGTCAGGCCCGAGGTCAGGCCCGAGGTCCGCCCCGAGCTGCTGCCCTCGCCGTCGGATCACGCGACGGCGGACCGTCCGGCCGCCCGTGACCAACACGCGGAGCAGCACACCGATCGCGGAGCCTCTCCGCTTCCCCACTACGAAGTCCCTTACCAGGGAAGGGACGGTCGGACGCGCACCGTGCGCACGGTCGTCGATGCCCCCGCAACTCGCCTGCCGGGCACGTCGGCGGCGCATCCGACACCGATCGCCAAGGACGACCGGAAGGAGCCCGGCCGACGCGCGGCGGGAAACGCGGCGGCGCGCCGGAACGAAGAACTGGGCGTGCCCGCCCCGCGGAGCGACGTGCCGCACCTGCCCGCGCCGAAGCACGTACCCACGGTGGCCCCGATGGCGTCTGCGGCGACCAAGGGCCTGGGGAAGGTGAACGCGGTCCCGCGTTCGACGACTCGCACCGTGCGGCACCCGGCGCGCGCAGAGGCGGCGAATCCGTGGGTGGGCGTGGCTGTGATTCCGCAGGGCCCGCCCCGGCAGCCTTCGACCGCCGTGGAGTTGGCCGGGGGCACGCGGCTCGGCACGTGACAAGCGGTGCCGTGGCCGTTCGTTCGAGGGCCCCGGTCGGAGCGGCCTATCGGTGCGGCGTGCGGGGGGTTCGGAGGCGGCACCGCGCCGGATATCGCCGCCCTGCGAAGCAGGGCCGCCGGGCGGCGGGCGGGGCATCGACGGCGGGACGGCGCGGCCGCCTGCCGCCTCGGGGCCACGGCGAATCCCGGGCAACGAACCCGTGCCGTCGAGCAGTCGTTCGGCTTACCCTGATGGTCCCGCCGCGAGAGCAAGGGGGACATGTGGGGTTGCGCGAGTTCGGGGGCTCCGCATCGCCAGGCGCCGCACCGTGGCGCGTTCGGGTGTGGTCGCACGGGGGCGCGGAGATCGCGGGAGCGGGTGTGCTGCTGCCCGACGGCGCCGTCCTGACGTGCGCCCACGTGGTCGAGGCGGCGTTCGGTCTGCGGCCGGAATCGGACCCTCCGGACGGGGCCGTCCCCGTGGATTTCCCCGGCGTGCCGGGCGGGCCGGCGCCGGTGGGCGGCACGCCCCGGATCCTCGCGCACGTCGCCCCCGGCGGATGGCTGCGGAAGGCCCCGGCCGGCGACCTCGCCGTGCTGCGCCTCGCCGGACCGCCGCCGCCCGGCGCGGTGCCGCCCGCGCTCGGGCGCTGCGGCGACGGCTCCGCCGGTGCCGACGGCGACGGTACGCCCGTCCTCGTGTTCGGGCACCCCCGGTCGGTCCCGGGCGGGCTGTGGTCGCGCGGCCGCGTCGTGGCCGCTGGTGGTTCGTACCCGGACTGGCGGCAGGTCGACGGCCTGGACGCGGTGGGCGCCGCGGTCGAGCGGGGGTTCAGCGGCGCGGGGGTGTGGGACCAAGCGCGCGGGCTCGTCACGGGCGTCCTCGCCGAGGTGTTCGAGGGAACCGCGGCCCGCGTCTCGTGGATGATCCCGCTCGACACCCTGGACGGGACCGCGTTCGCGCTCCCCCCGCAGAGCGCACCGCGGCCGAGGTCCGGCCCGCCCCCCGCGCCGCTGCCCCCGGCGGCGATCTGGCCGTTGGTCGATCTGCTGCTGGCCGTCGAGTCGTTCCGGGTCGACGGGGGCGCCGATCTGCTGTCCGTCCTGCCGTCCGACATCGCCGCGACGGTGCCCCGGTCCCGTAGCCCGAGGCTCGGGTTCTTCCAGATCGTCGCGCGGTGCGACGCCTTCGCCCACGGGCCCCGGGCCTTGGTGGACGCCGTGCGGCAGGTCGAGGGGGACACCGCCGCCGCAGCCGATTTCACCGCGCACGCGCGACGAGCGTGGCCGACCCGTGTGGACGACGATGGATAGGTTTCTTGCGGGTCGGCCCCCGAGCGTCACCGAACAACTGGTCGACGCTTTGGGCAGGGTCGACATCCTCGACGACGCCGACGGTCGACGGGCGTGCGTGAGCTACGCGCAGGAGATCCTGGGGAAGCACATCAGGGTCAGGGACTCCGGCAACCCTCACCTTCATCTCTTCCACATCGTGCAGGCCTTCGGCGACGTCCCGGACGGTTGGCGGGCCTTGACCCACGCCGTCTGGATCGTGTCCGGCAAGGACCATCACGCGGAGTATGCCGCGAGTCTCGTGGATCCGATCGAGGCCGCGCACAGTACCCCGGCCACGGACGAACTCTTCGTGCTGCTCGACGGGTTGGACAAGTCGAGCGTCCCGCGGCTGGAGGCGATCCACCGCCACGCGGCGGGTGACGCCTTCGCGGTGCTCCCGGGCGTCGTCGGCACGGCCGCCGAGGCCTACGAGCATCTCGCCCGGATCAACCTTCCCGCCGACGGGATCGCCCGGAGCCTGCGCTTTCTCACCGACCTCGCCGCGGTGGTCCCCTCCGACCGCGGTGACGCGCTGCGGACGTGGATAAGCCGCCAAGTGCGGGCATCGGCCCCCGAGCCGCAGGCGGCGCAGGCCGTGCTCGACGACCTGCTGCGCGGCGTCAGCGGATGGCGGCAGGAGGCAAAGTCGCCCGCGTACCTGCTGATCCGGTTGTCGCCGTCCTCGTCGGGCAACCGGATCGACGTCACGTACTGGACGAACTACGGGACGGGCTGGGAGCCTCGGCGGCGCGACGACCGTTCGCTCGACGCGGACCAGGTACGCGCATACGTGGCCACCGTCCTCGACCGCGAGGAGGCGCACCTTCACACTCATCGCGGCAACCTCGTGGTCGAGTTCATCCTGCCGCTGTCGATGATCCACGAACCGGTCCACCTCTGGTCCCGGCACGGCGTTCTCGCGGGCAGGAAGATCATGGACACGGAGTTCGGCGGCCCGCCTCTCCACTACGACTACACCGTCTATGTGCGGAGCCTCGAACGCATCGACACCCTGCATTGGCACCGCGCCTGGCGCATGCGTTGGGAGGCTCCGGAGGCTCACGGGGGCGCGCGCATGCACCGCTGCCGGCGCGGTGAGGGCGCCCGCCACGACGGTTTGTACGCGCGGCTGGCGGGAGACCCGGCGATCGCGGTTCTGGGCCTCAGCGCCCCGCCTGACGACCCGCACGGGGCGCAGGAGCTGAGCGCCGCGCTGGTGGCCGGCGTACCCCTGGTGGCCTGGCCCTTCCGTTCCGACGCGACCGATTCCGATACGTCGATGATCGAGAATGATCCGGATGAGCTCGGCGACTATCTCGGCGAACTCTCTTGCCAGATGGCCCGCTTGCGCTCCGCATCCCGAACGGGGGACGATACGCGCGGGGGCTGTGCCCGGCCCGGCTTCGCCGTGCTGTGGGACGACCCGACCAGGTTGCCCGAGGTTCCGGAACGGATCGCTTGACCACGGCCAGGCGTGCGGAAGGCCCGCGGGCACCGCACCGCTGAAGAAAGACCAAGGTCGTCGATCGGCACGACGGCCGATCGGCACGATGCTCCGGGGGGTGGCAGTGAACGGGGGCGTCCCGAACGGAGCGCGCGGTTCCGCCGACGCGTTCACGTCGGCGGCCGACTCCACCGGCGGCGCCTGGTGGATCTACCGGGGGAACGGCGAACTCCCGGACGGCGAAACACTTTCCGACCGGCTGCCACCACCCCCGCCCTGGCGGGACTTCGACGGAGGACCCGTCGTGGCGGGACCGCCTCCCGACGACGACGCGGAAATACGCCGACGCCTCGGCAATCCCGCCGTCACGGCGGCGTTCGGCTCACCCCGCGAAGCCGACATGGTCAACGCCGCGCTGTTCCTGCGCCGCCCGCTGATCGTCACCGGACCTCCCGGCATCGGCAAGTCCAGCCTGGCCCACCGGGTGAGCCGGGAACTCGGCCTCGGCAGGGTCCTGCGCTGGACCATCACCAGCCGCTCGACCCTCCGCCAGGGCCTCTACGAGTACGACGCCGTCGGACGGATCCAGGAAGCCACCGCCCGGGACGCGCAGGCCCGCGCCGCCGCCGCGGAAGGAGCCCCTGGCGCGGCGGAAGACGCGGTCGGCATCGGCGACTTCATCCAGCTCGGCCCGCTCGGCACGGCCCTCGTCCCCCGCGAGATCCCGCGCGTCCTCCTCATCGACGAGTTCGACAAAGCCGACACCGACCTTGCCAACGACCTCCTCGGGGCTTTCGAGGAAGGCGAGTTCGCGATCCCGGAGCTGTCCCGCGTGCGCTCCCGGATGCCGGAGGCCGCCGTGCACACCGACGATCCGGACGGGGCGTACACCGTCCGGAACGGCCGGATCCGGTGCCGGGCCTTCCCGTTCGTCGTCATCACCAGCAACGGCGAACGCACCATGCCCCCGGCGTTCCTGCGCCGCTGCCTGACGCTGACCATGGAGCCGCCCGCCGAGGACGAGCTGGCGGCGATCCTCGCGGCACAGTTCGCCACCGCCGGAGACGACGACGAACGCACGCGCATGATCCGTGATTTCGTGATCCGCGCGCAGTCCTCCGGGCCGCTGCCGACCGACCAGCTCATGAACGCCGAATACCTGCGCCTCTCCACCTCGGGCCTCGACACCGACTCCTGGAACCGATTACTGCACGCGTTGTGGCAGAGGCTGGACGGAGTTGGTTCTGCATGACGTTGCCGCCCTCCCACCGCGGTAGGGCGAGTGACGGTACTGACCCGGGTATCGCCTCGCGTGGGGACACACGTGCCGTGCTCCACGTGCACGAGGCGGGCGAAGTGCTGTGGCTTGCCGCGCAGCGGGAACTCCGCATGCGCGCGCTGCGGGAGGCCCGCGAGCCCGTGGGCGACCAGGCTGCCGACGAGCCACCCCACGCGCCGACGGCGACAGCGACGGAACCCGACGTCCCCCTCCCCGCTCCCGACCCCCCGGATCCGGCGGCCGCGCCGTCCGATCCGCCCGGCCCCGACCCCGAAGACGTCCCGCCCGCGCCCGGGAACCGTCCGCACGGGCCACCCGACTCCCCCGCACCCGAGATCGGGGCCGTCTACGGGTCGGCTCCCCGCGAAGGACCTCCCCGGGCACTGCCGGCCGAGGCGGCGCCCGGACGCGGCGCGGCGAGCGCGCTCGACCGTTCCCGCCAGATCGAACAGGCCTTCCGTCCGTTGCGCCGCAGGCTCGACTCCCGGGTCGACGTCGTCCTGGACGAGGCCGCCACCGCCGAGTCCCGCGCCGAGCAGGGCATGTGGATGCCCCGGTTCCGGCCCGCGCGGGAACGGTGGCTGACGATGTCCCTCGTCGTGGACACCGGCGAGGCCCGCGCCCTGTGGTCCCGCACCGCGGAACGGCTCGCCGCCGCGCTGTCCGGCTCCGGGGCGTTCCGCGACGTCGTCGTCCGCGCGTGGCCCGCGGCGGCGGT
This sequence comes from Uniformispora flossi, assembly GCF_049534875.1. Taxonomy (NCBI): domain Bacteria; kingdom Bacillati; phylum Actinomycetota; class Actinomycetes; order Kitasatosporales; family Streptomycetaceae; genus Uniformispora; species Uniformispora flossi. Next base: position 19,267 of record NZ_JBMULZ010000013.1, read on the forward strand.
CCCGGGCGCGGCGGGCGCCACGGCGCCCGGCGGCCCGGCCCCCGGCGGGGCGCCGCACGACGGGGCCCGGCACATGGTGATGGTGCTCAGCGACATGCACGCCGGCCACTGGCGCGACGGGGCCGCGCTGCGGCAGCTCGCCCGCTGGGCGGACGACGTACCGGTGGCCGTCGTCAATCTGCTGCCCGAGTACCTGTGGTCCCGTATGCCCGTGGTGCCGCAACGCACCCTGCTGCACAGCCCGGCACCGGCCGCGGCGAACCGGCACTGGTCGTGCCGCGACGACCCGTTCGGCCTCCTCGCGCGGGACCCGGACGCGGACGCACCGGGCCTCCCCGACCCGCACCACACGCCCGTGCCCGTCCTCGAACTCACCCCCGAGGCGCTGTCCGGGTGGGCCCGGTTCGTGCGCCGCGACGACACCGCCGGATACGCCGCCAAGGCCGTCCTGCTCCCCCCGGCAGCCCCCGCGATCCGGATCCCCGAGGCAGCCGCCGACGCGCCGAAGGCGCCCGACGACGTCCGCCGCCTCCAGGCACAGTTGAGCCCTTTGGCCTATCACTTGGCACGTCTGGGTGCGGCCATACCGCTCAACCTGACCGTGCTGCAACTCCTCCAGCAGCGCCTGCTCCCCGAGGCCCGGCCCTGGCACTTGGCGGAACTGCTGCTCAGCGGACTCCTGCACGCCGCCCCCGCGGACGCCTCGCTGCCCGCCGCCGCCCGCGTCGACCTGGAGTTCCCGGCCGGCGTCAGGCAGCACCTGCTCGCCGACGGCACCCGGCGCGAGACCGTGCTCGCGCTGCGCCTGGCCTTCGACCAGTTCGCCGACTGCGTGCCCGGCAGCGCCGGCCAGACGCTCCGCCGATTGAGCGACGTGGTGGTGCGTCCCGGCACGGCCGCGCGCCTGCCCGCGCTCGACGCCGTGGAAGCCTGGCTCACCCCGGCGCTGCCCGCGCTGACCGCGCTGGACGGGCAGCACAGCGCCATGGTCGGCCTGCTGCGGGAGCGCATGGCCGCGGGCGCCTTCGCCGCCGCCCCTTCGCCTACCCGAGTGAACCACCCCGCGCCAGGGGCGGCCGCGGTCACTGATGGTCGCACGATCGACACGAACAGTGGCTACCCTGAGGAATCGGCTGACGTCCCCGTCTCACCTGGGGACCCCCCGTCGATCCTCGCGGAGGAAACGACAGAATCAGTTGGAGGGAACGTGTCCGTGAGTGGCGTGCAGCCGATGGCCGCCAGGTCCACCGAAATGGCGCTCAAGCCGCCGCCGGTCTGGGGCAACGTGCCTCCGCGGAACCGCGCGTTCACCGGGCGCGGGCTCTTGTTGGAGCAATTGCACGCCCGCTTGCAGGAAGGGACCACCGCGGTCCTTCCCGAGGCGCTCCAAGGCATGGGCGGGGTCGGCAAGTCGCAGCTGGCGGTCGAATACGTCTACAAGCACATGCACGAGTACCAGGTCGTGTGGTGGATCTCCGCCGAGCAGCCGCAGCAGATCCGGCAGGTCCTCGTCGAACTGGCCCGGAGGCTCCACTTGGAGGTCGGCAGCGGTGAGGCGAACGCCGCGGTCCCGGCCGTCATAGAGGCCTTGCGGATAGGCGAGCCGTACAAAAACTGGCTCCTCATCTTCGACAATGCGGAAGACCTTGACGCAGTGCGGGAGTTCTTCCCGACCAACGGCCCAGGACGAATTCTCGTGACCTCTCGCAACGCCCAGTGGAGCACCGCGGCCCGCCCCCTCGAAGTGGACGTGTTCGCCCGCGACGAAAGCCGCCAGCTCCTCCAGCTCCGCGCGCCCAACCTCGACGACGCCACCGCAGACCGACTGGCGGAGACCCTCGGCGACCTCCCGCTGGGCATCGAACAGGCCGCTGTGTGGCTGGCCGAGACGGGCATGCCGGCCGAGGAGTACCTCCGGTTGTTCGAACAGCAGGCCGCGGACCTCATGGTGAGCGCCCCACCCGCCGACTACCCGCTGTCGGTGGCCGCGGCGTGGAACGTGTCGCTGGAACGCCTCCAACAGAACCACCCCGCCGCGCTGCAACTCCTGCAGGTCTGCGCGTTCTTCGCGCCGGAGCCCATCTCGCGGCGGCTGCTCACCGGGGTCCGCGACGCGCCGGTGCCGCCCGAACTTGCGGCCGCGCTCGGCGACCCGATCCGGCTGAGCCGGGCGATCCGCGAGATCAACCGCTACGCGCTCGCCCGCATCAACCACAGCACCAACACCCTCCAGCTCCACCGCCTGGTCCAACGGGTCCTCATCAACCAGATGCCGCAGAGCCTCCAGGACCAGATGCGGCGCGGGGCGCACGCGCTGCTCGCCAACGGCGACCCGAACGCGCCCACCGACCCGGGCCAGTGGCCCCGCTACGGCGAGCTGCTGCCGCACGTTCTCAGCAGCAACGCCGTGGAGTCCCACGAGCCTTGGGTCCGCCAGCTGGTCCGCAACGAGATCCAGTACATGTATTCGTGGGGCGACCACGACGGCTCCCGCGACCTGGCCCGGCGCGCCTACGAGCAGTGGCGGCGGGACGACGGGGACGACCACGGCGACGTGATGACGGTCGCCCAGCAGTACGCCAACGCCCTGCGCATCCTCGGCCGCTACGACGAGGCGTACGACCTCGACCTGCGCAACCGGGACGCGATGGTGGCCGCGCTCGGCGACGAGCACGAGATGACGCTGGAGCTCACCAGCATGCTCGCGTGGGACCTGCGGATGCGCGGCGACTTCGCGGCCGCCGCGGATCTGGACCGGCAGGTGTACGAGGTCAGCCTGCGCAAGTTCGGCCCCAACGACCTCGCCTCGCTCGTCGTCGCGCACCGCGTCGCCCTGAACCTGCGCCTGACCGGATCGGCCCAGGCCGCGCTGGAGCTGGACGAGGACACCCACCGCCGGAAGCTCGAAGAGCTGGGCGAGAACGACCTGTACACGCTGAACACTCTGGCGGCGCTGGCCATCGACCAGATGGAGACCGGCAATTACCAGTTGGCGCGCGACACCCAGCAGGAAGTGTCCAGCCGCTGCGCGTACATCTTCGGCCCGAAGAACCCGAACACCATCGCCAGCCTCCGCAGCCTGTCGGTGACGGAACGGCGGCAGGGCAGGCACGAGGAAGCCCTGCAGCTGTCCGCGAGCGCGCTCACCGAGTTCCGGAACCGCTACGGCGAGAACTACCCGGACACGCTGAGCGCGCTGCTGGCGCACTCGATCGACGTCCGGCACAACGGTGACCTCTCGCACGCGCTGGAGCTGAGCGAGCAGGCCTGCATCGGTTACGAGCGGCTCTTCGGCGGAGGCCATCCGCACGCGCTGAGCGCGCTGGTCAACCACGCGGTGTGCCTCCGGCTGATGGGGCGCGTCGAAGAGGCGCGCGACCTCAATGTGCGGCTGACCGGCGAACTGGGCGCCAAGCTGGGCGAGGAGCACCCGAGCGTGCTGGCCTGCGCGAGCAACCTCATCGCGGACCTGCTGGCCCTCGGGAACGTCCAGGCCTCGGTCGATCTCGCCACCAAGACGCTCGCCACGTGCAAGCGCCAGTTGGGCTCGGACCACCCGGCGACGCTGGCCGTGGCGAACAACCTGAGCCTCGGCCTTCCGCACCTGGGCCAGGACGCCGAAGCGGAAGCCCTGCACGCGGACACGATGGAGCGCTACATCCGGATCCTCGGCGAGGACCACCCGGGCACGATCGCGGCCGGCGAGCGTGTCCCGGCGAACTGCGACATCGACCCGATGCCGCTGTAGCGGCGCCGCCGCGGGCGGGTGTGGCGGATGCGGGCGGTGCCGTGGGCGCCGCCCGCGTCAGTCGTCTCCGGCCGCCTCGGGGACGCGCCCGACCCAGTCGGCGAGGGCGAGCGGGTCCGGGGCGCGCCGGGTGGTCTCGGCGAGGTTGCCGTGCAGGGCGCGAACCGCCTCGGGGTGCCGGAGCAGGGCGCGCGCGGCGGACGGTTCGCCGAGGTGTTCCGCGGCCAGCCCCAGTCCCACCCACGCGGACGGCAGGCCGGGCGCGGCGGCGAGCACCCGGACGTATCCCTGGGCGGCCCGTGCGGGGTCGCCGTGCAGCAGGTGGATGTCGGCGGCGGTCATGGCGGGCGGACGCCGGGACGCGGCGGTCTCCCGGACGCGGGCCGGCAGCAGTCCCGGGTCGGCCAGCAGGATCCTGCGGAACTCGCCCCGGGCGTCGGGTAATCCGGCGTTCGGGTCGGGGCGCAGGCGGGAACTGATGGCGGGCGCCGTCTTGGGGTCGGCGCCGCGCAGCCAGCAGTCGGCCCAGCCGTCCACGGCACCGCGCGGCGGACGCAGGTGCCGGGCCCGCCACACCGCTTTCAGGTCGGCGGTCTCGTCGAGGGCCCAGGCGTGCGCGCGGGCCGATACGGCCTCGTCGGCCCACGGGCGCGACTCGTCGGCCAAGCCGGTGACGAACTGCCGTCCCAGAGGGGTCAGGCCGGGAGACAGGCACAGGGTGTCCAGGGCGGCCAGCACGCCGCGGCTCCACACGGCGAACTCGAAGTGCGCCAGGTCGGCCTGCGGGCCGCTGACGGCGTGGCGTTCCGTGCGCCAGAATTCGGCCACGCCGGCGAAGGCGTAGGCGCCGTGCAGGAGGCCCGAGAGCGGGCGCGGGTCGGTGCGCCATTGCGCGTAGTGGCGCGGTTCGGCTGCGGCGGTGTCGGCGAGCAGCGGGAGTTGGTGCAGCAGCCCGTTCAGGATCGAGTGGCGGGCCTCGTGCACCATGGTCACCGCCAGATCCCGGGCATCGGGCGGCAGGGCGATGACCGCGCTGCCGAACGCCTCGTTGTGGGACGCGCTGGCGATCCGGAAGCGGGGCGCCTCGGGGAGGGGGACGAGGACGCGCAGGGCCGCGGTCACCAGCGCCGCCGTGTGCGGGTGCCGTGTGGTGAGGATGTCGAACGCCTCGGAGACGAGCTTCCGCCAGCGGCCGGCCTCGTGGTCGGTGAGGTAGCGGCTCGGCGGGGTGCGGGCGTCCGCGCGGAAGTCCCGGTAGGGGTCGGAGTCCTCCAGGACGAGGCGGGTCGGGACGCGTCTGCCTTCGGCGGCGAGCGGGATGACCCGCAGGGGCAGCCACGGTTCCTGACGCGTGGTCAGGTCGGCGGGAACGGCAACGGTCCGGTCCGCGGCCGTGAGCACGGTGGGGCCGCCGCCGGGCGGCGGGAGGTGGAGTGTCGCCCAGCCGTACCGGTCGTCCTCGGTACCGACGACGGGGGCGGCCAGCCGGACCCGGCCGAGGGTGGGCAGCGCGACGGCGCCGTCGCGGACCGGCACCCGGATGGTCCCTTCGAGTCCGGAGCGGAGGAGGGCCGTGGCGGCCAGGCTGTGCAGGTAGCCGAGTTCCACCCACAGCGGCGGCGCGGCGCCCGCCGCGGGACCTGGTCCGCGTTCGGCCGCGAGGCGGTCCAGGACCCGGACCGCCCAGATGCCGGTGCCGGGGTGCTCCAGCATGTCGCGGACGACGTCCGGCCGGATCTGCTCGACCCTGACCAGGACACCGAGCGCGTGCCGCATCGGCAGGAGCGGCGAACGCAGGTCCGCCGCGCCGTCCCGCGCGGTGTCGGCGACCGCCCGGAGCATCAGCATCCGCCTGCCGCGCTCGGTGTCGGAGAGACGGCGGCCGGTGCCCAGCGGGACCCGCCCCCGCGCGAGCGCGTCGATGTCCGATGCCGGGATCCGGTACCGGGCCAGGCCCGGTCGAGGGGCCGGCGGCTGCTGCACCTGCCGGCTCTAGATGTCGTCGCCGTCGCAGGGGGTCACGCCGCCACCGCCGCCCGCGGCCTGGGAGGCGGCGCCTTGGCCCAGGTCGTGGACCAGCGACCACAGCGCGTCGACGAACGGCGGGTCCTGGTTGGCCATCACGTCGCCGAGCGCGCAACTGCTGAGGTCGACCAGTCCGGTTTCGATTTCGATGGTTGGTGTCGTCACGTCCCGTTGCCCCCTGTCGGTGTGCCGAAGTCGGTGACATTGCGTCCAATGCACAGGCTCCTTCCCATAGTGGCCCAACCGGAAGCCCAGCGAAAAGGAGATAACTGTCACCACGGTTGAACTCACCGTCATTTCAAGGCATTTCGTGACGTGTTCAGCGGACGGCGGGGGTGGTTCGCTAGCGTGGGCCTCCGGTGGTCGGACGTGAAGGGGGCGCTGTCGTGGCCGAGTTGCTGCGTTTCGAGCTGGAGGACGGCGGGAGTGTCGTCGCGCAGGTGGACCATGCCGGTCCGGGGGTGGTCGCGGCGGCAAGCGCCGGGGACGTGGTGCGGCGGGCGGCGGGATCGTTCGACGCCGCGCTCGACGGGGTGCGGAACGCCGCGGCGGCGACGTTGCGGCAGATGAGCACCCTCGCGCAGCAACCGGACGAGGTCACCCTGGAGTTCGGCATCCAATTGGACGCCGAGGTCGGGGCGGTGCTGGCGCGGACCGGGGTGCAGGGCCACATCCAGGTCCAGCTGACGTGGCGCCGCGCGGGGTCCCCGACTGTGTGACGGCACTCCTCCGGGGCCGCCTCGGCTCGCGCACGAGAGATCACGAACCGCGGGCGGCTGTCCCGTCACCGGCGCTCCTGCTTCACCCCCAACGCCTCGGCAACGGCGATGGTGTCCCAGGAGAACGGGTGGATCTCGGTGATGAGCCCGCGTTCGACGGTGATCAGCTGGATGACCGCGGTGTCGAGGATCCGACCGGTGGCGCGGGCCTGCAGGCGGCCCCGGTTGAACACCGCGACGCTGTCTCCGTCGACCACGAATTTCTGCTCCACGAACTCCAGCGACTGCCACGCCTCACTCATCGCGGCCATGAACTCCTCGATGCCGCGCGGCCCGCGCCACGTGCCCCCGTAAGGCAACCCGGGCGTGGTACATCACCACGTCGGGATCGAGGCAAGCCGCGAGTTCGTCGAAGCTCGCTTTGCCCGGGCCTCCGGCGGCGATGTAGTCCGCTTCGGCGGCATAGAACTTCTCCAGCACGGCCAACGCGTCGCCGCGTGCGTGCCCGCCCGTGGGTGTGCCGGTCCCCGCTGCTGCGGCCGGGCTCGGGTGTGTCGGGTTTTCTCCGGTCATCAGGCCATCGTGGCGGTCCGGCACGGCGGCAATCGGACGTCACACGCGGATGTCGGCCACCTCGATGCGGCCGCTGCGGGCGCGGAGGGTTTCTGCGGTGTTCATGTGCTCGGTCGTGCACACGAAGAGACGGCCGTCGTCGGGACCGCCGACCGCGCAGGCAAGGGCCCGTCCCGCGCAGACGACGCGGTGGGTGACCACGCCGCCACCGGTCAGGCGCAGCACCTCGGGTGTCAGGCACGCGACCCAGATGCCGCCGGCCGGATCGGCGGCGATTCCGTCGGGGCGCAGCCCGTCGGGCAGCTCCGCCCAGACGCGGCGCTCGGTCAGCTCGCCGTCCGGGCCGATGGCGAAGGCGGTCAGACGGCCCGCGTATGTCTCGGCGACCACGAGGGTGCGTCCTGCGTCGACGATCACGGCCCCGTTGGGGAACATGAGCCCGTCGGCGGCAGTGGAGACGTCCCCCGCCGGACTGATCCGGAACAGCGCCGCGGGGGCGGGCGGTTCGCCGGCGTACGGGTCGAAACCGAAGTTGCCGACGTACGCAGTGCCGTCGGCGGCAACCACCATGTCGTTGCCGTCGCCACCCGCGTGCGCCGAGAAGTCGCCATGCGTGACGAGTCCCCCGGGCCCGTGGCGCAGCACGCGCCGCCCGTGCATGTCGACCACGAGCAGGCCGCCGTCGGGCAGCCGGCCCAGGCCGCTGGGCGGACCGGCGAGGGTGAGCTCGACGCGCCCGACGCCGTCTTCGCCGACCGAACGCACGGTATGCGTGTGGAAGTCGGAGAACCACAAGCGGTCATCCCACCACCGTGGCGCCTCGGGAAACGTCAGGCCGGCCAACAGTTCCCCGGCGTGCACGCTGCTTCGTGTCATGTCCCTCCCCGGCCGCGGGCATCCGCGGACTGCATCCGCCTGGTGCGGCCGAACGCAGACCGCCTGACCCGCCGCCGACGCCGCGATCACCGCGGCACAGGACGGTTTTCGCATCCCACCGCACACCTCCACGGATTTCAAGCGGCACCCGCGAGCGCGGCGACAGCCCCGAAACGCGCAGTGATCTTCTTGATCTTCACGCGTTCCCGACGACGGCGTTCCTTCAGACCGGAATTCCCAAGGCGGCGAGGAGTCCCAGGAAGCGGTCTTCCGCACACCGGTGGTGGCCCCGCATCACCGCCAGGACCTGCTCGCGGTCGCTGGTCGATTCCGCGGCGTCGGCCCAGGCGACGAGGTCGTCGGCGTGCGCCGGAAGCCGCGCATCGATCCAGGCGGACCACTCGCGTTCCCCGGCGCCCGCGTCCGGCCCACCCGGCAGCGGGGGTCCTTGGGCGGCGTAGCCGGCAGCGGCGCGCGCTTCGATCCACCCCTCGGATACGCCCGACGACGTACCGAACGCCGTCACCTGGGCTGTGTCGCTGTCGTATATGAGGGCCGGCATCGTCGGAGAGCCCGTCTCCAAGGCAAGTCCTTGCAGGAACTGCTCGCGATCGTGGGGCAGGTCACGCGCGAGATTGACCACCTGCCAGCCTTGCCCGGCACGATGCCAGGTCTCCCGGGGCGGTGGCTCGTCATCGGGCCACTCCCGCTCGTTCTGCCGCAGGGCCTCCAGGTCCAGTGCGTCGCCCGCACAGCGGACAACAACCAACCCACCCCAAAGGCCCACTGCTGTGCCCCCTCGCCCGACCGGACGCTACCCCGCGCAGAGGGTGCGCCGGATCGCGTCGACGACCCGGGTGCCCTGCTCGCGGGTCAGTTCGATCTGCTCGTTGCCGAAACTCAGCATCGTCTCGACGAGGAGGTGCTGCGGGTCGCGGTTGGCGGCCAGTGCCCGGCAGGTGCCCAAGCCGTTCACCATCAGGGACATCGCCGTGGGGCGCCCCGCCACGATGGCCGGGTCGATCGCGTCCAGCTCGGCAACGTAGGCCGCGACAGCGTCGGAGCTGGGCGCCGGTACGCCGACGACCTTCGCGGCATTCGCCACCGTGCGGGTGTCGAGCTGCGGCGAGACACCCGGGGGTGCGTGGTCCGCACCCGCGGATACCGGGCCGGCCGGCGCATCGGGAGGACCTTCCGACGGCACGGCATTTGCCGCGGACGCCGGTGCCACCGGGGCGGACTCCCCGCCGCCGCATCCCGCAACCGTCAACGCCGCGGCGACAAAAGGGCCGACGGCTGCAACGACCCGAACGCGCACTGGTGCTCCTGAAGGACATGACCGGGCGACGGCGATACGCCCCGCAACAAATCGCAGGAAACGTACCGTCGGGCACGACGGGCATATGCGTCGGGGTGCATTCACACCACCGACACGGGCCTGGCGGCGCAGGCACCGAACGGAGCCGATCCGGCGCGGCGGCCGGGCGCCGAGAGTCGGACGTTTCCCGGTCGACTGGCTGCCGCCGAAATGCCGCGTGGGTCGCGCGGGATTCGCCCCGGGATTCCGGTGCGGTGATTTCCGGTTTTGCAAACCGGCAGGGGATCCAAGATGATCATGCATCTTCGGGCGGGGCGCCTCGGCTTCGCGCCGAGGAGCGAAATCCCACGGCGCCGGGTCGCGGTCTTCCGAACGTCTCCATGCCGCTTCCCGCCGATCGCCGAGCCGAGAACGAGCCGAGAACGAGCCGAGAAGGTGAACCGTGGCAGTCAAGCGGTCCGTACCCCGCCGCCGGATAGGCACCGCCCTGATCTGTGCCGGCATCCTCGCAGCCGTCCCGTCCCTGTCGGCGTGTGCCTCGTCCGACAAGGCCGCGGACACGCCCAAGCCGCCGCCGGCTTCGGCAGCCGCCGCGGCGACCGCCGGCCCTGACCGGTGCGCGGCCGGGTATGTCGCCCTCACGTTCGACGACGGGCCGACGCCGATGACGTCCGCGTACGTCCAGGCCCTCGCCGCCGCCGGAAACACCCGCGCGACGTTCTTCCTGACCGGTGCCCATGCCGAGAAGGACCCGGGCACCGTGCGCGCCCTGGTGGAGGCCGGCCACGCGGTCGGCAACCACTCGTACTCGCATCCGTACCTCGACCAAGAGGGCGAGCCGAAAGCCTTCAACGAGCTGCTCGGCACCAATCAGATCGTCAAGTCGGCGGCCGGCTCCGCGCCGACGCTGTTCCGGCCGCCGTTCGGCCGCACCAATGCGCAGATCCGCGACGATGCCCGCCGGCTCGGAATGACCGAAGTCCTGTGGACCACCGATTCCTCCGACTACAAGGGCATCCCCGCGGACGAGATCACCCGCAACGCACTCGCCGTCCAGCCCGGCGGCGTCATCCTGTTGCACGAGGGATACCCGGCGACCGCCGCCGCGATCCCGGCGATCGTCAAGGGCCTCGCCGACCGGGGACTGTGCACCGGGAAGGTGGTGCCGTCCAGCACCACCATCGAGGCCTGGCCGGGCCAAACCCACAACGCCGTCGCCGCACCTTGGTGACGCGCACCCCGAGGCCCTCTACCACGACTCCCCACAGATCGCTAAGATCCAACCATCATGCTGTGATCTTAGCGAGAGGCGTCTTTCATGCCCGCGCTCCAGCTCCCTCCCGTTCCCCGGACACTCCCCGATGTGCTGACGCCCGACTGGCTCAGTGCAGCCCTCGCCCCGCGGTTCCCGGGCATCGAGGTGACCGCCGTGCACCCAGGCCCCGTGGTGAGCCGCGTGGCGACGAACGCCTCGTTCGCCATCGAATGCCGAGACGGCGTACCCGAGGGCCTGTCGCCGAACCTGTGGGTCAAGGGGTACTTCTCCGACACCGGATGGCCGCTCCGCCAGGCCGGACTCCACGAAGTCTCGTTCTACCGCCACCTGGCCGCGCGCTCCGGCGTGCGCACGCTGCGCAGCGTGTATGCCGACGTCGACCCCGAGACCGAGCACGGTGTGGTCATCACCGAGGATGTGCTGTGCCGGGGCGCGGAATTCCTCGACGCCAGCAGCGACTACACACCGGACCTCGCCGCCGAGAGCCTGACCCAGCTCGCCCTGCTGCACGCGTCCGCATGGGGCGCGGACTTCGTGACCGACCACGCGCCATGGCTGGCTCCGCGGCTCGACGAGTACGCGCGCCGGCGAGGAGTCCCCGAGATCCGCAGCAACTTCGAAAGTGCCATCGGCGCCGGGGTCCCCGACGAAGTACGCGATGCCGAGCGGCTGTTCTCCGCCTACCTCGACGTTCATGCGCGCACCGCGGACGCCTCGCCGGCCACGGTGATCCACGGTGACACGCACGTCGGCAACCTCTTCCTCGACGGCGACGGACTCCCCGCATTCGTGGACTGGCAGCTCGTCCAACGCGGACCCTGGTACCTGGATGTCGCCTACCACATCGCATCCGTGCTCACGGTCGAGGACCGACGGCGCACCGAAAGGGACTTGCTACGCCACTACCTCGACCAGTTGGCCGCTGCCGGCGTCCCGGCCCCGACCTGGGACGACGCCTGGCTCGGCGTGCGGGAAGGCATCATCCACGGCTTCTTCCTCTGGGGCATCACCCTCAAAGTCGACCCCGCGATCACCAGCGTCCTCCTCCAACGCCTGGGCACTGCGGCGGCCGACCACGAAGTGTTCTCCGGATAGACCCCACCCGTCCAGCTCGTTCGGCATTCGTTCGGCATGCAGCGTTCCTCGACGGGTCGGAGCGCCGGACGCGTACCCCAGACGGCCCCATAGTCACGTTACGTGATGCATCCTCACGAAGAGTGAGGTAGAGTCGTCGTTATCGGCCGGATGTCCTGAGCAGCAGCGCATCCGACCGTCACGCGCCGGTGGTGCAACCGCAAGCACACCCGTCTTCCGGGCGGGAGGTCCTGGTTCAAATCCAGGCTGGCGCTCCACGCGATGTCCCCGGCGGCCACCCTGCCGCCGGGGACATCGCCGTTCCTGGCGCGCCTCCTGCGCCCGCGTCCGCACAGCTGGGCCCACGCAGACGAACTGCTGCCCTGTGTACCGGACGCCGCGTGCTCAGGGCAGTCCCGCGATCCGGGGGCCGTGGTCAGTCCGTGTCTCCGGTCGACTGGGGCGGTGTCCGGCGGCCGGCGGCGGCGTCGGCCAGCACGTCGCGGAAGCGGGTGACCAGCGGGTTGTGGTCCGCGGCGCGCCGGACGAGGTGCAGGGTGGTGCGGGTGCCGGCCACGTCGCGTGGGACGACGCCGATGCGGCGCAGCGCCCGGTGCGACTGTGACATGACCGCCCCGCCGAAACCGGCGGCGACCAGGGCCAGGACGGTTTGCACACTGCGTCCTTCCGCGCCGATCCGTGGGACGACGCCCGCCTGGGCGCACAGGGTGAGGATCTCGTCGTGGGACTGGGGGGACACGTCCCGGGGCCACAGCACGAGCGGGATCCGGCCCAGGTCCTCCGGCGGGGCCGGGCCGGGGCGGTGGGCGAGGGGATGGCCTTCGGGCAGGAAGAAGGTCAGGGGCTCGTGCCACCACTCCTCGGCCGCCAGGCGCGCGTCGCGCAGGGGCAGTCGCTGGACCGCGATGTCGTAGCGGCCGTCCAGCACCCCCTGGGACATCTCGGCATCGCTGAAGCTCTCCTCCAGGCGCAGGGCCACGCGGGGCAGTTCGCGGCGTACGCGGCCCAGCGCCGCGCCCAGGGCGCCGTTGATGCCCGAACCGGCGAAGGCCACGGTGAGGTGCCCGCTGCGGCCTTCGGCCGCGAGCCGGATGTCTTCGATCGCGGCGTCGGCTTGCGCGAGCAGCACCGTGGCCCGGCGGACCAGTGCGGCTCCTGCGGCGGTGGGCGTGAGGTTGCGGCCGTCGCGCTCGAACAGTTCGACGTCCAGGCGCCGTTCGAGGTCCCGGAGCTGACGGCTGAGGGTGGGCTGGGTGAGGCCGAGGCGCCGTGCGGCGCCGCTCACTCCGCCCTCCTCGGCGACGGCCACGAGGTAGCCGAGGAGCCGCAAGTCAAGCATCAATGCCTCCCGAGCATGGGACAAGGATATTTCCAAGCCTAATGGGCAGTCCCGGCGCATGGCCGGGAGAACCTTGGTCCATCACCCGGACACGACTCGGAGGAACACCCCATGACCACCACCCCCACCACCGCCGTCTCCCGCGCCGACCGCTACACCTGGGGCATGGACGTCCTGCTGCAGGTCGACGGCGAGGCCGGACAGCGGATCGTCGACACGCTGGCGGACGTCTCGCCGGAGCTGGGGCACCAGGTGGTCGCCTGGGCGTTCGGCGACATGTACGCCCGCCCCGAGCTGGTGGCGCGCGAACGCCAGCTGGTGACCCTGGGCGTGCTGACGGCGCTGGGCGGCTGCGAGATCGAGCTGGACGTCCACATCAACGCCGCGTTGAACGTGGGCCTGACGCCGGTGGAGATATCGGAGGCGCTGCTGCACTCGGCGGTGTACTGCGGGATGCCGCGCGCAATCAACGCCACGCTGGTGGCGAAGAAGGTGTTCGCGGAGCGCGGTCTGCTCCCCGTCTCCAACATCGCCTGACGTCACCCGACATCGCCTGACATGTCTGGGCGAAGGCCTCGTGGGCTGTGATGTGGTGACAGCCCACGAGGCAGCCGTCGCCGTCCACGTCAGCTCCGATGGCGGCCGGGTGCCCGCGCGGTCGGCCGCGCGGGCCGGGTCGGCGCCCGCCGCGGTGCCTTGAGGGTCGGGAGCACCACCGGCCCGGCCAATGCCGCGAAGACGACGGCGCCGAGGACGAGCGCGACCGTCGCCCCCGCCGGGCCGTCGCCCAGCTCCCGGACGCAGATCGCCGCCAGTACCCACGAGCCGGCGGCGGCCATTGCCGACGCGGTCCCCAGAGCCAGGTGCGTGCGGATCACCGATGCGGAGTCCAAGTGCCCCAGGCGCCGCCGCAGCACCGCCGCCATCCAGACCAGGCCCACCACCTGGGACAGGCTGTACGCCGCCGCCATCGCGGTGACCGACCATCTCAGCGGGAGCGTCAGGTACGCGCCGACCGACAAGGCCGAACACGTCGCCGCCATGGCCACGTTCGCCCAGAAGGGCGCGCGGGCGTCCTGCACGGCGTACAGGCCGCGCTGGATCAGGTAGCCCGCCGAGTAGGCGATGAGACCGGGTGCGAAGGCGCACAGCATCAACCCCATCGCCCGCGTGTCCGCCGCATCCGTCGCGCCGTGCTGGAACACGACCGCGGTGATCTGCGGGCCGAGCGCGAGGAATACGAACGCGCAGGGCACGACCGCGGCCGCATTGAAGCGCAGGCCCCGCGCGACGTACGCCCGCACCGCCTCCAGCTCCCCGTCCGCCGCCGCCCGGCTGACCCTCGGCATGAGCATCGTCGCCAGCGACACCGTGACCACCCCGTGGGGCACGATCCACAGCAATTGGGCGTTCGCGTAAGCGGTGTATCCGACTCCGTGCCCGATGCCGTCGCGGGCCGCACGCTCGGAAACCGTCGTCGCAAGGCGGGTGGTCAGCCAGTACGCGAGCTGTGACACGCCCACCATCGCGACCGCCCACCCGGCCATCCGCAGCGGCGCGCCGAGGCCGTGGCCACGCCAGTCGAAGCGCGGGCGCAGCCGCACGCCGGCCTCGCGCACATAGGGCAGCAGTGTCGAGGCCTGCACGACGATGCCCAGCGTCGTCCCGATGCCCAGCAACCGCAGTTGGTCCGGGGTGACTTCGCCCGCCTCGTCCGCCCCGCGCGCCACCGCCAGGTACGCCGCGAACACCGCGATCACCACGATGTTGTTCAGGATCGGCGTCCACGCGGGCGGCCCGGACTTGCCGCGCGCATTGAGGACTTCGCTCAGCAACGCGAACGCACCGTAGAAGAAGATTTGCGGCAGGCAATAGCGCGCGAGTGTCACGGTGATGTTCCGCTGCGCGCCCTCGAAATGCGCATAGGCGCCCACGATCCACGGGGCACACACCACCGTGATTGCGGTCAGCACCAAAAGCAGGGTGCACACGGCCGTCACCAGGCGGTCGGTGTAAGCCGCCCCGCCATCGGGGTCCCTGCGGGCGGCGCGCACGAGTTGCGGTACCAGCACCGAATTGAGTGCGCCGCCGACGAGCAGGATATAGAGGATGTTCGGCACGGTATTGGCCACGTTGTAGCCGTCCGCGAACAAGCCCGTGCCCAGCGCCGCGACGACAATCGCGCTGCGCACGAATCCCGTCAGGCGGGACACCACCGAGCCGGTCGCGAGGCTTACGCCGCCGCCGACCAGCGACTTTCGCCCGCGCCGCGCGACACGCCGCCGGGGTTGCGGGGTTTCCGCCGTGTGTTCCAGAACGGCCGTTCCCGCGGCAGTCGGCATGGGGCTCCTTTCGCCCGTGTCGGCTTTTCCCAGGCTGTCTCCGGCCCTGTTTCCGGCCCATCCCGAATGTCGTGGGCGCACCTGTCCGCATTCTCTGACGCCATGACGCCGGCGGTTCGTTGCACATCGTCGGCGCGAAATTTCCGTCGGCGGAACGGAGCAACGCCGACGTTGCGACGCGGCGTCGGATAGGTGTCCGACCTGGCGGACGCGACGGAGGGATGGGATATGGCTACGTCGGTGCGTACGCCCACACGCACGCTCACGGTTCTGCCGATCAACCGCCCGACGCATCTCGCGTACCTGGGAACGCGGCCCGATGCGGCGTTTCTCCAGTACCCCGCGTGGGCCGACGTGAAGGCCGAATGGCGCAGTGAGAGCCTCGGCTGGTTCGACGCGCGGGGCGTTGTCGTCGGCGTGGCTTTGGTGCTCTACCGCAAAGTGCCGAGACTGCCCATGTGGTTCGCCTATCTGCCCGAAGGGCCGGTGATCGACTGGTCGGACCACGACCTGGAACGGTGGCTGGATCCGCTTCTCGCGCACCTGCGCGGGCAGGGCGTCTTCACGGCACGCATGGGTCCGGCACCCGCCCACCGCATCTGGTCCGGCTCCACCGTCAAGACGGCCGTCAAGCAGGGCCTGGTCCATCTCGACCAGGTCACTCCCGATGCCATAGACCCGGTCGGCGCCACCGTCGCCGCCCGGCTGCACAGCCTCGGCTGGCGCGCCGCGGCATCGAGCGGCGGAGACGACGCACAGCCGCGCCACGTCTTCCACCTGCCCCTGCACGGCCGCAGCCTCGACGACATCCGGTACGGCATGAACCAGGAATGGCGCCGCGCCCTCACCAAAGCCGAGCGCGAAGGCGTCGAAACGGGCATCGGCGGCCCGGCCGACCTGCCGCGGTTCTTCGACCTGCTGCGCACCACCGAGGCCCGCAACGGCTTTCGGCTCGGCCGCACACTGGACTACTACGCCCGCCAGTACCGAGTGCTCAACGCCGAGGAACCCGGCCGCATGAAGCTCTATCTCGCCCGCCACAACGGCCGCTTGCTCGCCGCACACACCATGGTCGCCACCGCGAGCAGGGTCTGGTACCAGACCGGCGCGTCGGCCGACCACGGCCGCGACGTGCGCCCGAGCCACGCGCTCCAGTGGCACATGATCCGCGACGCCCACGCGCGCGGCCTGCCCGTCTACGACATGCGCATGGTCAGCCCGGTCATCGACCCCGGCGATCCCAGGTTCGGGGTGTTGCGGTGGAAGCTCGGCGCCGGCGGCCACGTCGTGGAGCACGTCGGCGAATGGGAGTTCGGACTGAACGCGGCGCTGCACAAGGCGTTTCAGGTGTACATGGCCCGTGTCCGGTGATCCGGTGATCCGGCGGCACGGGCTCAGGCCGGGGTGGGCTCGTCCCACCGCGCTACCGTCCCGAGCACGCGATCGGGCACAAGGTCTGCAATCACCCCGGAACGCTCTGGACAGTAGCCGTTGCGCGTGAACATGCGGCGCGATCGAGGCTTCGGGCAGCCGGCCGCCGTTCGGTGCCGGAAGGATTCCGTGGGCCGACGCAGGCCGTGGTTCCGGCAGTCGGTTGTACGGAGGGGGCATGAGGTGCAGTTCTTGTTGATCGCCTTCGACGGCGTCGACGAGGGGGCGGCGGGACGGCGGCTCGCGGCTCGCGAGGCGCACATCAAGCTCGGCGATGAGATGGTCGCCTCCGGGCGCATGCTGTTCGGCACGGCGATCCTCGACGACGAGCACCGGATGATCGGATCCATGCTGGTCCTCGACTTCCCGAGCCGTGACGAGTTGGACACCTGGTACGCGGTCGAGCCGTACGTGACCGGCAACGTCTGGGAACGCGTCGACATCCGCCCCTGCGCAGTAGGCCCGTCATTTCGCGGCATGACCGCCCCAGGGAAGACGGACTGAAGCCGTCGTCCTGATCGGCCGAGGCAGGGACGTCAGGGGTGGCAGCCAGCTGGACCAACCGGTCCGAATCATCCAGGAAAGCGGCCATGGCATCGGCAAAGCCGGGATCGTAGTCCCTGCCGACGGCGATCGTGATGCAGGCGGTCTCCCGAACCACCGAGTCCGGATCTGTCATCAGCCGCAGCAGCGCCGCGCGAGCAGCGCAGGAAAAGGCCGGCCGCGAGGACCATCCGTGGTACCCCTCTGCCACCGCACGCCGTACGCGGGACTCGGGAGGCCGATGCGGGGAAGAGGGCCGCCTCCGCGCGGGGCCCGATGTGGTCTCCAATGTCATTCGATCGGAGTGCGCACCACCCTTCCGAACCGGCGCACCTGCCAACTCAGTCGAACTGCTGCGCGGCCCGCGCTTGATCCAAGTTCTCCCGGAACACTGCGATCCACGGATGACCGGCACTGAGGACTCGCTCGGCGTCGTTCACGTTCTGCTCGTAGAGCTCGATGGCGGACGTCAGGCGCCCGGCCGACTCGTACGCGCTCGCGAGGTTGTTGCGGGAGGCCAGGGTGTCCGGGTGGTCGGTGCCCAGCACCCGCACCCGGTTCGTGGCCGCGTGCGATCTCGTTCCGCCGCTTTCGGCCTGCGCCGCGCGCTGTCCGATCCGCCGTTGGGCTCATCCCTCGTTCCGGCTCGGCGGCTTGACCTTGACGTGCGCGTCAGGGTTTAGCGTCCCTTCGGCGTCGCGGCCGGAGGTGTCGTGGCGCGGCACGGCACACGCGTTCGAGGAGTCCACCGATGAGTTCGATCCTGCCCCGCACCGCCCGCGAAGTACGGCTCGTCGCCGCGCCTCAGGGTTTGCCGACCGCCGCGGACCTGCGGGTCTCCGAAGCGCCGGTGCACGCTCCGGGCCCCGGCGAAGTTCTGGTCCGGACCCGGTACTTTCTGGTGTTCCCCGGCCTGCGCACCCTCATGGGCACGGAGTCCGAGGGGTTCCCGCTGCCGCCCCTCCGGGTCGGGGACACGTTGTTCGGCCCAGCACTCGGCGAGGTCGTCGCCGCCGGTGAGGGCGCCGGGCCGAAGCCCGGCGACACCGTCGTGCACTTCGCCGGATGGCGGGAGTTCGCGCTCGTTCCCGCCGAACAGTGCTTGGTCGTGGACGACTCCCTGCCCGATCCGGTGGCGTACCTGTCCACGGGTTCGGCGGCGTACGGCGCGCTGACCCGCCTCGCTCCGGTCCGCGAGGGCGACACCGTGTTCGTGACCGGCGCGGCCGGGGCGACCGGTGTGCTGGCGGGGCAGATCGCCCGGCTGTCGGGCGCGGGTCGGCTGGTGGGGAGCACCGGTTCGGCGGCGAAGGCCGAACGGCTCCGGTCGGAGTTCGGCTTCGACGCGGTGGTGCTGCGCGGTTCCGGATCGGTCGCCGCGCAGCTCGCAGCCGCCGCGCCGGAGGGGGTCGACGTCGTCGTGGACACGGTCGGCGGCGAGCAGCTGACGGCGGCGGTCGACGCGGCGCGTCCCGGGGCGCGGTTCGCGCTGCTGGGCGCGCTGTCCGGGCAGATGTCCGCCGAGCGGCCCGGCGGGAGCTCGCCGGCGGAGCTCGACACGTTCCGGCTGATCGTCCAGGGCGTGTCGGTGCGCGGCTATCGCGGGGCCGACCACCCGGACGTGCCGGCCGAGTGGGAGGCCCGGTTCGGCGCGTGGCTGCGCGACGGTGCGATCCGGTTCCCGTACGTGTTGTCGGGTGGAATCGAAAGCGCGCCCGCCGCGTTGCAGGGACTGGTGGAGGGGCGGTACTTCGGCACGGTCGTGGTGGCGCTCTAGCGTCGACGAGACAGGACGGGCACGGATGCGGATCGGGGACGCGGCCGCTGCGGCCGGCACGACGCCGAGGGCGCTGCGGTTCTACGAGCAGCGCGGGCTGCTCCCCGAGCCGCGCCGCAGCCCGTCGGGCCAGCGCGAGTACGAGGCGGCCGACGTGGCCCGGATCCGGACCGTGCGTGATCTGCTGCGGCTCGGCCTGACGGTGGAGGATGTGCGTACCTTCGCGTCCCGCGTGGACCTGCTGGCGGGCGTCGACGCCCCGCGCTGCGCGTCGGCTCCCGACGCGAACTCCCCCGCGTCGGTCGCCGTCACCCACCGACTCGCCGCACTGGACGCGGAGATCGCCCGACTGACCCGACTCCGCGACCGCCTGGCTCAGGCCGCCGCGCGGGCCTGACGGGCGGCGCCCCCGGCCGGCCGGGGAGGCGACCGCGCAACCGGGCCGCCCTGCTGCACGGCCGCGCCATCCCGTGCTGGCCGCGCCTGGCCACGGCGGACGATGTACCCCCTGGATCAGGATTGCCCGCGACGACGTCGACAGGGGCCGAAGCAAGCAACGCCCTTGACCGTCGGCTGCCTCCAACCCGAGCCCGGGACTGCGGTATTACTCGCCTGGTTGCTTTGCACCTGGTGCGCTGCTCGTCAACGGCTCACCCTGTACGGCGAGACGTCCCCCGAGCCGGAAGCGCGTGAGAACGCGGTCCTGGCCGCGGTCATGCTGGTGGCCCGTCCCGACTTGGCCCTCCACCGCGGCCACCTGGCGGCCCGCACCCGGGTGATCCTGACGGAGGTCGACTACCGCGCCTACAAAGCCCGGCAAGCCCGGGCCTGCCACACGATCAAGGCGTGGGGCCACGAGACCCGCGGCCTGATCCCGGAACCCGTCGACTGGCTCGCCGGCGGGACCGACGCCCCCCGTTCTGAGCTTGGGGACCCGAACACCCCGACTCCCCAGTGGAATCCCCTCGTCGAGGGTCCGCGGTGCCTCGTACGATCCGCGCATGATCATCAAGACGACGTTCACCCATACCTGGAGATCCGGTGCCGCGACGGTGTTCGCCGCGTATCCGCAGCGGATTCGCTGGATGCTGGTTCCGGTGCTTGTGCTCATGCCGGTGGTCGCGGTCGCGACGCAGCACGGCACCATGCTCGCCTGGATGACCCTCGGACCGCTCCTCATGCTGGTCGGGCATGCCCTGCAGATACGCAATCTGATCAAGCACGGGGCCATCGACATCGTGCTCGACGACGACGGCTTCACACGTGAGCAGCCAGGCAAGACCACCGCGACGATGCGGTGGTCTGCCACGCTGGAGATGCGGTGGCAGTACGGGCTGCCGGTCATCCGCACCGCGCCGCGCTGCGTCGCCACGGTCCCCGCGAGCGCATTCAACCCCGAACAGCACGCTCGGCTCGCCGAGTTCATGGATGCTCGGTTCCCCCAGACGGCGGCGCACTAGCCCAGAGCCACCGAACCACGTCCGGGTTCGGGGGCCGGCCAGGGTCGGCACGATGACCACGGTGACCACCCCCGACCACGACACAGCACCGCCCGCAACAGGCCCCAGTCGGCGTCGACGACCACGGCCGCCGCTGGCGGGAGGACGGGCGGGGCCGCACTGCGCCACGCATTCGGCCCGGCGGTGGACTGTCCGCCCTGCTTCGGCGGGAGACGCTGTAGTTCTCGTCGTCTTGAACCGCCCTACGGACAACGGCATCCCCGGAACCCGTACGGCGTCGCAGTTCGGCCTCGACCCGCGTCTCGTACCAGCGGCGTGCCAGGTCCCGCGCCTCCAGGAGTTCGGACTCGGGATACCTGCCCCGGATCTCGTGGTCCAAGAGCGCCTCGAACAGAGCAGGCGAACCCGAGTGGACTGCCTCGGTCAGGGGGAGGAGGTCCGCCGGCCTGCTCGGGCCGGAAACCGCACCGTGCCGGAGCAGCAGTTGGGCTGTGTGCCCGGCGCACGCATCCGGACGGCCAGACCGAACGCGGCGTCCAGGGCATCAGGACCACCGCCCTCGTGGAGAAGGATCCCCACCAACTCCGTGTCCCCGGCCCGGAGCGCGGAGATCAGGGCAGACTCGCCATCCACCGCGTTGCTCGGACTCGTCCCCACGCCCATGTCCCTGCTCCCCCGGCGCGTTCTCGTTGCTCAGTGCGGGCAGTTGAGCAGGTGCCGGGCCGGACCGGCTCCACCCGCTCCACGCCGTCAGGCAGGTCCCGGGGGTGTGGGCCCCAGCCCCCGGATCGCGAGATCGATGGCGGCGGTCAGATGCTGGAGGTCGTGGCCGGCGCGTTCCCGTACCCGTAGGCCGAGAACCGTGGTGAACAGCAGCTCGGCGGCGGCGTCGGTGTCGAGGTCATCGGACAGCTCGCCGCGATCGCGCCCCTCGGCCAGGACCGAGCGCAAGGCCTGGCGTGTGACCTCGAATGCGGCCTCGGTCCGCTGCTGGACCTGATCGTCGGTGGTGCCCAGTTCGGTCGCGGTGTTGACCACGAAGCAGCCGCGGCCGGGCTCGCCGTCGGCCTGGCAGGTGACCAGCCACCGCATCCATTCCCGCAGCACGTCCTGGACCGGGCGGTCCGTTGCGTTCAGTCGCCGGCGTGCCTCGACGGACTCGGTGGCCCGGTAGTGGTCGAGCGCGCGAAGGAACAGCGTGTGCTTGTCGGTGAACGTCCGGTACAGGCTGCTGGGCGTGAGCTTCAGCTCGTCGCCCAGGTCGCGCACCGAGGTGGCGTGGTAGCCGCGCCGCCAGAACAGCTCGGTTGCCGAATCGACCGCGTTCTCCTCGTCGAACTGCCTGGGGCGTGCCATGGATTCACCTTAACCAACTTGTGGAGCGTTCGCTCCCATACTAACCTCCCCATTCGGGAGCGATCGCTCCCGAATTATGGAGGAGGACCCGTTGACGACCGCAGAGCAGACCCCCACCCGGACACGGCAACCAGAAACCCCAGCGAAGAGCCGCTGGACGGCGGTCTCCGCGGTGGCGCTGGGCACCTTCCTGCTGGTGACCGCCGAGCAACTGCCGATCGGCCTGCTGACCTCCGTGGGGTCCGCGTTGTCGGTCTCCGAGGGGACGGCAGCGTTGATGGTGACGGTGCCCAGCATCGTCGCCGGGTTCGCGGCACCGCTGGTCCCGATGCTCGTCGGGTCGCTGGACCGCCGCGTCCTGCTGCTCGGGCTGATGGCCCTGATGACCGTCGCGAACCTCGGCTCCGCCCTGGCACCGAACTTCGCGGTACTGGTGGCCTCCCGGGTGCTGGTCGGCATAGCGGTCGGAGGCTTCTGGGCGGTCGCCGCCGGCCTGGCGGTCCGGCTCGTCGCGCCCCCGGACGTGCCCCGCGCCACCGCGGTCATCTTCGGCGGCGTCGGCGCCGCGAACGTCTTCGGTGTCCCGCTGGGCACCCTGGTCGGCGACCTGACCGGGTGGCGCATCGCCTTCTCGTCGCTCAGCGCCTTGGCTCTCGTGACCCTGGTCGCCCTGCTCGCGGTACTGCCGAAGCTGGTCGCTTCCCAGGCCGTCCGGCCCAAGCTGCTGATGGAGCAACTCCGCAACCCGGGCGTACGCGTCGGCATCATCGCCACCGCGCTGCTCGTGTTCGGGCACTTCGCCGCCTACACGTTCGTGAGCCCGGCGCTGCAGAAGCTGTCGGGGATCGACGAGCGCTATGTCGGTCCGCTGCTGTTCGGGTTCGGTGCGGCCGGCATGATCGGCAACTTCGTCGCCGGTGCGGCGCTCTCTCGCCACGTGCACCGCAGCGTCCTGACCATCGCCGCGGCCATGACGGCCGCGATGCCCCTCTTCCTGCTTCTGGGCAGGACCGCAGTCGGCGGGGCCATCCTGCTGATCGTCTGGGGTCTGGCCTTCGGCGGTGTGTCCGTGGGGCTCCAGACGTGGATGCTCAAGGCCGCTCCGCAGGCCGTGGAAGCCGCGTCCGCGCTGTGGGTGGCGGTGTTCAACCTGTCCATCGGCTGTGGAGCGCTGGCCGGCGGCATCATCGTCGACACGCTGACGCTGCAGAGCGTGCTGTGGCTCGGTGGCGCCTGCGCCCTGATCGCCGCCCTGGCGATCTGGACCGCCCGCACCAACGACGCCGTGCGCTGACCGAATCCGGCGAAGCCCCCGGCCGGACATGCGTCTCCGCACCGTCGTGGTCCGAGAACAGCCGCAGTTGCGCGCGGGAGTCGCGTCTCTAAGCCCGGCCCCGTCTCTAAGCCCGGCCCTGGGTGGTCAAGCGATCCTTCGTATCGCTCACCGCTTTCATCGCGTCGCTCAGATCGAAGGCACAGTCGGAGGACTTCCTATCGGTCATGGGCATCCTCACGCAGCCCTGGTCGTGGAAGTCCTTGGCTTTCTCATGCGTGGTCGCCGCATCCGCACGCACGTACGGGAAGCGGTCGGGGGCGTCCCACGACTGGACGACGCTGTCGAGCGCCGTCATCTGCTGGTCGAGCGCGGTGATGAAGCCGGAACAGGACGGGCCGACCGCAACACAGTCACTCGGCTTGGCGTCGAGCGTCGCCCTCAGGGTGTCGGCCCACTTCTTCTGCTCAGCGGTCGGCCCCGGGTCCGTGGTGGTACCGCACGCGGAGGTCATCCCGCAGAGACACAGCACAGCCAGCGCCGTCACGGCGCTTCGAACATTCGCTATCCCCATGGGAGGGTGAGCGTAGCCTTCCCCAAACCCATGGTCACCAGCCGCGCGGGCAGCATCGCGGGCACCCGCCCGTGCTCAAGCAGGCCGTGGTCCGGCGGCACGGCCGAGGCGGTTGGCGATGGCGAGCCCGAGGCCGTCCTCGTCCGGCAGCGAGGCGACGATGAGGTCGCAGCCTTGCCGGTCGAGTTCGCGGAGATAGCCGTACAGGCCCTGTGCGTAGGACTGCACCGAGTCGGGGACCGGGACGACCGCGTGCGCGTTGACCGGGGTGTCGGCGAAGGCCGGCGGGAGGAGGACGCCTACCCGATGCCCCAGCTCCCGCGCGAGTTCGGCTTCGACGACGACCTTCTCCGGCTCGACGAGGACGAGCCGGGCACGCGGCGCGTAGTGGGACGGATGCTGCCCGGGCACGCGCACGCTGCTGGTGGCGTGCACGGCAAGCGGGCGGTCCAGCACCGCTTCGAGGTCCTCGCGCGCGACCCCGCCGGGCCGCAGCACGGCGGGAACGTCGCCGGTGGCGTCGACGATGGTCGACTCCACGCCCACCTCGCACGGGCCGCCGTCCAGCACGAAGTCGACGGCATCGCCGAGTTCGGTTCGGACGTGGTCGGCGGCGGTGGGGCTGATCGAACCGAAGCGGTTCGCGGACGGGGCCGCCACGCCGCCGCCGAACTCCGCCAGCAGTGCGCGTGCGACAGGGTGGTCCGGCACGCGCACGGCCACCGTGTCCAGTCCGCCGGTCGCCGCCGGGGAAACGCGGCCGCCGCGCCGCAGGACCAGGGTGAGCGGCCCCGGCCAGAAGCGCTCGGCCAGCAGCCGCGCCGTCTCGGGCACCCCGTCGACCCAGTCGCCCAGCTGCTCCGCGCCGCCGAGGTGGACGATCAGCGGGTGCGAGGGCGGGCGCCCCTTGGCCTGGTAGATCCGCGCGACCGCGGCGGGGTCTTCGGCGTTCGCACCCAGTCCGTAGACCGTCTCGGTCGGGAACGCCACCAGACCGCCGGCCCGGAGCACGCCCGCGGCCTTCTCGATGTCACTGGTCCTCGCCGTCACCCCGCCATCCTAGGTCCGCCGGGGACCACGGCGGACAGGGCCACGGTCCGGGCGGCGCCCCCGGAGGCAGACACCCGCCGTCCTCGGCGCCGCCGCTCTGCGGGTGTCGCTCTATGCCGCTACTCCGGGTGCGCCGACGCCGGGCCCGGAGGGCGGAAGGCGGCAGCGGACATCTGCTCCTGGGCGAGTCGGCGCATGGCGGCGAGCAGGACGTCGCCGAGGACCGTGCCGACGACCGCGCTCTCGATGACGGCCCGCGCCCTGGCCCACGAACTCACGCGGGCCGTGTGCGGTGCCGCCCCGGGCACGGCGCGGACCATCCTCGAGGTCGGCCCGGGGACGGGATCGGTGACCCGCCACATCGCCGCCGCCATGACCGGCACCGACCGGCTCGACCTCGTGGATGCGAACCCGCGCTTCGCGGACCTGCTCGTGCACCACCTCGGGGACCGCACGTCCCTCGCCGACAGGCCGACAGCCGGCTCCTCCGCGGCCGTCACTCCCGCGGCGGCCGCACCCCTGGCCCGTCTGGGGGCGCAGACACGTGTCCTCACCGGTCGCGTCGAAGACCTCGACATCGGCGAAGCCCGCTACGACGTCGTCATCTGCGGCCTGCCCTTCGCCGGCACCGCCCCGGACACGGCCGAAGCGATCCTGGAGCAATTGTTCGCCGCACTGCGCCCGCGCGGGCACCTGTCCTTCTTCGCCTATGCGGGCCTCCCGACGCTGCATGCCGCCGTGTCCGGCCCCGCCCGACGTCGTCGGCTGGCACTCACCCGGCACATCGTCCGCGGATTCGTCGCCCAGTACGGCATCGAACGCACCCTGGTGACCGGCAACATCCCACCCGCCTGGGTACACCACCTGACCGCCGAACCCGTCCGCCGGACGGCCCGGTGAACCCCGCGACGCGGCTGGACGCGTTGCCGTCACCCCTCGCCTACGCCCTCGTCTCACTCGTCCTGGCCGCCGAAGGCGTCAGCCTCGCGGGCATGTTCGTCCCCGGCACCGCCACCGTGCTGGCCCTCGGACACCTCACCGCATCCGGTGCCGTCCCGCCGGCATGCGCTGTTCTCTGCGCCGCCCTGGCCGGGCTGTGCGCCGACAGCCTCGGCTTCGCGGCAGGGCGCCGGGCCGCCCGTACCGGCAACGGGGTGCCCGGTCGTATGGCCCGTGCCGTACACCGCATGCCCGGCGCCCTGTCCCGCACGCCGTCCGCGTCGGTCGTGCCGGCGGCCCGCTGGTTCACCGGGCCGAGGACGCTCGTCCCCCGGCTCGTCGGCCTCGGCCCCACCAGCTACCCGCACTTCGTTCGTTGGGCAGCTCCGGGAGCCGTCGCCTGGTCCGCGGGCCTCGTCCTCGCCGGACGCTGGATCGGCACGGCCACGAACGCCGTCGGCGCCGGACTGTCCCACCTCGTCGCCTGGTGACGCAGGCGCCGAGTCCGACGCAACGCGGCCGTGGGCCGGGCGGAACACGGAGTCGCCCGGTGGTCGCCCGGCCGGGTGAACTTGTCGAGGTTCCCGCGCCGACACCCGTCGGCGCGCCCGCACATGCCGGAGTGTGTCCGTGTACCGACACGGAGCGGGGTGGAACGCACGGACGCACGCACGAACACCCGCCCCTCGGCGGTGTTCGGCGCCCGGACCATCGCCGTCGGAGCGCGTGCGCGGCTCACGGCGCCCGCCGTTCCGGGCCGCGACCCATGCGTCTGCGTCATCCGTCCGTTCATGAACGAAGCCTTGGACGCCGTGGCGTGACCACACCGCCCGGGAAGTGGGCGGCGGACCCACCGAGGCCGGCAATGGCGAGCAATGGGGAGAAGGACGGGCGATGGCACCGAAGATGCAGCCGGGCGTGGACGCCGTCGTGGTCGGCGCGGGCATGGCGGGGCTGGCGTGCGCCGCGGACCTGGTCGCGGCGGGCCGGAGCGTGCGCGTCCTGGAGGCGTCCGGGACGGTGGGCGGCCGCATGCGGTCGCAACGCCGCGACGGATTCGTCCTGGACCGCGGATTCCAGGTGTTCAACACCTCCTATCCGCAGGTCCGTCGGCGTCTGGACCTGCGCGCGCTGCGGTTGCGGCCGTTCTACCCGGGCGTGCTCGCGCACGGACCGGGCGGTCCGCTCCGGGTCGCGGACCCCACCCGCCGATGGCACGATGCCGTGGCCGCGGTGCGCGGCGGGGTCGGTCCCCGTGACATGGCCGCGCTGGCCGCGCTGTCCGCGTGGACCGTCCTGCCGCCGGCACGCGCGCTCAAGGCCCTTCCCTCGGCCGCCCGGGACACCACGGCCGCCCGAGCGCTGGCGGGCTGGGGGTTCACCGAGGACTTCGTCGCGCGGTTCTTCCGGCCTTTCCTGTCCGGGGTGTTCCTCGAGGACGGCCTGGACACCTCGGCGCGGGTTTTCCACCTGGTGTGGCGCAGCATGCTGCGCGGCAGCCTGTGCCTTCCCGCCGACGGGATCGGTGCGATCCCCCGCCGGCTGGCCGCCGGGCTGCCGGACGGCACGGTGACCACCGACGCCCCCGTCCAGGCCCTGACCCCGCAGGGCGTGCTGCTCGCGGACGGCACCGAACTGGGCGCCCGCGCGGTCGTCGTCGCGACCGGACCGGCGGCTGCCGCCCGTCTGGTACCGGACGCGGAACTTCCGGCGTACCGCACCGTGACGACCTACCAGTTCGCCGCACCGGACAAGCCCCTCGACGAGCCGATGCTGATCACCGACACCCGCATGCGGCTCCAGAACACCTGCGTGCTCAGCACCATCGCCCCGACCTACGCCCCGCCCGGCGCACACCTGGTGCAGGCCTCCGTGCTCGGCGGCGACCCGCCCGGAGCGCACACCCGCGTGCGGGCCGCGCTGGCGGACATCTACCAGGCGGACACCGCCGGTTGGGAACTCGTCGACACCGCCACCATCGCGGACGCGCTGCCGGCCATGCCTGCCGGACTCCCCCTGTCGCGCACCACCCGTATCGCGCCCGGCCGCTACCTGTGCGGGGACCACCGCGCCACGGGCTCCGTCCAAGGCGCCCTGGCCTCCGGTGCCCGCGCGGCCCGCGAGCTGCTCCGCGACCATCCCTGAGCAGACGATGTCGGACCTGTCGCCGTCGCGGTTGCACCACGGTCCTCGTCGCGCGCCGCGAGGATGCTTCGCACGGTGGTTGGATCAAGATCATGGCCGACGCACGAGTGATTCCCATCCTGCCCTGCGCCTCGATCGACGAGATCACCGACTTCCACACCGCCCTCGGGTTCGCGGTCACCTACCGGCAGACCCGGCCGAACCCCTACGTCGCCTTGCGGCGCGGCAGTGTCGAACTCCACTACAACGGCATCGCCGGCTTCCGCGCCGAGGACTCCTACGGCTCGTGCCTGCTCGCCGTCCCGGACACCGAGCCGCTCTTCGAGGCGTTCGCCGCGGGCCTGCGCACGAAGTACGGCCGGCTCCCACTCGCCGGATTCCCCCGCATCACGCGCCCCAGGCGCCGGAAGAACTACGGCGGACTGAGCGGCTTCAGCCTGATCGACCCGTCCGGGAACTGGATCCGCGTGGTCCGCGCCGAGCCCGACGTGCCCCAGGACACAGATTCCGACGCGAGCGCCGAGGCGGAGTCCGCACCGGCTACCGCCAGTAGGCTCGCCGCCGCCCACGCCAACGCCGTGGTCACCGCGGACTCCCGCGGTGATGTCGCACAGGCGGCGAAGTCCCTCTCCGGCGCGCTCGACCGCTCGGACCCGACCGCGACACCGGCAGACCGTGTCGAGGCCCTGGCCTTCCTCGCCGAACTCCACCTGCGCCTGGACGATCCCGCACAAGCCCACGCCCGGCTGGACGAACTCGACCGCCTGGCGCTCTCCCCCACCGACCGCGAGAACGCCGCAACGGCCCTGGCCCAAGCCGCCGAACTCCGTGACCTGACCCGTGCGGCCCCAGACCGGTCTTGACGAGCGCCCCCACGCGACGGCCCCCGGGAGCCCGCCCCTTGAGACCGGGGGCCCGGCCGCGGCACCGTGTGCGGGCCGTCGCCGGGCTCCGCCCGCCGCCCGGGCCGAAGTGACCGCCGCGAGCAGTCCGTCGAGGCCACGGCAGCGTCCGCTCCTGCCTATGCTGAGACGGACGGCAAGCGACCTCGGGGGAACGCCCATGGCCGATCCGGCAAGCGTGCGCCTGGCCGCCCTGGTGGTGCAGCGCGCGGCGACCGCACTCCATCAGCGGCACCGTCTCAACCAGGAAGAGATCGACCGCACGGCGTTCGGCAGGCTCGTGGACAAGGTCGCCCGCGAAGCCAAGGAACTCCGCGCGACCGAGTTCCGCGGCCTTGCGGACCACGAATGGGCCGCCGCGGCCGACTGCGTCAAAGCCGCGTTCGACCACATAGGCGTCGTCGACTCCCGGCTGCCCCTCCGGTACGCCATGGATCCCGAACGCCTGGCCGCCTGGCTCCGAGCGACGGCTCCCGAACTGCCGGCCCACCGTGAACTGACGCTCGCCGGCCGCGGCGCGTACGAACAGCTTTCCGTCCTCGTGTGCATCCATGTCGTCGCATTCGTGGCGAAGCACCCGAAGTTCCCGGAACGCATCGAGATCGAGCAGCTCTCCCGCCTGGAACGCATCGAGCGGCACGTCTCGGCGCCGGGCGACGAAGCGCTTGCTGTTTTCGAAGCGCGGTACTGCTCCGCGGTGGCCAAGCGTCTGGACAAGCTGGAGCTGTTCGGGGTCAGGCTGCGCGACCGGGACTTCCGTTACTCGATCGGCAGCGCGTACATGAGCCTCCAAGCGCACAGCCGAGGCCGGATCCTGCCCGACTCGGACCGTCCCCTGCGCATCGAGGATCTGCTCTGCGGCCAACGCCGCATGCTGGTCACCGGCGAAGCGGGATCCGGCAAGACCACGCTGCTGCGGCGAGTCGCCCTGTGGGCCGCGCGGGACGGCTTTCCGGAAGCCCTGGCGGATTGGGAAGGAGCAGTCCCGTTCTTCCTCGTCCTTCGGCACTTCTTCTTCGAGACGAACGGCCCCGAACCCGAACGGTTCCTCGACCAGATCGGGACGCTGCTCCGCGCCGAACTGCCGCCGGGTTGGATCCGCGGGCTGATGGACCAAGGCCGTGCCGTCCTGTTGGTCGACGGTGTCGACGAGCTGACGGCTGCCGAGCGCGATGTCTTCTGGGGCGTGTGGCTGCCGGAGTTGCTCGGCGAGTACCCCCGTGTCCGGATGATCGTCGCGTCTCGCCCCGCCGCGCTGTCCGGGGGCCGGCACGGGCACGCCGGATTGCCCGAAGCGGCGCTTCAACCGATGGGTCCGGCCGACCAACGCGCGTTCATCGCCCACTGGCACCGTGCCGTGGCGAAGGAACAACCGGACCGGGCCGTCGATCTCGCCAACCGGCGACACGATCTGCTGAACCGGCTCCTGCTGGACCGGGACTTGCGGAGACTCGCCGCGAACCCCCTGCTGTGCGCGCTGATCTGCACCTTGCACCACGAGCAGCGTCTCACGCTCCCCAACGACCGGATCCGCCTGTACGACGACGCCATCGCCATGCTTCTCGCAAGCCGTGACGAGGTTCGCGGTGTCCCCGCGTCCGCCGAGGTCCGACTCGGTGAAGCACAGCGCAAGGCCCTGCTCGGCGAGCTTGCCTACTGGATGACCCGCAACGGCTATGCGGAAGTCACGTTCGAGGAAGCCGTGGAACGCGTCGCCCACTATGCGCGCCCGTTCGGCGGGACGGCGGACCCGGACGACCTGGTGCGGATGCTGCTCCTGCGCTCCGGAATCCTGTGCGAACCCGGAATCGGCCGCGTCGATTTCGTCCATCCGACCTTCCAGAGGTTCCTGGCGGCGAAGCAGGCGCTCGCCCACCGCGATCTCGGGCAGATCGTCAATCGGGCAGGCGAAGACGACCAGTGGCACGAGATGTTCGTCATGGCGGTCAGACTCGCTCTCGAGCACGACCGCAACCGACTCGTCCACGGACTCCTGGCCCGCGCTACGCAGGGGACATCGGTACGGGCCGACCTCGTCCTGCTCGCAGCCGAAGCAGTCGGTGAAGTACCGGACGTCGATCCTGCTCTGCGTATCGAAGTCGCCCGGATCGCCGCGCAGTTGCTGCCGCCGACGTCGCCCGAGGAGGCTGTCGCGCTCGCCAAGATCGGACAGCCCCTGCTCGGGTTGCTTCCCGAATGCCTCGATGCGCCCTCGGAGGCCGGCCCCGGGTCGGTGCACCTCATCCGTCTGCTGGCGGAGATCGGCGGCGAGTCCGCGATGGCCGTGCTCGCCCGGTACGCCGCGGCGGCGGCGAGGGACGGCCTTCCGCATCCCCGGCTCTCCCGAGCCTTCTACGCCGCGTGGGACGCGTTCGACGACGTCGGGTATGCGCGATCCGTTCTCAGCCGCATCCCTCCGCGGACCGGGGTGGCCATCACGTCCCCGCGCCGACTGGCCGCCGCGGCAGTGCTCCCCTGCCTCCCGTGGGTCGAACTGGACGGCGACCGCGATCTACTGGACCGACTGTGCCAGGTCAGCGGCCTCAAGGGCGCGGTCGTCACCGTACCCACTCCCCAAGCGATGGACCTGCGGCCGCTCGCGCGCTGCCCCGACTTGACCCAGGTCCACCTCGTCGCGCCCGGATACAGCGTCCGGTGGCACGATCGGCCCCTGGACGGCCCTCTCCAGGACGACATCCCGTTCGCTCTTGTGCCACAGCCGCGCTCCGAACGGTTGACCTCCCCCCGCGTCACGGCCGAGGCAGCGACGAACGCCCCCACGGAGAGGCCTGTTTCCGACATCGCGGTGTATCTGCACGGGTTCGAACCCACCCCACCGTCATCATCTGCGCGCTGAAGCCGCCGTCCGGATGGGTGGCATCTCAGTCGGTCGCGCGGATCACCTTGCGCAACTCCGCCATGTTCCCTCTGACATGCCGTGCTGGTCACTGCATTTGCCGGAGAGCCGTCCGCGCCTCTTCGGGCGTGGGCCGGTTGTGCGGGTCGGGGTGGGTCAGTGCGGCGATCAGGTTCGACAGTGCGGCCGGTCCGTGCGTCAGGCGCTTCGGACGCCACCCGAGCGACCGGCCGTCGATCCCTTTCCGAGGCAACTCCGCGACCGTGGGCGCCTCGAGCCACAGGTACAGGAGCGCACCCACCTGGTGCAGAAGCAGAGTGTTGTCGGTCTCCCGGGCGATGAAGTCCCACACGCGCCTGTCGTTCGGGACCGTGGGATTGGGCCCGCGCAGGATGTCCTCGCCTCTGCCCCAGCACCCCATCAGCGGGTGAATGGTGCGGTCGACATCGTCGAACGCCTCGCGGGGCAGGTCCTCGACTGCCACGGGCAGCCCCAGAAGCCGGAACTCGTCGCGTTCGGGACCCGGCAGGATCGTCGTGGGCGTGGCCGCGATGCCGGGCAACCCGGCGCCGTTGACCGCGGCGACAGCGTTCAGCAGGCTCAGTGCCATACGTATGCCACTGGCGACCGACCGCGCCGGGACACGTGGAGGCGTGTACAGATGGTGGTGATGGAAGGGTCGCCCCAACAGCCAGGGCCACTCGGCGTCGGCCACCCCGCCCTCGGGGAGCTCGTGGACCGACCAAAGGCAGGACAGACCCGAGCCTGCCGAGGCGTATCTGGCTGCGGCCACTCCTCGGACTGGCTGCAGCGCGAGACAGTGCTCGGCCAGGCCGTTCCATCGCATCGCGGCGGTGATCGCGGCAGTAGCGATGGCATCGATGACCGGCCCGGACGGCTGTCTGCGCGGGTGAGCCAACAGTCCCCGACCGACCGCGACGAATTTGGATCCGTCCGGTGCACGCCCCACGATCCACGATCGGTCGCCGATCGTCCTGTTGAATGCGGGATAGGCGAGATAGCCGAGGGGCCGCAGAGGGTCGCAGCACGCCCCGCGGTGGTCCTCACCGGTTGGCGATGACTCGTTGTCCACCCACCGGAACCAAGGGATGGCTTCCGCTAGGCCCGCCCGTCGCGCCAGGGTCGCCTCGTGGAGCGTCGGTGCCGGTAACGGAACCGGCTGTGTGAGCACCTCCGCGGGGGCAACGTCGTTTATTCCGGTCGCAATACGTGTGAGCCGGCGACGTACTTCGTCGGCGTCGGCGGGGCGGTACCGACGGTCCTTCGCCAGCAGGTCCGCGACCAAGTCCTCCCACTCTTGCGGCAACGCCCGCCCGCGCTGCGCGAGGGTGGGCGGCGGTGTGCGGACATGGCGCATGATCAGCTCGACGAGGCTGCCGCGACCGAAGGGGGTGTCCCCGGTCAGCAACTGGAACAACAGGCAGCCCAGGGAGTACAAGTCCGTCCGCGCATCGGCGGGTTCGGAGTTGATCTGTTCGGGCGCGATGTACGAAGGCGTGCCGAACGCCGGGCCGGATCCGTCGGTGTCGACGAGCGCGGCCCCGCGGGTATGGACTTGGCCGACGTTGCGGGCAATGCCGAAATCGACGATCTTGACCTGGTCGTCGGGGGTGATCATCACGTTCGCGGGCTTGATGTCCCGATGGACCACGCCGCAGGCGTGCGCCGCCTCCAACCCGGCGCAGATCTGGTCGGTCCACATCAGCACACGGCGCAGATCCGGAAGTTGCTCCTCCGTGAGCAGCTGCTCCAGCGATCGTCCGCGCACCAGCTCCATCACCACGTACCCGTCGTACGCATCGCGTCCGCAATCGAAGACGGCCGCCACGTAGGGGCTCGACACCGCGCCCACCGCACGCGCTTCGGCCACCAGCAGCCGTACGTCCGCATCATCCGCGGACAGCGGAATCAGCTTCACGGCGACTTCTCGTTCGATGAGCCGGTCGGCGGCCCGCCAGATCGCACCCATGCCGCCGCGAGCCACTTCCTCCAGCAGCTCGTACCGCCCGTTCAGAACACGCTGCATGTCGCCCCCCCACGCTCGCCGACGCTTGGAAAGCGTAGACCGCACTCGTCTCCGCACGTGGAGTAATGCGCATGCGGACCACGGCCATCGGCCCGGCGTCAGCAGAGAGACCAGGCGGTGATCAGGCCAGAGCCGCCGTACGGCGGTCCGGGCTTCGTCAGGCGTCCCGCCCGGTGCCGCGTCCCGCCGCGATCATCCACACCAGGAGCAGCGGAAGGGACAACATCGCGGCGGCGCGAAGGGGCGCGGCACCGGCGAGATAGCCCACCCCGGAGACGGCGATGGCGGCCGCGGTCGTGTAGCTCAACAGCCCTGCCCAGCGCCCGGTCGCGGCCCGGCCGACGGCGACGGCCGCCGCGGCGAAGAGCAGCATCTTGACGCCGTCGACGTGCTGTGCGGCGTTGAACAAGGCCGCGGTCGTGGTGTCGGCCGAGCTGTGGACGGCGACTTGTTCGAGGACCAGTTGCCCCAGAGCCAGCCCGGACGCGGCGAAGGCCGCGTAGCCCGCCAGGCGGCGTCCGGCGCCGACCAGCGCGGCGGCGACCAGCGCGACGGCCACGGCGGCCAGGCCGTGCACCAGGACGGATTGGGCGATGGCCGTGCCCTGGTGTGCCGCGTACTTCGCGGCGATGTCGGAGGTGCTGTCTCCGGCTTCGGGCAGGACGCCCCAGCCGATCGAAAGCCCTGCGGCCCACGCCCCGGCGTGCAGGTAGCCTCCGGCGGCGCCGCGGTGGCGGAAGGAGACGGCGGCCGGACGCGGGGCGGCAATGGCGGTCATGAGGAACTCCTCTGGGTATGTGTGGGCGCGGCGGGCGGAGCGATCGCCACGGCTCACTCCATAAGCTGTTTGGCTAAAGTCATTAGCTTAATGGTGTCGAGCGTAAAGCTAATGCCCTTAGCCGTCAATACCGGGGCGGGCGCCCGCCGAGTCGCATCGAGCCGCCGTCTACATCAACGCCAT
This sequence comes from Uniformispora flossi, assembly GCF_049534875.1. Lineage (NCBI taxonomy): Bacteria > Bacillati > Actinomycetota > Actinomycetes > Kitasatosporales > Streptomycetaceae > Uniformispora > Uniformispora flossi. The sequence goes on from NZ_JBMULZ010000013.1 coordinate 53,893, forward strand.
TTCCGCGATCGTCACGCCAACTCCGGGCGCAGCCGCCGCCGGTGCGTGTCGTCGGTCGGGTCGAAGCAGGGGACGTGCGGGGCAAGGGAGGCAACGGTGTCGTGCAGGGCTTGCAGCTCGTGTGCGGGCCCGGTCCAGCCGGTGACCGTCCCGGAGACGGGGAGGCCGATTGTCTTGTCGAGCCAACGGTCGAATCGCCTCCGGCCCAGACCCTTGCGTTGGCGGTGGGCTTCGGAAGCCGCAACGCCGATCCAGTAGGTGCTCTTGCCTTGCCAGGTGACGAAGGCTTCGACGTCTTCCCACGCGATCACGTCGTGGTGCGTTCGGGTGCGCCAACGTCCTCGGGTGAACCCCACGCCCGAGGCATCGACACGCAGACGCGTGGCCGGCCCGTGGAACGCCGCGGTGCCTGCGAAGGCGAAGAGCACTCCCAGGGCGGCTGCCAGGGCGACCGCGCCGATGCCCTGCCAGCTCTCCAGCGCTTCCGCCGCGAAAACACCCCACCCGGCGCCGCAGAGCAGTCCGACACCGGCGAGAGCCATGACGCCGTTTGTCCACGTCCAGTGGACCCGCAGTTCATAGCTCGCATGATGACGTGAGAATCGCACGGCCAGATCGTCCCAGCTGCCTGGTCGGCAGCGAACGGCGCCCTTCCCTCGCACACCCCGCGCCCGCCGCGCCCCGGCGCCGAGGTCGGCGGCCGGCTCTCAGTCTTGCGGGCCGATCTCGCGGAGGATGTCGTACGCCTGGACGGCCGTCCACAGTTCGGCCAGGTGTGCGGTCTCGGCGAGGGTGAGGCCGGTGAGTTGTTCCACGCGCTGCATGCGGTAGACGACGGTCTGCTTGTGCACGTTCAGCGCGTCGGACGTGCGCTGCCAGGACCGGCGCTGCCGCAGGTACACGGACAGGGTTCGGACCAGTTCGGTGCCGTGCTCGCGGTCGTACGCGATGACCGGGCCGATCACCCGGTCGACGAGGGCCTGGGCCTCGTCGGGTCCGTGCAGCATCGACCGGGCGGACGCGTCGCCGTAGCGCGCGGTGCGGGCCGGGCGGCCCGCGGCCAAGCCGAGGGCCCACAACGCCTCGCGCCGAGCGGCGGGCGTGCGTTCCGCGGTGCCGAGCGGACGGCTCAGGCCGATGGTGACGTTGCCGTCCGTGCCGGCGTCGAGGCGGTCGCGGACCACGGCGACCGCTTCCGGGGTGTCGGGCAGCAGCGCCAAGCCGACATCGTTGCGGGAGAGGAGCAGCGCGGGCAGGCGACGGCGGGCCAAGGCGACGTGCAGGCTCCCCCAGTCCTCGGTTCGGGCGCCGCGGACCGCGAGGAGTACCGCGTCGCCGGGCGGCAGGTCGTGGAGGTCGCCCGCCGCGTCGTCGATGCGGCCCTGGAACAGGTGGGCGAGCAGCTCGGCGCCCAGCCGACGGCGGTGCTCGAGGAGCATGGCTTCGCGGGCGACGTCGACCGCGGCCGCCGTTGCGAGGTGTTGGAGGAGCACCGCGTCCGGAGGCTCGCCGCGGACGTCGAACACCGCCAGCACGGTCGGCTCCTCGGCGGGGACGTCGACCACCAGCAGGTCGCGGCCGTCCGGGAAGCGGCCGTGCAGGACCGCGGGGAGGCCCGAAGGGTAGGCGGCGACCGCGGCCCGCACCGCCGAGCCGGTGACCGCCGCGAGATCGTCCGGGTAGTCGCCGACCGGCCGCCCCGTCGCGGCGTCGACCAGCATCAGGCCGCAGTCGAGCTCGCGGCGCAGCCGTGCCGTCATCGGGTCGGTCGAGCGCCCGGCCATCACTTCGCGGGCCGCGCGGTAGATGCGTTCGATCCGGGCGAGGCGCATGGTGTCGTGTCCCGCGTTCGCGTCGACGACGGCGACGGCGATCGCCACGAAGCCCACGGAATAGGGGACGGCGAGCACGGGGAACCGCAGCGAATCCGCGGCTTCCGCGGCCTGCGGGTGAAGCCGCGGGGTGTCCGGGTCTTCCCCGATCACGCATCCGGCCGCGCCCGCGTCGGCCAGTGCTTGCAGGAAAGCCCGCTGCCGCGGCGCCGAACGGGGAAGCGTGCGGCCGTTGCGCATCAGCAGCTCTCCGCCGGCCAGGAACTCCCAGGGCGTCTCCAGGTCCGAGGCGTGCGCCCAGCCGACCACGCGGTCGGTTCCGGAGGCGCCCGCGAGCAGGCGCAACTGCAAGTGCGGCGTCTCCAGCAGACCGGCGACCGTCGCGCGCATGTCGCCCTCCTCCGGTGAAGCGCCGCGGCCTCCTCGGACGGGCGGGCCGCGACTGACGAGGGGCGCATCTATGTCCGGATAATGGCCCTCTGGTGGCGAAAATCTTATAGACGATCGAATAAAGCGCAACGGTTGCTTTGCGTGATCGACACATGGACGGGGCCTCGGGGACGGACCAGGCTCTCTCCACAAGGCCGCGCGGCGCCCAGCCGCGGACCTGCCGGCCGACAAGTCCGGCGGTCTGCGGAACCAGCGCCCCAAGCGCGGCACACCCCACACACCCCTTGCCGCCACGAAAGGAGGGCCGACGCATGGGACACGATCCGTCCGCCCGCCACGGAACCGCGAAACCCGCGGGCTCCGCTCCCGAGCACCGGCTCAACCGCAGCTTCTCCTTGCGCTCGGCCTTCTCGCTGGCGTTCGCCGACGTATCGCCGATCGTGGCGCTGTACGCGATCTTCGCCCTCGGGCTGTTCGCGGCCGGGCCCGCGTTCTGGTGGGCCTTCCCCGTCGTCCTCGTCGGGCAGCTCCTGGTCGCTCTGGTGTTCGGCGAGCTGTCGTCGAAGTGGCCGTTCGCGGGCAGCGTGTACCAATGGGCCCGGCACGTCCAGGGCACCACCTGGGGATGGGCCGCGATGTGGGCCTACATCTGGGGCCTGACCATCGCGCTCGCCACCTTGTCGTACGGGGCGTCGGGCTTCCTGCTCCAGGCCTGCGGCGTCACCGATCCGAGCCGGAACACCACGATCGGTGTCGCCCTGCTCATCCTGGTGGCGGGCAGCATCACCAACATGGTGGGCCGGTCGGTCCTCAAGGTCATGGTGGTCGCCAGCATCATCTGCGAGATCGTCGCGTCGGTCGGGCTCAGCCTGGTCCTGCTGATCTTCCACCGGGAGAACTCGCTGAGCGTGCTGTTCGACGGTTTCGGCACCGCCGGCGCCGGGACCTGGCTGACCGGGCCGGCGCTGGCCGCCATGGCCTACGTGGGCTGGTCCTTCGTCGGCTTCGAGGCCGCCGGATCGATCGCCGAGGAAGTCGACAAGCCGGAGCGCAACGTCCCGCGCGCCATCATCTGGTCGCTGGTGTGCGTGGCCGCGATCGTGATGTTCTCCAGCGCCTCGCTCATCCTGGCGATCCCGGACCTCGACACGATGATGGCGGACCAGCCCGGGGACCCGGTGACGCTGACGCTGACCTCCCAACTCGGCAACGCCGTCGGCAAACCGCTGCTGGTGATGTTCGTGATCGGCTTCCTGTCCAGCTTCCTGGCCGTCCAGGCGGCCGTGTCCCGGTGCATCTGGGGATCGGCGCGCGACCACGCGCTCCCCGCCCCCACGTTCCTCGGCAAGCTCGCCGGGCGCGAGCGCCTGCCGGTCAACGCCATCGCCGTCACCGGCGTCGTCGCCGCGCTCCTGCTGCTCATGTCGGGGTCGGACTTCTACGGCATCCTCGTGAACTTCACCAGCATGGGCTTCCAGATCGCCTTCGGTATCCCGGTGCTCGGCGTCGCCTTGGCCCGGCTGCGCGGACGCTGGCAGCCCGGTGTGTTCAGCCTCGGCCGCTGGGGCGCGCCGGTCACCTACGCCGCCGCGGTGTGGTGCGTCTTGCAGACGGTGAACATCGCCTGGCCGCGGTCGAGCGCGGGCGACACGTGGTACATGCGCTGGAGCATGGTGCTGACCTCGGCGATGCTCGCCGTGGTGGGCATCCTCATCCACACCTTCGTGCGCGGCCGCATCAAGGGCCCCCTGGCGGGCCGGCTGGCCGACATCCCCGAGGGGCCGACCACCGACAGTCCGGCGGCCGGCACCGCCGAACCCGGCCCGGCCGGCACCGCCCGTCCGACATCCGGGAGCACGACCCGCAACGACCTGGAGAACGTGTGAGCACCACCCCCGATCCGGCACCCCGCGTCGTCCTCGTCACCGGGACCACCGGCGGCATCGGCGCCGCCGTCGCCGAAAGCCTGCACGCGCGCGGCTGGACCGTTGCGGGCCTCGACGCCCGCACCGCCGGAGCCCCGGACTGCCTGGCCCTGGCCCTGTCCGCCGACGTCTCCGACCGCGCGGCGGTCGCCGCGGCAGCCTCCCGCGTCGAAGCCGAACTCGGCCCGATCGAAGGCCTGGTCACCGCCGCCGGGCACTACGAATCCCTGCCGGTCGGCGACGTGACCCACGAGCAGTTCCACCGCATGCTCCGCGTGCACCTCGGCGGCCTCTTCAACACGGCCCGCGCGGTCCTGCCCGGCATGCTCGAACGCCGCCGCGGTGCGATTGTCGCGGTCACCTCCGAACTGGCGGTCGGCGGCGGCGACGCGGACTCGCACTACTCCGCCGCGAAGGGGGCGATCATCGGCCTGGTCCGCAGCCTCGCCGCGGAAAGCGCGGCGCACAACGTCCGCGTCAACGCCGTCGCCCCCGGGCCCACGGACACCCCGCTCCTCGCCGCCGACTCGCCGTGGCGCGAGCCCGCCTACCTGGCCACGCTGCCCACCCGGCGGCTGACCCGGCCGGACGAGGTCGCGGCCGTCGCCCGGTTCCTCCTCGACGACGCGTCGTTCTGCACCGGCGAAGTCGTCTCCCCGAACAGTGGAGCAGTCATCTGATGAGCGAGCGCACCGACACCGCACCGGTCACCGCTCCCGCGCGGTCCGACGAAGCACCGCTGGCTCTGGTCACCGGCGCCACCCAGGGCATCGGCGCGGCCATCGCCGCCCGGCTCGCCGCCGACGGGATGCGCGTCGCGGTCGGCGGCAGGCCCGAAGGCACCCGGGTGGCCGAGGCCGCGGCCGCAATCGGCGCGATTCCCGCCCCGGCGGACGTCGCCGACCGGCAGCAGATCCGCGCCATGGTCGACGAACTGACCGACGCGCACGGCGACATCGACGTCCTGGTAGGCAACGCGGCCTACATGACCATGGCGCCACTCGCCGAGCACGACCCGGACGACTGGTGGCGCGTCGTCGACACCAACCTGACCGGCACCTTCGACCTGGTCCAAGCCGTCCTGCCCGGCATGCGCCGCCGCGGCCGGGGCCGGATCGTGCTGATCACCTCCGAGTGGGGCGTGACCGGCTGGCCCAACGCAACCGCATACGCCGCCTCGAAGGCGGGCCTGATCGCGCTGACCAAGAGCCTGGGCCGGGAACTCGCGCCCGAAGGCATCCTCGTCAACGCCGTCGCCCCCGGCGTCGTCGACACCCCTCAGCTTCACGTCGATGCCCGCGACGCGGGAGTGCCGCTCGCCGAGATGCACGCGCGCTACGCGGAAGAGATCCCCTTCGGACGCATCGGCCGACCCGAGGAGATCGCCGCGGCCGTGTCCCTCCTCACCGACTTCGGTGTGGGCGCGCTCGCCGGCCAGACCATCCAGATCAACGGAGGCAGCACACGATGCCGGGCATGAACCACGACACCACCGAGCCCGGCACCGACTGGCGCCGCCCCGTCGGCCAGGTCGACGGACAGACCAGCCCGCGCTTCGCCGGCCTGACGACGTTCGCGCGACTGCCGCGGCGCGAGGACGTCCCCGATTACGACGTGGCCGTGGTCGGCGTCCCGTTCGACACGGGCGTCACGTTCCGCCCCGGAGCGCGGTTCGGTCCGTCCGCGATCCGCGAAGCGTCCCGGCTGCTGCGGCCCTACCACCCGCAACTGGACGTGCACCCGTTCGACGCGCAGCAGGTCGTCGACGCCGGCGACATCCCGTGCAACCCGTTCTCCATCGGCATGGCGGTCAAGGAGATCGAGGACGCCGCCCACGAACTGATCCGCGACGGCGCCCGGATCGTGACGCTCGGCGGCGACCACACCATCGCCTATCCCCTGCTCAAGGCGGTCAATCGGGTGCACGGGCCGGTCGCGCTCCTGCACTTCGACGCCCATCTGGACACCTGGGACACCTACTTCGACACTCCCCTCACCCACGGGACGCCGTTCCGGCGTGCGGCCGAGGAAGGCCTGTTCGTCCCCGGCGCCAGCGCCCACGTGGGCATTCGCGGATCGCTGTACGGCGCGGGCGACCTCGCCGACGACCGTGCGCTCGGCTTCACGATCGTGCACTGCCGCGAATTCGAATCCCGCACCTCCGCGGACGTCGCCGCGCAGTTGCGCGAGCACATCGGCGACCACCCGCTCTACATCTCCGTCGACATCGACGTCCTCGACCCGGCCCACGCCCCGGGCACCGGGACACCCGAGGCGGGCGGCATGACGAGTCGCGAACTACTCGGCATCGTGCGTGAGTTGGCGGGCGTGAACCTGGTCGGCGCGGACGTCGTCGAAGTGGCCCCGGCGTACGACCATGCGCAGGTCACCGCGGTCGCGGCGGCGAATCTCGCCTACGACTTCGTCGCCCTGTGCGCCCGGAGCGCGTCGTGACCGGCGGCGGCATGGTCCCGGCGGGCCCGGTCGCCTGGCCCGACGGTGCGCACGCGGCCGCGTCCTTCTCGTTCGACGTGGATGCCGAGTCCGCGGTGCTGTCCGCGAGCCCCGCGGCGGCGGACCGGATGTCGGTGATGAGCCACCAGGCGTACGGCCCGCTCGTCGGGGTACCCCGGCTGCTGGACCTGCTCGACCGGCAAGGTGTGCGCGCCACGTTCTTCGTGCCCGGTTACACGGCGCACCGGCACCCCGGCACGGTGCGCGACATCGCCGCGGCCGGACACGAGATCGCCCACCACGGCTACCTCCACGAAACCCTGGTCGGCGTCTCGGAAGAGGAGGAAGCGGCGATCCTCGACCGGGGACTCGATGCCCTCGAAGAGGTGGCCGGGGTGCGGCCGATCGGCTACCGCGCCCCGATGTGGGAGCTGAACTGGCACTCGCCGCGGCTGCTGCTCGACCGCGGCTTCCGCTACGACAGCAGCCTCATGGACGCCGATGCGCCCTACGAACTCGCGGTCGACGGTGACGGGCCCGAAGGCTCGGGATCTCTCGTGGAGATCCCGATCCATTGGGGCCTCGACGACTGGGAGCAGTACTGCTACATCCCCGACCTGTCCGGCAGCGGCTTGATCGAGAGCCCGCGCAAGGCACTGGAGATGTGGACGGACGAGTTCGAAGCGCTGCGGGCCGCCGGCGGCTGCTTCGTCCTCACGAACCATCCCTTCCTCTCCGGCAGACCGGCCCGGGCCGCGGCGCTGGAGGAACTCGTCCGCAGCGCCGTCGAAGCGACGGATGTCTGGGTCGCCTCCCTGGGCGAGATCGCGGAGCACGTCCGCGGCCTCGGTCTCGCTCCCCGCTCGATCACCCGCCCGGAACTGCCCGAGGCCGACGCCTGACCGTCGTCACCGCGTGAGGGCGCGGAAACCCTGGACGAGTGCCGTCACGCTCTCTTCGGCGATGTCGATGTCGTCGGGGATGGGCCACGTGACGCGCACGTCGGTGACGCCCGCCTCGACCAGGTCCGGCACCCGCTCCAGCGTGGCCTTGACGTCCGGTTCGCCGTTGTCGTTGCGTGCTGCCCGCAAGGTGCCGACGACCTGGATGTCCCACGCGGTCCGGCCCTCGGCGGCGACGGCTTCGCGCATCGCCGCGATGCCCGCCCGCGGGTCGGCGGCGGCGGGGCCCCACGGAATCCAGCCGCTGCCGAACCGGGCAAGGCGCCGCGCGACGTTGCGGTTGACCGTGCCGCTGACCCAGATCGGCACTCCCCCCGGCTGCACGGGCTTGGGCATCTGGTGGATGTTCTCGAACCGCAGTCCGTCACCGTCGTAGGACGCCCGCTGCTCGCGCCACAACGTCTGCAGCACCTCCAGGGTCTGGTCGAGCAGGCGCCCGCGGCCCTCGAACGACAGACCGGCCGCCTCGTACTCCTCGCGCTGCCAGCCGACACCGACGCCGAGGTCGAGGCGCCCGCCGGACAACACATCCAGCGTCGACGCCGTCTTGGCCAGCACCGCGGGGCGGCGCAGCGCCGCCTGCAGGATGTTCGTGCCCAAGCGGACGCGCGACGTCACCGCGCCGACCGCGGTGAGAACGGTCAGCGGCTCGAGCCACAACCCGTCCGGGCCGGTGGGCTGCTTGCCGCCTTGGACGCCGCCGATCTCCGGTCGGCCGTAAGCCTCGAGGTTCTCGCCGAAGGCGACGTGGTCGGACACGACGAGCCGGTCCACGCCCGCGCGGTCGAACAAGCGCGCGTGGTCGAACAGCCGCTCCCAACCGCCCGGATCCGCCGCGGCGAACGTGGTCAGGCCCATGGACAACTGCGGACGGGGAAGCGCTTGCGACATGCGAGGACACCTCGAGTTCGGCGTGGCCGGTTCGCGCGGCTGGAGCAGCACGACGTGTGACCCTGGGTGACAAGATCATCAGAAGGCAAGCACAGACCCCGTGCGGACTCAAGGCCGCCGTGGCCGCCGGCGAAGCCCGCGACTGGTGCGCCGCCACCGCTGACCGAACCCCCGGGTGGCCGCTTGACGCGCCTCGACGTATGAATTGTTCAATTTTGTCCAATAGTGGTGAACCGTGAACCGTCGATCGGGAGGTCTCAGGTGGCTGACGCCATCGGCCAGATGCTGGCCTCGGCGGTAGGCATCGCGATCAGCCCTCTCCCCCTGATCGCCGTCGTACTGATGCTCGCCACACCGCGCGGCCGCACGAACGGCATCGCGTTCACCCTGAGCTGGGTGGCCTCGTTGGCCCTCCTGGTGACCGTGGTGATCCTCGCCGGCTCCGGCGCCGACGCCTCGGACGGCGGCCCCGCCACCTGGACGCTGTGGCTCAAGCTCGCGCTCGGCCTGCTGTTCCTGCTGCTCGGCGTGAAGCAGTGGCGCGACCGGCCGGACGAGGACAGCGAACCCGCGCCACCCGGATGGATGAACGCCATCGACCGTTTCACTCCCCGCAAGGCCGCCGGACTCGCCGCGGCCCTGGCCGTCGCCAACCCCAAGAACCTCGTCCTCGCCGTCGGCGGCGCCGTGTCGATCGCGAGCAGCGGCGCCTCGGCCGGGAGCATGGCCGTCGCTGCCATCCTCATGGTGCTCATCGCCTCGCTGTGCACACTCGCTCCCCTCGCCGTCTACCTCCTCGGCGGCGACCGATCCACTCACGTGCTCGCGGGTTGGAAGACGTGGATGGCAAGGCACAACGCCGCCATCATGACCACCTTGCTCATCATCCTCGGCGCCAAGTACGTCGGCGACGCCATCGGCGGCCTCACGCACTGAAGGCGAACACCCGGCGGGGAAACAATCGTTCAACCGCGCCGTCAGTACCAAGTCAACTCAAGGGAGAACTACGGCGGCGCCACCCTCACCGTCGACCACAACGCCTGGGACGCCCCTGTCGCCGTCACCGGCTGACGACCCATCACCCCCGGCGCGATACCGGCGCAGCGCGACAGGCTGAGCCGCCGGACGCCGGAATTCCGGCACATATACTTTGTTCAAGGTTCGGCATCGGGTGCCGACGTGCCGGGGAGGCCAGCATCGCCAAGCAAGTCGACCGCTTCGCTGTCGGGGCCGGCTCCCTTGTCGTGGGGCCCGAGGGCCTGTCGCGTCCCACCAGCGCGCAGCAGGTGACCGAGTACATCCGGCACATGATCTTCGACAAGACGCTGAAGACCGGGGACCGCCTCCCCCAGGACGACATCGCGGCGGATCTGCGGGTCAGCCGGGTGCCGGTCCGCGAGGCGGTCATCGCGCTCGACCGCGAGGGCTGGGTGACCCTGGAGCCGCACCGCGGCGCGTTCGTGAACGGGCTCGACGAGAACTCCACGCGGGACCACTACGAGATGCTGGGCCTGCTCTACGGCTTCGCGGCGCGCCGCGCGGCGGAGCGCGGAACCGACGAATCGTTCGAGGCGCTGCGCTCGATCCACCGCACCTTGCAGGCCGCCGAGAACCCGGCCGAGTTCTTCCAGCGGAACAACGCCTACCTCCGCCAACTCGTGGCGATGGCACAGTCCCGGCGAATCTCCGCGATGGTGCGCGTGTTCACGACGAACCTGGTGCCGGGCAACTTCTTCGAGGAGGTGCCCGGAGTGATGCGCGTCCAGAAGCGGAGCCTGCGGGTGGTCACGAAGGCCGTCGTCGCCCGGGACGGGGCAGCCGCGGAGGCCGAGCTCGCCGGGATGCTGCGCACCCAGGCGGACAACGTCGTCAGCCTGCTGCGCTCGCGCGACCTTCTGACCTGATCTCCCGGCCGCGGCAAACACGCCGTGGGCGGGCATCCCGAAGGACGCCCGCCCACGGAATCCGTCAGGTCACGGGGTCAGCGGCAGCCCGAAGACCCGGATCGCGTTCCCCCGGGCGATCTTGCGGACGACGTCCGCGTCCAGGTGCCCGAACTGGTCCTCGGCGGCCTTGACCGAGTGCGGCCACGTGCCGTCCTGATGCGGGTAGTCGGTCTCGAACATGACGTTGTCGACCCCCACACGGTGCAGCAGCTCGGTGCCCACGGAGTCCTTGAAGAAGCACGAGTACATCTGCCGGTAGTAGTACGTCGACGGCGGCTCCGGGCACGCCGCCTGCCCGTTGCTCCAGCCCCGGTGCGTCTCCCACACGTCGTCGATCCGTTCGAGCAGGTACGGGATCCACCCGATCTGCGCCTCGGCGTACAACAGCTTCAGATCGGGGAACCGGTGCGGCACCCCGGAGAACAGCATGTCGGCCATGCTCGCCACCGAATTGCCGAAGATGATCGTCGCGGCCACCGCGTCGGGCGCGTCCGGCGACGCCTGCGGCGTCTTCGTCCCCGAACCGATGTGCATGCACACAACCGTGCCCGTCTCCGCACACGCCGCGAAGAACGGGTCCCAGTACCCGGAATGGATGCTCGGCAGACCCAGGTATGTGGGCAGTTCCGAGAACGCCACCGCCCCCACCCCGCGGGCCGCGTTGCGCCGGACCTCCGCGGCCGCGAGTTCCGCGTCCCACAACGGCACGAGGCAGAGCGGGATCAGCCGCCCGCCGCTGCCGCCGCACCACTCCTCGACCATCCAGTCGTTGTAGGCCTTCACCCCGAGGAGCGCGAGTTCGCGGTCCTTCCCCCTAAGGAAGATCTGGCCGCAGAACCGCGGGTAGTTCGGGTAGCACAACTGCGCCTCGACGCCGTTGAGTTCCATGTCCGCCACACGCGCCGCGGGCTGCCAGCAGCCGGGACGCATCTGGTCGTACGTGACCCCCGCCATGGTGATCTCGTCCGCCGGGTAGCCCGCGGCGGCGATCAGGCGCTTCACCGAGTACTTGTGGTCCTCGTAGAACCACCAGGCCACATCGGGCCCTTCGGTGCCCGGCTCCTCGATGTAGCCGCCACCGTCCAGCTTGGGTGTCCCGGCCGGCAGATGCACCACCCTGGGCCCGATCTCGCGGTACTTCGCGGGCAGCCGGGACGACCACACGTCCGGCGGCTCGACCACGTGGGCGTCGACGTCCACGATCGGCGGTATTCGGTTCACGACCCCTCCTCCACGGCGGTGCGCGACCGCCCGATGGTCATCGCGGACGGTCGCCCGCGATGGTGACGCGGTGCAGGACGCGCTCCGCCCCGCCGGTGTCGCCGACCACCGCGTGCTCACCCGCCGCGTGCGGACGACCGGGTGCGTCTGGGTGACCGCGTCGCGGTCATGCCCGGCAGCCCCGGCCACCCATGTCGGCGCTTATACGCGTTCGAACACGACGGCGAGGCCCTGGCCTCCGCCGATGCACATCGTCTCCAGGGCGTAGCGCTGCTGACGCCTGTCCAGTTCGCGGGCGACGGTCGTGAGGATCCGGCACCCGGTGGCCCCGACCGGGTGCCCCAAGGAGATCCCCGATCCGTTCACGTTGGTGCGCTCCCAATCGGCCTGCCCGAATTTCCACTCGCGCGTGCAGGCGAGGACCTGGGCGGCGAACGCCTCGTTGATCTCGACGAGGTCCATGTCGGCGAGCATGAGCCCCGCCCGGTCGAGGGCCCGTGCGGTCGCGGGCACCGGACCGATACCCATCGTGCGCGGCGGCACGCCGGCCAAGGCCCAGGAAACGACCCGGACGAGCGGGCGCACGCCCAGTCGTTCCGCGTTCTCCGCCGTGGTCACCAGGCACACCGAGGCGCCGTCGTTCTGCCCGCTGGCATTGCCCGCGGTGACGGTCGCCCCGGGGTCTTCGCGGCGCATCACCGGGCGCAGCTTCGCGAGCTTGTCCGCGGAGGTGTCGGCACGCGGGTGCTCGTCCGCGGAGACGACCACGTCGCCGCCGCGCCCGGAGACGGTGAGCGGGACGATTTCCTCGGCGAAGCGGCCGTCCCGCTGGGCGGCGACGGCGCGTTCGTGCGAGCGCAGCGCGAGTGCGTCCTGTTCGTCGCGGCCGATGCCGTACTCCCGGCGCAGGTTCTCCGCGGTCTCCAGCATCCCGCCCGGCACCGGGTAGTGCTCGCCGCCCGCGGTCACCCGGCCGCGGGCGAGGCGGTCGTGCAGCATGGTGCCGCCGCCGGGGGCGCCCCAGCGGACGCCGGTGGTGTAGAACTCGGCCTGGCTCATGGACTCCGCACCGCCGGCGATCACGGCCTCGCTGCCGCCGTCGCGTACCTGGGCCACCGCGTTGAGCACGGCCTGGAGTCCCGAGCCGCAGCGGCGGTCGATCTGATATCCGCCGACCTCGACCGGGAGCCCGGCGTCCAGAGCCGCGACCCGGCCGAGTGCGGGTGCCTCACCGTTCGGGTAGCACTGGCCGAGGATGACGTCGTCCACGTCCTCGGGTGCGATCCCCGTCCTGGCCACGAGGGCCCGGATCACGGTGGCCGCCAACCGGGTCACCGGCACGTCCTTGAAGACACCGCCGTACCCGCCCACGGCAGTACGCAGCGGTTCACAGATCACAACGTCACGCATGAAAGCCTCTCGGTTCACAGGAGTTCGAGGATCGTGGCGTCGGCCATGCCCCCGCCCTCGCAAGTGGTTCAGGCAGGCTCGAACGACAGGCCCCCGCCGCGGGTGCCGAACACGTCCACGGCCATACGCGCGCCGATTTCCGCGGCGTCCCAACGCCGGCCGCCGGCCGCGATCGTCTTCTTCTCCCGCCAGCCCTGCATCCAGATGATGCGGTCCTCGATGGACCGGATCACCTGACCGGTGACGTACTGCGCCTCGTCACTCGCCAGCCACGCGACCAGCGGCGAACTGTTGGCCGGATCCATCGGATCCCAGCCGTCCTCGGGGACCGCGCCGGCCTCGATGACCTCACCCGCACCCGGCATCGTCGCCGTGATACGGGTCAGACCGGACGGTCCGACGGCGTTGACCGTGACACCGCAGCGCTGCAGTTCCAACGCCAGCGTCAGGGTGAGACCCACGATCGCCGCCTTGGCGGACGCGTAGCCGCTCTGCCCGAAGTTGCCACCCAGCCCCGCGCCGGACGTGGTGTTGACGATGCTGGCCCGGTTTGCGACACCACTCTTCGCGCGGTCCCGCCAGTACGCGGCCGCGTGGTGGCACGGCGACCAGGTGCCGGCCACGTGCACCCGCAGCACGGCGTCGAAGTCGGACCGCGGCATGTTCCAGATCGCCGCATCGCGCACGATCCCCGCGTTGTTGACCAGGATGTCCAGGCCGCCGAAGGCGTCCACGGCGGTGGCGACCAGGTCGCCCGCATCGTCATGGTCCGCGACGTCCCCGTAGTGCGGAACCGCGGTACCGCCGTTCTTCCGAATGAGCGCCACCGTGGCATCGGCGGCGTTCCCACGGCCTTCCCCGCGCACCGACCCGCCCAGGTCGTTGACCACGACCTTCGCGCCCTGCTTCGCCAGCTCCAGTGCGTGGGCTTGGCCGATCCCGTGACCCGCGCCCGTGACGATCGCAACTTTGCCTTCCAGCAACCCCATGTCTCCTCCTACCAGCAGTGGATCAGGTTCCGAAAGCCCCCCGTCGGGGCGGAGAGTCCGGACGACCGCGCGCCCGCGGCCGGGGCGGCGTCGACCGGCTCGGAGTCACTCGGTCCAGTCGGTCTTGCGGTCCTCGCGCCTCGGCTGCCGGCCGGTCCGGAACGGCGAGAGTTCGGAGTCCGCCAGCAGGAAGCGGTGGAGGGAGCCGATCCGGCCGTGGAAGTCCCGGCGCCAGCGGGCCAGTTTCGTGTCGGCGCGTTCGGCCTTCTCCGCCTCCGCCCACTGCTCCCACGTCGGAATCGCCCACAGCAGGAACACCTCGGAGTCACCGGTCATCGCGGTCTCCCACGCGCCCGCGAGCACCCAGCCGTACTCCGACAGCAGGGGCTCGCCGCCCTCCGCCACCCGTTCGAGCAACTCGCGTGCCTTGCCGGGCGTGGTACGGATCTGCTCGTGGGCATACGTCTCGCCGCGCACGCCGTCCGCGCACAGCTCCTCGATGGTGCGCGTCCACGGCGCGGGGACCAGGAGCCGGTCCTCGCCGTGCGAGCGGAACTTGGCGGCTTCCGCCCACCAGTTCGCCAGCTTGGGGTCCTGGAGGGCGGCTCCGCTGAACTCGTGGCGGAAGGACGCGGCCATGCCGTCGAAGCCGTCTTCCTCCCAGATGTTGACCACGGACGGCCAGTCGCGGGTGGTGCCGACGACGCCCCAGACGCCGTAGCAGAGCTGGTGCCGCTCGTCCTGGGCGATAGGGCTCCAGTTCGCGGTCATGTGGTGCATGTAGTTGGCACGGTTGTGGCCGATGATGTCGATGAACTCGTGGATATAGATCTTGTCGTTCGTCACAGGGTTCCCTCCCCTATGCGCACATCGCCTCGGTCATCGGGGCTTCGCCTGTCCGGCTGTCCCACGTGGCGTCCTCGTCCGCTGCAGCACACCGACCGCTTCACCGTACAATTGATATTGTATACGCGGTGTATTTCCCAGCAGCAGTTCGCCCTGCCTTCGAGGAGTCACCGCGGACGCGACGTTCGGCCCCGACTACGCGGAGCACCCGATGGACTCCCCTGCATCCGGCGCCCATCCGCCGGCACCGCCGGCCGGCATCCGCGTCCTGGCTCTCGAACAGAAGCCGCAGCGCTGCACCCTGCGAGTGAAAGTCCATCTGTTTGGTTGCATGCCGGGCTCGCCGTTCGTCACGATGTGCGCGCGGCGCTGCCGATCTCCGGCGTACGCCAACCGCGGGAGGAGGACGGCGTGTTCATCACCCTCGACGAGCCGCGGTCCGGGCACCCGGTCGGCCGGCCGTCGCGACGCCGCCGCTCCCCCACCGCTGAGGAGACCCCCGCATGCACACCGACCTCACCGCCGACGCCGACTCCGCCGCCCCGCGGCACGGCCACCGGTTCCTGCTGATCGGCAAGAAGACGATCTTCAGCTACCACCTCGGCCTCTACTACGTCCCGATCCACGCCTTCCAGATGATCACCACCTTCGGCCTGCCCGACCAGCTGCGGTCGCTCTACCTCGCCGACCTCGCCGAACACGAGAACCAGCAGGTCTACTACTCGCTCTTCACCGAGGGCCACTGGCCGCTCAGCGAGATCGTCGACGGCACCCGCACCTCCCTGCCCGTCGAACTCGAACGCGTCACCGTCGACGCCTCGGGCGGACGCACGTTCACCCCGCTGCTCCCCGCCGTCGACGCCACCTGCCGCAAGCAGGACGTGGTCCACTACGTGCCGCTGGACCCCGACGGCTCCTACCCCGACTACCTGACCTGTCTCGCCTTCGGCCGCGACGACGAGGTCCACCTCGCCCACCGGCTGGCCGCCGCCCCGAACTGGGACGAGGTGATCACCACCGTGAACCCGAAGGGCTTCGAGGCAAGCGACCTCTTCCCGGCGGCGACCGTCACCGTCCCCGCGATCAAGGACGCCCACGGCGTCCTGCAGAAGAGTCCCCTGACCACCGGCACCACCTACGAAGGCCGGATCGGCGACCGCACCGTCACCTTCACCGCCGGCCGCCAGGGCTGGTGGAACAACACGTCGCTCAACAGCAAATAGCTCCAGAAGATAGCTACGGCAAGTAGCTCCCGCCGCAGGAACGCCGAAGCCCCGTCGGATATCCGACGGGGCTTCCCGGCACGACGGCTTCTCCGTCAGTTCCGCGCCGGAGGCACCCGGACCGGGCGGCGTGCGTCGTCCAGAGCCGCCAAACGGCTCATCGCTTCGCGATAGGCCGACCGGTCGAGGGCGTCGGCACGGCGGGCCTCGACGAGTACACGTTCACTCTGCTCCAAGTCGGCCGCCCCGGCATCGAGGGCGGTGTCCCCGTCGGCCGCGGATTCCGCCTCCGGACGACGACGGCGGCGTCGGCGCATCCATTCGGCGGTGGCAACCATCGACAGGACCACGACCCCGTACAGAACGATGCCCACCATGATGATCACTTCCGAGGCGCACTGCCGCCGGACACCCTCACGGCAGAACGGTTCTCCGTTGTCTACGTGTGTCTGGCCGCATGGCCGTCCGCGGCCTCCTGCCACGCCGCCAGCCCCGCCCGAGACGCGTGCTTGGCTTGCCGCAGCCTCGCGCCCGCCATGTCGCCGGGTGAGGTTTCCATGTCCCGAATCATTTTGCGCGCCGCGCCGAGCAGCGCGGATGCGGTGAGGGCAAGGCCGGTCAGCGCAACGATCGAGCCCGCGGCGGTGAGCGCGGTGCCCACCGTGACGAGACGGGTGTCGACGTCGAGCCGGTGCGATGAGTGGTTGTTCTTCACCACTCCACAGTCCGCCACTTTCCGGCGTCCCGCACCACAAGACCGGCAAATGTGTGACAGGACCCCACGGGCCGCGTTTTCGCTGCCGAAGGTCCCCGCACCGGCTGGTCGCTAGCCGCTGCTTGCCGAGCCTGACGCGTTTCACCAGTTGCTGCGGCTCGGGCCGGTACACAGGGCCCAGATGATGGCGACGTCGATGGCGATCACCACAATCGACCACACCGGGTAGTGGGGCAGCCAGGTGAAGTTGGCGATCACGCTCAGCCCGGCCAGGAGTACCCCGAGGAAGCGGGCCCAGGCGGCGCCGCTGAACAGCGCGATGCCCGCCAGGAAGATGACGATCCCCAGGATCAGGTGGATCCAGCCCCAGCCGGTCGAGCTGAACGCGAAGGAGTAGTTCCGCGTCTTGACGATGATGTCGTCCTTCGCGATGGCCGCGATGCCTTGGAAGACCGCCAGCACCCCGCCGATCGTCATCAGCACCGCGGCAACCGCGGTCCAACCTGACGCGCCCGCCCCGCCTGTTCGCTGAGTATGCGTGGCCATGGTGTCGCCTCCTTGTACGTCGAGGCTCGGGTCGACACCCTGTCGTTCCACACTGACCTTTCCGGTGGAACACGGCGACCGCAGCCTCCCCGGCGATCTGATGCGCCCCGATGTCCACGCCACCGCCGCGGTGGCCCGACAGCCGATTCTCCGGTGCCGGGGCAAGCAAACGGCTCAGTCAGGGAGCAGTACCGCCGCACCGTGCACCCGGTCGGCGGCGAGGTCGGCAAGAGCCCGGTCGGCGCGGGCGAGCGGGTAGGGCGTCGTCGTCACCTCAAGGCCGATGTCGGCCGCCGTGCGCAGGAATTCGGTGCCGTCGTGGCGGGTGTTCGCGGTGACGCTGCGGATCTGGCGTTCCTGGAAGAGGTGCCGCTGGTAGTTGAGCACGGGCACGTCGGTGAGGTGGATGCCGGCGAGGGCGAGGGTCCCCGCGCGGTCCAGGGCTTCGAGGGCGGCCGGGACGATGTCGCCGACCGGGGCGAAAATGATTGCGGAGTCGAGGAGTTCGGGTGGTGGGTCGTAGGTGTCCTGGGCGGACGCGGCGCCGAGGGCGAGGGCGAGGCGGCGGGCCGGTTCGGCGCGGGTCATGACGTGGACGGTGGCGCCTCGGGAGAGTGCGACTTGGGCGGCCAGGTGCGCGGAGGCGCCGAAGCCGTAGATGCCGAGGCGGCCACCGGGCGGGAGTTCGGCGCGTTCGAGGGCGCGGTAGCCGATGATTCCGGCGCACAGCAGCGGGGCGAGGCGCTCCGGGTCCGTGCCGTTCGGCAGCGGGTAGGCGAACTCCTCGGGGACGAGAGCATGTTCCGCGAACCCGCCGTCCGCGTCCCAGCCCGTGTACGCGGAGTTCGGGCACAGGTTCTCGCGCCCCGCCGCGCAGTACTTGCACTCCCCGCAGGTGTGCAAGCAGGCCGACGTGCTCATGCTCGCCTACCTGTTCCCGCCCGCCGAACTCGCCGGCCTCTTCGCACACTTGGGCTACGACGTCGACACCGACGCCTTCGACCGCACGATGCGTTACTACCTGCAGCGCACCGCCCACGGGTCGACGCTCAGCGCGGTCGTCCACGCGTGGGTCCTGGCCCGCAGCGACCGGGCCGCGTCGGGGCGGTTCCTGCGCGAGGCGTTGGCCTCCGACGTGTACGACGTCCAAGGCGGCACCACGGCCGAAGGCATCCACTTGGGCGCCATGGCCGGCTGCCTGGACCTGCTGAGCCGCGGGTACCCTGGCCTCGAAGTCCGCGACGACGTCCTCGTCCTCGATCCGGTGCTGCCGCCCGACGTGGGTCCGTTGGAGTTCCACCTCCGGTACCGGGACCACTGGGGTGTCCGCGTGCACGTCTCCCACCGCGGCGTGTCCGTATCCCTCGGGCACGGCCAGTCGGCCCCGATCCGGGTACGTGTCGGGACGGAGGAACGCGTCGTCGAAGCGGGCGGCAGCCGGCGGGTCGCGCTGCCGCCGCGAGCGTGAGCACCCCGCCGCGGCGGGAGAACGGGACGCGGGCCGTTCGGCCCCACCCCACCGGACGTGCCGGGGTTCATCCTGGAAGTGTCTCCACGACGCCCGCCACGGAGGTGGCTCTCATGAACACTCCGGACACCTCGACCGCACCCCCGGCCGCATCGTCGGAAGGCCCCGGGGACGTCCGCGTCGGCGACGTGATGAGCGTCGCGCTGGTCACCGTCGGCAAGGAGGAGTCCGTGCTGATGGCCTGGGAAATCCTCGAGCGCACCGGATTCCACCACTTGCCGGTCGTGGACGGCGAGGGGCGGTGCATCGGCTTGGTCGAACGCTCCGACCTGGCCGTCGTCTGCGCCCAGCCCGCCGCCTCGCTCAGCGAGCGCTACGCCGACGAACTGGTCGCCGGGCACCGTCCTCCCTTGGTGCACGACGACACGCCGGTGACCCGGGCCGCCGCGCACATGACCGAGCTGGGCGTGGATGCGCTGGCCGTGCTCGACTCCGCCGGCACGTTCGTCGGTCTGCTGACCGCCCGCGACCTGGTCGCCGTCCTGGCCGGCCGGCCCCGTCGCCCGCGCCGGACCGCCGGCACCGGCCCGGTGATGTTCAGCCTCGAACCTGTCCTGCCGTACCCGTTCGACGATTGACCCCGGCGACCGGGTAGTTCGGCCCTGCCGCGGCGGCGGCGTTCGTCGGCGCCGCTCAGTCCCGGGTCTCCGCCACGTTGCGGGGGAACCACCCGGCCAGCAGGGCCGCGGAGGCCGCGGTGAGCACCGCGAGCACCGGCATGGCGACGCCGAGCGCACCGGTGAAGGCGTGGGTGATCGCGGGCTCGGCGACCGCCCCGCCGGGTCGGGCCAGGGCTGCCGGAACGGTGGTGGGCGGGTTGCCGCCGTCCCCGATCGCCGGGGGCAGGCGTCGGACGAAGGCGCCGGCCATCACGCTGCCCGTGACGGCGATGCCCAGGGCGCTCCCCAGTTCGCGGCTGAGACTTTGCAGCGCGGAGCCGGCGGCGGCGCGTTCCTCCGGGAGCGCGACCACGATGGCGTGGGACAGGACCGGCGTGGCGATTCCGCAGCCGAGCGCGGTGACGGTCACGCCGGCGGCGTACCGCCAGTAGGGCGTGTCCGGGGTGACGGTGGCCACGACGCCGAGCCCCGTGGCCATGACGAGCATGCCCAGGCAGACGGTCGTGCGTGCTCCGGTCATGCGGCGCACCAGCGGCGCGCAGCGTGGTCCGGCCAGGAGGGCGGCGGCCATCGGGAGAAGGCGGAGTCCGGCGGACAACGGCCCGTAGCCCTTGGTGTACTGAAGGTATTGGCCGTTGATATACAGCAGGCCGAACAGGCCGAGGAACACCACGGCCATACCGAAGGCACCTGCCCCGACCGCCGGGCGGACGAACAGGCGAGGGTCCAACAGCGGCTGCGGCACGCGGAGTTCGTGGATGGCCCAGGCCACCAGCGCGAGGCAGGCCGCGACGGCCGCGCCGACGATCGACGGGCTCGACCAACCGCTTTCGGAACCGCCGAGGATCGCGTACAGCAGTGCCAGCACTCCCCCGGCCAGCAGGCACGTGCCGGTGGCCGGAAGGCTGCGGTGGTGGCGAGGCGGTGCGGGCGCCGCGATGGCGACGACGCCCGCAGCCAACGGCCCGAGCACTGCCATGGCGACGAACAGCGTGCGCCACGAGCCGAGTTCGAGTGCGGCTCCGCCGCCGATGTTGCCGGCGACCGCGGCCAGTCCGGTCATCGACGCCCACACGGCCACGGCCCGCTGCCGGACCGCGCCCGAGACTCCGTGGGTCATCAAGGCGAGGGTGTTGGGCAGGATTCCGGCGGCCCCGACACCGCTGACGACCCGGCCCGCGATCAACTGCCCTATGCCGGGCGCGCACGCACACATCGCCGAGCCGGCGGTGAACAGGCCAAGGCCCGTCAGCAGCACGCGTTTTCGGCCGACACGGTCCGACAGGGCACCGGCCGGGACGAGAAGGCATGCGAAGACGGCGACATAGCCGTCCACCGCCCACAGCACTTCGCGGGCGGACGGTGCCGACGGCCCGGTGGACAGTGCCGGGATGGCCAGGTTGACGGCGGAGACCGCGCCGACGACCAGCGTCACGCACAGCCCCGCCGCCAAGGTCAGCAGTCCGCGGCCGTGCCGTGGCGAGGCGGCGGATGCGGCCGGGCGGGCGGTGTCGGCGAACGGGCGCAGGCGGATATCCATGGCGGTGCTCCAGGGGTCGGCGACGCGGCCGGGCGCGGGCACGCACGAGCCGCGCGGCGGACTCCGGGGCGGTCCGTCGTGGTGGGAAGCGAGGAAGAGGTCAGCCGGCGGGGTCCGGCCGGAAGTGCCTAGGTCCGCGGCGGTTGCCCGCCGCGGGCGAGGGTGCCGTGCAGCGAGATGCGGTCGCCGCGCACGTGGAGGTACTCCAGGTCCACCGGGCGCCCGCCGCCGAGCCGGGTCAGGCGCTCGACGAGGAGCACCGCGCCGGGTGCGGGCATGCCCAGGACGCGCGCGGTGGCGGCGTCGGCGGTCACGGCCTGCACGGTGACGTCCGCGGTGCCCAGGGGGTGGCCGCATACGGTCTCGATGAGGTGGAAGACGTCGTTGTCCTCCAGTTCCCGCCAGGGCAGTCGCAGCAGCGGCGTGCCGACCTCGGGCGCCAGATACGTGCAGTCCAGCGACACCGGCTGCCCGTCGAGCAGCCGCAGCCGTTCGAGGTAGACGACCTCGTGGTCCGGGAGCAGTTGCAGGCGATGGGCCACGGCGGGTGGGGCCGGGAGCCGGTGGGCGGCGCGGACCCGGTTCTCCACCTGGCCGTGTCGCCGCAACGCCTCGGCCAGACCGGCGAGTTCGTCGATCGGATGGCGGTACGGGCGGGACCGGACGACGGTGCCGACACCCCGGCGCCGCTCGACCAGGCCTTCGTCGGCCAGCACGCGCAAGGCGTCCCGGACGGCGTTGCGGGACGCGGCGAACTCGACCCCCAGGGCTCGCTCGTCGGGCAGCAGCCCGGATCCGAACGCGCCGCGGAGGATCTGCCGGCGCAGCACTCCGGCGATCCGCCGCGCGGTATCCGCACGCAGCGGCACCGCGGTGCCGCCCGGCTCCCCCGCTGCTTCGTCCGCCATGGACAGCCCTTCGCTTTCCGGTACAGAACGGTGTCTTTCGCCGTCCAGCCTAGGAGCCGCGCATTTCCGGCACGTTACGCCACCCCCTCTGACCTGCAACGATGCTCCGACCTGCGGTTTCGCTGCGGGCCGGGAAACCTCCGCCACGGCCGAACGCCGCGCGCACGGCTCGGCGCCGTGGCGTAGCCCGGATGCCCGGCCACGGAGCGCCCTGGGGGATGCGCGCCTAGCATCCCGAATATGGGCCCTACTGACGCGGGCAGGCGGAACAGGCGCACCCGCGAGGGTGATGCGGCCTCCGGAGACCGGCCGGACGCGACGCAGCCCCCCGACGACGACGCCGCGGCGCCGGACCCGATGATCCGGGTCCGGGACGCGAGCGAGCACAACCTGCGGCACGTCGACGTCGCGATCCCCCGGGACCGGATCGTCGCGTTCACCGGGGTGTCGGGGTCCGGGAAGTCGTCACTGGCGTTCGCGACGATCTTCGCCTCGTCCCAGCAGCGCTACCTGGAGTCGGTCGCGCCCTATGCGCGACGGCTGATCGACCAGGGGCCGGCGCCGCGGGTCGGCGACATCACCGGGCTGCCGCCGGCGGTCGCGCTGCGTCAACAGCACAGCGCCGGGAGCACGCGGTCGACGGTCGGGACCGTCAGCCGGCTGTCGAACGTCCTGCGGATGCTGTACTCGCGGGCCGGCACGTACCCGGTCGGACGCGGACCCGGCGATCTGGCGGGGACCTTCCCCCGGGACGCGGCACCGCTGGACTCCGACGCCTTCTCCCCGAACACGGCCGCCGGCGCCTGCCCGACCTGTCACGGGCTGGGGCGGCTGCACCGCGTGGACGAATCGCTGCTGGTGGGCGATCCGGATCTGAGCATCCGCGACGGGGCGATCGCCGCGTGGCCGTTCGGGTGGGCGCGCAAGAACTACCGGGACATCCTCGACGTCCTGGGCATCGACGTCGACGTGCCGTTCCGCACGCTGCCGAAGAAGCAGCGGGAGTGGCTGCTGACCACCGAGGAGCATCCGACGGTCACGGTGTATCCGGACCGCGGCGAAGGCTACGAAGGCTCCTACGAGGGCACGTACACCAGCCCGCGCTCCTGGGTCCTGCACGCGTTCGCCACGACGAAGTCGGCGGCCATGCGCGCGCGGGCCGCCGCGTTCCTGACCGACGACCGGTGCCCCGCCTGCGACGGGCGGCGGTTGAATCCCGAAGCGCTGGCGGTGACGGTGGGCGGGCAGGACATCACCGTCACCAACGCCATGCCGCTGTCGCAGTTGGCGACGTTCCTCGAAGGTGTCCCGGCGCATCCGGACACGGCGCTCCTCCCCGCCGAGCGCCGCCAGGCCGCGCAGGCCCTGACGAACGGTCTGCGCAGCCAGGTCCGGACGCTCATCGACGTCGGGCTGGGCTATCTCGCGCTGGGCCGCACCACCTCGACGCTGTCGGCCGGCGAGTTGCAGCGGCTGCACCTGGCGACCCAGATGCGCAGCGGGCTGTTCGGCGTGCTGTACGTCCTGGACGAGCCCTCGGCCGGGCTGCATCCCGCCGACACCGAGATGCTGCTGGCCGCGCTGCGCCGGCTGCGCCGGGCCGGGAACAGCGTGTTCGTCGTCGAGCACAACCCGCAGGTGATCGCGACCGCGGACTGGATCGTGGACCTCGGCCCGGGCGCCGGCCGCTTCGGAGGCGAGGTCCTGTACAACGGCACGGCCGACGGCATCGGTTCCGCGGACCGGTCGGTGACCGCGCGGTATCTGCGTCCCGGGGCGGCCGTCGCCCCGCATCCCGAGGCGCCCCGCGAACCGCGGGGGCGGCTGCGCCTGGAAGGCGTGACGGGGCACAACCTCCGGGATCTGGCGGTGTCCTTCCCGCTGGGCACGCTCACCGCCGTCACCGGGGTTTCCGGTTCGGGGAAGTCCACGCTGGTCGAGCGGGCTCTGGCCGAGACCGTGCGCCGGCACCTGCGGATCGAGCCTTCCGCGGGCGACGAGGACGAGACCGTCGAGATCGGTCCCGGAGCGGCCGGTCCCACCGAGCCGTCGGCGGGCGACGCGGTGTGGAGCCTCGACGACGACGTGGTGACGGTCGCCGCGGCCGACGGGCTGGACGCCGTGGACCGGCTGGTACGCGTCGACCAGAAGCCCATCGGCCGCACGCCTCGCTCGAACCTGGCCACGTACACCGGCCTGTTCGACAGCGTCCGGGCGCTGTTCGCCGCCCAGCCGGAGGCGAAGAAGCGCCGCTTCACCGCCGGCAGGTTCTCCTTCAACGTCCCCGCCGGCCGCTGCCCCCGCTGCCTCGGCGACGGCGTGGTCAGCATCGAGATGCTGTTCCTGCCCACCGCGACGGCCCCCTGCCCGGTCTGCGAAGGGGCGCGCTACAACCCCGAGACGCTGACCGTCCGCGTGGCCGGCAAGACCATCGCCGACGTGCTGGCGATGACGGTGGACGACGCCGCCGTCTTCCTCGCCGACCTGACGCCGGCCAACCGGATTCTGCGGCTGCTGTCCGACATCGGCCTGGGCTACCTGACCCTCGGGCAGTCCGCCACGACCCTGTCCGGCGGCGAGGCCCAACGCATCAAACTGGTCAGCGAGCTGCACCGTGCGCCGCGCGGCCACACCCTGTACCTGCTGGACGAGCCGACCAGCGGGCTGCACCCGGCCGACATCGACCTGCTGGTGGCCCGCCTGCAGCACCTCGTCGACGCCGGCAACACGGTCGTCGTCGTCGAACACGACCTGCGCACCATCGCCGCCGCGGACTGGCTCGTCGACCTCGGGCCCGGGGCCGGCGACGACGGCGGACGCCTCGTGGCCGAAGGCCCGCCGAAAGACCTGGCCTCCGCACCCGGGACCGGCTCCCTGACCGTGTCGCACCTCCGCCACCACATCCGAGCCGGGTCCCGACCGAAATCCGCGGGCTGACCGGGCCGTGCCAGGCGGGCGGTGCACGCCCCCTGCCGGTGCTCGGCGGCGGGGGCGCACCGGCGGTCCGCCGGCGGCGCGGCAGCCCCGCGGCAGGGACCACCCAGCCGGCTTGCCGCCCGGGAAGTCTCGCGTGCGGTGGCCCTGCCGGTCGGCCGCAGACCCTCACGTTTCGCAGTCGTCCGGGGGGAAGTAGCTGGAGGTGATCCGGTAGGTCCCGGGGCGTGAAGCGGTCAGTTGTATCCAGGGGCCGCTCGCACGCAGGCAGGCACCGTCGGCATACAGCCAATGCGAGTAGGCGGCACGCACCGTGACCGTGCCCGGGCGGGGCATGGTGAGCACGATGTCGGCGTCGCCGGCCCGGACCACTTCGGCGGGGGCGGTGGCCAGGGGCACGGCGTCCTGGACGCGGAAGACGGTCCAATAGGTGTCGTTCCAGACCGGCTGCAGCCAGGAGCCCAGGCGGCCGGACCGGATCAACGCGGCCTCGGTCTTGGCGTAGCTGTCCGGCGGGGCGTGCGGCAGGACGACGTAGCCGACCGCCCAGTCGTTCAGCCACGCCCGATAGCTGGCCGCGTCCAGCTCGTCGGCGTAGAACAGCCGGCCTCGCTCCATGTCGAGTTGGCGGTTCCAGCCGCGCACCGCCTGGAAGTACTGGGCGAACACCCGGGCCTCGCGGTGCGAGCCGGTGGGGACCACTTCGACACGGCCGCGGTACGCGCCCAGCCGGTCCAACTCGGCGATGACCCCGGCGGTGTGCCGCGACCAGCCGGGCACATCCGTGTGATTCACCACGTCTCGGGCCGTCGCCACCGCCGTCCAGATCACGCACATCGCGAGCCCCGCGGCGCAGAAGCGCGTGCGGAAGGACGCGCCACGACCGACGCGGAGCAAGGACCGCAGGGGCTGCGGGTTTCGCCGTCTGCGCTCGAACCAGATGGCCAGCAGCGCGGGCGCGCCGAACAGCGCGCCCAGGCGCTCGACGTTGGTGCCCACCGGCGAAGGAATCAGCCAGGTCAGCACCACGCCGACGGCGTAGACCGCACCGCCGGCCCGCAGCACGCGCCAGTCGCGCGGTGCCGTCAATGCCACCACGACGCCGGCCAGGACCGGCAGGATGATCCGCGCGGCAGCCATGGGCTGTTGGCCTTGCGACGGGAACAACAGGGCCACCAACCCGCCGACCACACCCGTCGGTACGATCAGAGCCAGGCCTCTCGCCCACTGCCGGTCGAGCAGGAACCCCGCGCCCGCGACGAGCAGGAACAGGCCGGCGACGGGGCTGAACAGCACGGTCAGCCCCGTCCCCGCGACCCCCGCGACGAGCCGCCACACGGGCGTGTGCCGCCCCACGAGGACCAGCAAGGTGCCCAGCGCGCTGGCGACACCGAGAGCGAACGTGGCGCGGCCCGAGACCACGTTGGCCCACAGCGCCAGCGCCCCTATCAGCGCCGGCCAGGTCGGCACGTTCCGGGTGGTGCGCACCAGCAGCGCGGCCAACAGCCAGGTCGAGACCAGCCCGCTGAGGACGGAGAGCGTACGGACCCCGACCAATGCCATCAGCGGTGGCGAGAGGACGCTGTAGCTGCCGACGTCGATCCCGCCGAACCAGAACAGGCCGTACGGAGTTCCCGGATGCCGCACGGCGAACTCCGCCCAGGAGTACTGAGCCGCGAGATCACCGCCCCCGGTGGCCCACAGGAGGCCCCATCCCACATACAGCGGCAGCACAAGCGCAGCCGCCACATGGCATATCCGCCACCGGGACGGGGACGCACCGGACGGCTTCGCGGGCTCGCGGTCCCCGCCCTGCCGCGGACGGGGCACCCGGCCAAGCCGACCACCGCGCCGTTCGCCGGGGGCGGTGCCGACGGCCGCCGTCACGATGCGGCCGCCGACGCGTCCGAACGCCGGCCGCCGCGGCACGGATCCCACCGCAGGCGGCACGGTCGAGCGAAATGGTTCCGGCCGGCGCCCCCGCGCGGCTCACTCATGACAGGTTCCTCACAAGCACAACTGGGCTCCCCAACCGTTCGACGGATGCGGAGCCTACTCAGGCATCTAGATGACGCACGAAGACTAATTGGCCGAGCGCGTCGTGTGGTGCTCGGGGCGGACCGGGTTCGATCAAGGGGACGACTGCCGTCGCGGATGTCGGCGATCCGCTCCCCCGGCCTGCCTCGTGCTCGGGCAGGGTAGCCGGTTCGTCGGGGGACCACGCCGTTACCGAGGGCCACCGCCTCACGCCCGCGCAAGTTGGCCGCGAACACCGCCGCCTGGCGGCACCGCGCCGACACCCGCGCCCGTCGGCGTGTTGGTGATCCACCGCCGGAGTGTCAGTCCAGAAAGATCCCGGCGAGGCGCGGCAGCCGACGACGCACCTCGTCGCCGTCGGCGACGTCCCACCGGACTCCGGCCGGCTCGGTCATGACACGGAGCGGACCGGCTTCCGGGGAAGCCTCCAGCGCCGCGTCGAGCCCGTCCGGTTCACCGGTGAGACGCTGGTAGGCCCGGTGGGCCGCCCGGTTGAAGTCCTCGTTCCCGATGAGCACGTCCCCGCCGTCCCGCACCGCCGGATGGTCGGCGAGAGCGTCCGGATCGGCGAGCGCGCGCTCGTACCAGTTCCGGCCGAGCGAGATGAGGCCGTCGCGGAAGTCCATGAACCCGTCGTCGGACCACCAGCCTTCGATGAGGAACGCCGCCGCCCACAGGTCGTACCGGTAAGCGTGATCACGCAGCTGCCACTGGCGCAGCGAGAACCCGACGATCTCGGCAGGCGTGCGGCCCACGAGCCGCTCCTCGCACGCGCGCTCGATCGCGTCGCGCCGATCGTCGAAGTCCGCTTCCCGCGCGTCGACCTCGGCGCACGCGTCGTCTATCAGAGCCCAGAACTCCTCGACATCCATCACGGGCCGAGTCTGCCAGGCGCGCGGGTACCCCATGCCTGCGGCATAGCCGGCGCCGGACCGGCACACTGCCATGCCCGGCGGGCCGCCGGGTGGTGTCGTGCCGCGACGCCACCCGCGACCGTACCGCGCTGTGGATGAAGGAGATGTACGGCCTGCGGTCAGTCCCATGTGTGGTCGGGGTGGCCGCGGGTACGCAGGCGCCGTTTCAGCTCCGCCTCGCGCAAGTGGCGCCGACCGCCCACGAGGTCGTCTCGCAGGCGCTGCTCGGCGTCGGCGAACGGACGGTAGTAGGTGTCGTCGTACTCCTCGACGATCTGAAAGGTCCAGTGGCCCGGAATCACATTGCGGCCGGCTATCTCGGCTGCCAGGAATGCGGCCGCGTCGTGGTGGCCGGCGTTGCGCAGCATGGCGACCGCGTCGTGCAGGATGCGGTCGGCGCTTCCGGTCAGCTGATGGAACGCGTACAGGTGCCCTCGGGCACGGACGGTGTACTCCCACGCCTCCGACACCCTGCCCAGGGCGTCGATGGCGTCGTCGCCGACACCGTCCGGACGACGATGGGCGTCGTCGCCGGGTTCACCCGCGGCGTCGCTCACGATGCTTCTCCCTGCTCCGTAGGACTCGGGGGATGATCCACCCGGCTGCTGCCCAGGGACACCTCGGGACGCCGACCGTCAAGGCGACATCATCCACGGATCCCGCAGGTCGAAGTACGACACGTCCTCCATCAACGCGGTCGACGCGTCCCACACCTCGCGCAGCTCGGCGGGCACCTCCTGGCTTTCGCCGGCGCGGGCCTCCGCCTCCGAGACGAAGTAGACGCTGTCGGTGAACCCGCCGTCGCCGTGCAGTGCGGTGATTCCCCCGATGACGTCCGGTCGGAAATCGCCGAACTTCTCGTCCATCTCCCGGCTCAGCGCCCGCATGCGCGGCATGTCGGTGACGCGTCCTTGGATCACCTGGACGAAACCGGCGCTGTCCGAGCCGCCCGCCCGGTGCGTTTCGACCTCGGCGCAGTCGTGGAAGACCACGTCGCTGAACAGGCTCGACACGTCGTTCCACCACGCGGCCTGTTCCGGCCGCTCGCTGTTGCGCCGCGCCGCGTCCACGGACTCGAAGCGCACGAGGGCGATGAACTTGCCGTCGTCGGTCACCCCGCCGGTCGACCCGAGCCAGCCCGCCGCCCCGGGGGCCAGCTCTGTCTTCCACCGCTCAAGCGCGGCCTTGAGCGCCGCGGCGTCGGAAACGCCGCCCTGAATCACCTGGACGAACATGCGGTGCTCCGCTCGATGAGACGGTGACAGAAGCGCAGTGCCCGTTCCCGCCACGTCGAGCCGAAATCCCGCCGGGCGCCCGCTTCACCCGGATGCTGGACACCGTCCGTCGGCCGCACGAGCGGACCTGCGGGGTCTCTCGGCTTGGCCGGGATCGTCGGCGATCTCCATGCGGTGCGCCCGCCGGAAGACCTCGTGCCGGGCAGTCACGGGGTGATGCCCAGCGCCTTCCCCATCAGGTCGCTGAGGCCTGTGCGTGTACCGGCCAGGAAGCCGCCGTCGACCGCGAGCGCTTGGCCGGTGACGAACGACGCGTCGTCCGACGCCAGGAACAGCGCCGCCGCGGCGATCTCGTCCGGGCGGCCGAAGCGCCCGAGCATCTGAAGCTCGCGGTACTGCTCGCGGTAGGCGGTCATGTTGCCCGCGCCCATGACGGCGCGGAACATCGGCGTGTCGATGAAGCCGGGGCAGATCGCGTTCACGCGGATGCCCGCGCGCCCGTAGTCGATCGCCATGTTCTTGGTGAGGGTCACGACCGCGCCCTTGGACGCGTTGTACGCGCTGCCGCCCTCGGTGCCCTGGAGGCCCTCGACGCTGGCGATGTTGATGATGCTGCCGGATTGCCGGCCGATCATGACGCGCAGCGCGTGCTTGGCGACGAGGAAGGTGCCCTTGAGGTTGACGTCGATGACGCGGTCCCACTCGGCGGTTTCCAGGGCGTGCACCACTCCCCCGCCGGAGACGCCGGCGGAGTTGACGACGATGTCGAGGCGCCCGTGCTCGGCCGCGATCCGCTCGACGGCGGCCGCTACCGCTGCTTCGTCCCGTACGTCGGCCTCGATCAGCTCCGCGCCGGGGAACGCGCCCTCGGGTTTGCCCAGGTCCAGGCCGACCACGGTGGCGCCCTCGGCGGTGAAACGCTCGACGCAGGCCAGGCCGAGACCGGACGCGCCCCCTGTCACCAATGCCACCCTGCGCTGCAGCCTGTTGCTCATGACGACGTCCTCCGCGGGTTCCGAAGCCGGTGGGCTGCGGAAGCTAGAGCAGGCGAGCGGCGACGGCAAGGGAGATGGCTGTGCAGGTTGCCGGCTGTACTCGGGGCACGGCGCCCCGATTCGTCGGCGGAGTCCTCCCCGGCTAGGACCCCCCTCGCGGCACCCGTCGGCCGTCGTCGCGGAGCGCGGCGAGGCGGGCGCGGGAGCGGTCGGCCCACAAGCGAGCGCCGATGCGGTCGTTGCAGGCCGCGGCGGCCGTGAAGTGCGCGGCCGCCGCGGCGGAGTCGCCGAGTGCGGCGGTGGCGATGCCGAGGAAGTGGCGGACGGAGCCGAGCATGTCGATGCTGCCGTAGAGGGCGATCGCGTCCGCGTGAGGGGCGAGCACGCCGATGCACGCCGGGAGTTCCGCGGTGCGGCCGAGGCCGGCCAGGACTTCGGTACGGAGGCAGTCCAGGGCCAGCGACGACCACGTGCCGGATACCGTGGGGTCGGTCGCTTCGGGCACGAGTTCGGCGGCGAGCGCGTGGTCGCCCGCGGCCAGGGCGGCGCGTGCGATCACGGCACGGAAGACGGGCTGGCGTGACCGCCGCGCGAGGTCCGCGAGAGCCGGCAGTTCGTCGGCGAGGGTTCCGGCCGCGGTCGCGGATTCGGCGCGGAGGGTGCCCTCGCATTCGTCGGGCCCGGCAACGGTCGTCTGCCGGTGCAGGCGGTTCGCCCCGGGGATGCCCGCCCGCGCGTCGGCGGCGCGTCCGGCCATGATGTGCCGCATGCAGTGCCACCACGCCAGTTGGACCGCGGCGCTCGTCTGGCCTTGGCCTGCCGCGAGGTCTTCGCAGCGGGCGATGTCGGCGTCGGCTTCGTCCGTCCGGCCGAGTTCGAGCAACGCGCAGGCGCGGAGGAAGCGGGCGACGAGTCCGGTGTGCGGCGAGCCGGTCGCCTGGGCGGCGGTGGCCAGTTCTTCGGCGATCGCGAGACGCTCGACGGCGGTCCCCGGCCGCCAGATGGCCAGGAATCGGCAGCTCAGCGCAAAGCCCAGGGTCTGCGGGTCGCCGCCGGCGCGGGCCTGCCGGACCGCTTCGAGCGACAGCCGGTCGGCGCGCTCGCCGTCCCACGTGTAGACGAGTTCCACGGCGAGCCCCGCGGTGACCTGCGCGTGCAGGTCGCCGTCCGGCAGCGCGGCGCGGCAGTGCTCCAGGACGGCGATGACGTCGTGGTCGACTTCGGCGTACTCGCGCCAGTTCCACAGCTCCGGGCCGCCGAACGCCACGGCCGCGGCGGCCATGTCCGCCGGTTCGCCGACGTCCCGGGCCAACGTCAGTGCGGCGCGCAGCACTTCGCGCGAGCCTGCGAGGTCGCCGGTGCGGCGCAGCGCGACGCCGAGGCCGTGCAGGATGTCGAACCGGAGGGCCGGAGGTGTCTCGGGAGATGCCGCGACGATGTCCGCGGCGCGCCGCCAGAGGGCGCCGGCCTCGTCGTAGGCGAATTGCTCGTCCGCGTGCCGGGCCGCCGCGACGCACCGCAGGATCGCCCGTTCGGTCAGTGCCGGGTCGAGTTGGGCGCCGAGGAGCAGATGGTGGGCGATCTCGGCGGCCCGGTCGGGGGCGTCGCCGAGGCGGGCTTCCAGCGCGGTGCCGATCCTGCCGTGCAGGGCGCGCCGCCGGGCGGGGCCGAGGTCTTCGTAGACGGTTTCCCGGACCAGGGCATGGGTGAACCGGTAGTGCCCGGGCGGGGACGGCACTTCGTCGAGGAGGCCGTGCCCGGTGGCCGTGTCGAGAGCGTCGGCGACCGCCGCGAGGTCGAGCCCGGCGACCGGGATGAGGAGGTCGGCGCCGAAGTCACGGCCGAATGCCGCGGCGGCCTGGAGGACGGTTCGGGCGTCCGTGGGCAGCGGGGCGAGCCGTCGGCGGACGACGTCGCGGACGCCGTCCGGGATCTCCCACCCGATGCCCGGCGCGACGGTCCCCGGTTGCCCGCACGTGTCGGTGCCGTCCGGGTCGGATGCGGGGCCGCCGGATACGCGGTCTGCCGTGCGGGTCGGCCCGGCGGCCGTGTGGCCGGTCATGAGCCGGGCCAGTTCGCGGGTGAAGAAAGGATTTCCCGCCACGCGCCGGTACACGGCCGCGGCCGTCGCGTCGTCGATGTCGGCGCCGACGACGCGGCTGACGAGCGTCCGGGTGTCGGCCGGCCCCAGGCCTTCGAGAGGGAGCCGCACCGGGTGGGTGCGGGCCACGGCGGCCAGGCACGCGTCCAGCGCGGTGTTCTCGCGCCGCTCGGTGTCGCGCAGCGTCGCGACGAGCAGCACGGGCGTGTGCGCCAGGGGTTCGGCGGCGTATTGCAGGAGGTGCAGGGACGAGGGGTCCGCCCAGTGCAGGTCCTCCAGTACCACGACCAACGGCTGCTCTCCGGCGACGGCCAGCAGGTGGCGGGTTGTCTCCTCGTACACGCGCAGCGGTGCCGTCGCCGGATCCAGGTCGAGGTCGAGACCCCGGCCGCGGGCCTCGCGGCCGAGCAACGAGGGCCCCGAGGCACCTGCCCGGGCCGGCGACTGAACCGCGCGCAGGACCTCGGTCCACGGCCAGAACGCGGGTGCCGGATCGGCTTCGTGGCAGCGGCCCCACACGGTACGGACGCCCTTCGCGGTCGCCCGGCGCGCGAACTCGGCGACCAGGTGCGTCTTGCCGATGCCGGGTTCGCCGCTGACGATCACGACGCCGCCCCGGGCCGCCGCCGCATCGTCCAAGGCGCGGTGCAGGGCGGCCAGCTGGGCGTCTCGCCCGACGAGCGCTGGCAGCGGCGGCGGCAGCGGCGCGGCAGCACGTGCGGCAGGCTCCCCGGAGTCCGCGGTCCGGGTGCGCGCCGTGGGCAGGTCGGACGGCACGTCGTGGGGTGGCGTCGTCTCTGCGGGCGCCGGCACGGGCACGGCGTCCCGGGTGCGGGCAGCGGATGACATGCCGTCTGCGAGGTGCGTCGCGTGTTCGAGGACATCGCGTTCGAGTCTGCGCAGCGCGGGCGACGGTTCGACGCCCAGCTCCTCGGCAAGACGGGCCCGTGCGGCGCGCAGTGCGGCGAGCGCGTCCGCTTGGCGGCCTCCGCGGTACAGCGACAGCACGAGCAGCTCGGTGAACCGCTCGCGGAACGGGTGGCGGCGGACCAGGGATTCCGCGTCCGCGGCGGCCTCGCCGTGTCGCCCCAACGCCGTCAGGGCATCCAGCCGCGATTCGGCGGCCAGCAACCGCAGTTCGTCCAAGCGGTCGGCGTCCTCGCGCAGCGCGGCCAGGTCCGGGAAGTCGGCGTACGCGTCGCCGCGCCACAGCGCCAGCGCGGCGTCCAACGCGGCGAGCGCGGCCGCCGGGTCGGTGGGCAGCAGGGCGTGGCCCTCGGCCAGCGTCCGGGCGAAGACCTGCGCGTCGAGCGCGCCGTCCGGGAGCCTCAAGGCGTAGCCGCGTTCCGTGCTCACGAGCACCGCCGCGGGTGCGCGCGGCTTGCGGCCGGGTTCCAGAACGGCGCGCAGCCGCGACACCGCGACTTGCAGCGAGGCCGCCGCGGACGGCGGCGCGTCGTCGCCCCACAGTTCGTCGACCAGGCGCTCGGCCGCGACCGCGGCGCCGCAGCGCGCGGCCAGCAACGCCAGCAGGCCCCGGTCCCGCCTCCCGGCGACCTCGGCCGCACGGCCGCCGACAGCCACGCGCAGCGTCCCCAGCACACCGATGCCCGGCACAGGTTTTTCCCCGGCCACTCCCCCACCCCTTGCCCCCCATGCAGGCCCCGCACCCCCTGCGGGCCCTGCAGACCTTGCGTACCTCCCCCGCCGCACATGATGGCAGCCGACCGCCCCTGGCGCGCGGCACCTGCCGGGGCTCGGCAGCTCCGCAGCTCCGCAGCTCGGCGGCTCGGCGGCTCGGCAGGAAAGCGCGAGGTAAGTGCGCCGTTGGCGACGTCGGTGGGCCGTAGCTGGGCGGTAAGTGCGCGATAGGTCGCCGATAAGTGCACGGTAACCAGCCGGTAGGTACCGGGCGAGACAGTCGTGGTGTGCCGTCCGGGGCTGCCCCCGGACGCACCGCACACCCCGTCCCACGCCGAGCCCCAGGAGGCCGCCATGCACCCCGACACGCCCCGCACCCGCCCGCAGCGGATCGCCCAGGACACCTATCTCGTACCGCATCTGGTGCCGGCCGGGGAACTCGGGTTCGTCCCCGTGAACTCGATGGTGATCACCGGGCGGGAGCCGGTCGTCGTCGACACCGGGGCGCCGCTGCACCGCGAGCAGTGGCTGGCCGACGTGTTCGGTCTCGTCGCGCCCGAGGACGTGAAATGGATCTTCGTGTCGCATGACGACACCGACCACGTCGGCAACCTGCGCGAGGCCCTGGACCAGTGCCCGTCGGCGACGCTGCTCACGGACTTCCAGACCTGGCAGCGGCTTTCCGTCGACTTCGACATGCCGCTGCACCGCATGCGCTGGCTGAACCCGGGCGAGAGCCTCGACGCCGGCGACCGGACGCTCCATGCGGTGCTGCCGCCGCTGTTCGACTCCCCGGCGACCCGCGGCCTCGTCGACGGCACCAGCGGCGTGATGTGGGCCGCGGACGCGTTCGCCGCGCCGGCGCCGGGCCCGGTCCACGAGGCGCGCGACCTCCCGCCGGGCATGTTCGACGCGTCCTTCGTCCCGTTCAACAGCACGGCCAACCCGTGGCACGGCTGGCTCGACCCGGTGGCGTACGGCCGCCACCTCGACACGCTGCGGCAGCTGCCGGTCGAGGTCGTGGCGTCCTGCCACGGTCCCGTACTCCGCGGCGAACTCCTCGACCACGCCTACGCCATGACCCACGCCATGGCCGGCGCACCCGTCGTGCCGGCGCCCGGCCAACCACTGCTGGACGCCATCCTCGCCGCCGCACTCGGCTCCGCGGCCGCAACAGCGCGCTGAACGCACCACCCGAGGGGGGACTTCCATGACCGCCGCACGCGGCACGCTGGCCGTGGTGTGCATCACGACAGCCATGCTCATGCTCGACATCGCCGTGGTGAACACGGCGCTCTTCGCCATCGCCGACGACCTCGACACCGGCCTCACCGGAATCCAGTGGGTCGTCGACGCCTACACCCTCGCGCTGGCTTCCGCCGTGCTCGGCGCCGGGTCGTTCGCCGACCGGCTCGGCCGCCGCCGGGTATTCCTCGGTGGGCTGGTCCTGTTCACCGCCGCCTCGGCCGCTTGCGCCGCCGCCCCGGACATCGTGGTGCTCGACACCGCGCGCGCCGTCCAAGGCGTGGGCGCTGCCGTCCTGTTCGCCGTGTCGCTGGCCCTGCTCGCGCACGCCTTCCCGGATCCGGGCGGCCGGGCTCGGGCCTTGGCCGCCTACGGCGCGACGATCGGGGCGTCCTTCGCCCTCGGCCCGCTCGCGGGCGGCATGCTCACCGAATGGGCGCACTGGCGCTGGATCTTCCTGGTCAACGTTCCCGTCGGCCTGGCCTGCCTGGCCGGCACGCGGCGCTGGGTCGCCGAGTCCCGGGACCCGCGGCCGCGTTCCGCCGACTGGCCGGGCCAGTTTCTCCTGGCCGCGGCGATGTCCGCCCTCGTCTTCGGCCTCCTGCGCGCGCCCGGGCACGGCTGGAGCAATGGCGTCACCGCCGCCGCATTCGTCGTCGCGGTTATGTGCGGTGCGGCGTTCCTCGTCCGCGAGCGCCGGGCCCGCGAACCGATGCTGCCGCTCGGCATGCTGGCGAACCGCGCCTTTGCGGCGGCACAAGCCGCGACGTTCGCCATTTCCGCGTCGCTGTTCGCGGTCTTCCTCTACACGACGCTGTACCTGCAGACGGTGGTGGGCCTGTCGCCGCTGCGGGCGGGTCTGGTGTATCTGCCCGGCACGATCGCGATGTTCGTCGTCGCGGGTGCGACCTCGTCGCTCGGGCCGCGCCTCCGGCCGCGGTACGCGGTCGCCGGGTCGCTGGTCCTGGTCTCCCTCGGACTGGTCCTCACCGTGCGTGCGGGCGCCGACGACTCGTGGATGGCCCTCGTGCCCGGCACCGTCATAGCGTTCGTCGGCGCGGGCGTCTTCAACCCGGTGATGAGCGGCATCGTCCTCGGCGAGACCCGCGCCGAGCACTTCGGTCTCGCCGCCGGCATCAACGACGCCTTCCGGCAGACCGGCATCGCCGTCGGCGTGGCTGCCCTGGGTGCGTTCCTGCCCGCCGCGGGCCCGTTCGGCACCGACCCCGCCGCCTACGTCGACGGCCTGCACCACGCCCTCCTCGCCGCCGCGGTCATCGCCGCCGCGGGCGCCGCCGCCGCCCTCCTCCTCCCGAACCGGCCGACCGCCGCGTCGCCCGCCCCTGCGCCGCCCGAACGACAGCGCACGGGGGTGTGAGAGCCGCGGCCAACCCCCGCCTCCGGAAACCGCGTTCCCGTCGCCGGGCCCACCGCGGCGGCGCCAGGCGGGATGCCCCGCTCACCGGACTCCCGTCCGCCGGCATCGTCACGCGTAGACGTACGTCATGCCGATGCCGAGGGTGCTCTGCGAGGGGAGGAGTCCGGCGCCGACGATGTCGAGCACCGGCGGCACGAGCAGTTCGGCCAGCCGGGCCACTTCCTGGGGCGTGAGGGCGTCCCACGGGGCGGAGGCGAGTTCGTCGGTGAGCTTTTCGACCGCGGTGCGGACCCGGAGTCCCTCGCGGGTGGCCGTGCCGTCGGGTTCCACCAGGCCACGGGCGGCCAGTCGTTCGCGGGCGGCGGTCCACTCCGCGTCGGTCCACTGCCGGCTGCCGAACACCTCTTCCGGCGCGGCGCCGACGGCGGCGTGCGAGACGAGGGATTCGGCGGGGCCGAGGCCGTGGGCCTGGAGGGCGACGATGTGGCCGTCGCCGCGGTGCTCGCGCAGGATCGTGGCGGCCTGCCAGAGCGCGATGTGCGGCTCGGCGGGCCAGGCCAGTGCCGCGTTGGCGGCGGCCAGGGGGCGGCCTGCGGTGTCCGCGGCCTCGGCGGCGCGGCGGGCCAGGTCGGCGGCCTCGCGCAGCTCCGGCGAGCCGATCCGGTTACCGAGGAGCGTCCGCAGCGCGCGGTCCACGGCCGCGGTCCGGGCCGCCAGGACCCGCTCGGGCGCGGCGGTCCGCCATGCCGGTGCGGTGTAGCGCTCCACCATCTGCGGACTGAGGCTGTAGAAGAGGGCGTTCACCACCTGCGGGTCGACCGGGCCGAGTGGCGCGGCGCGGTAGGCGAAGTAGCTCGGCCAGCGTTCGTCGGTGGCGTAGCCGAGAGCCGCGGCCTCCTCGAAGGCCTCCGGTGCGTAGTAGAGCGTGGCGTGCACCGGCTCCAGCAACTGCCACATCTGCCGGATCGTGCCCAGGCTGTGCTTCATGCCGTTTCCTCCACTGCTCCTCGCGCACCCCGCGAACTTGGCACTGACTAGATTGCGACACCGC
This sequence comes from Uniformispora flossi, assembly GCF_049534875.1. NCBI lineage: Bacteria > Bacillati > Actinomycetota > Actinomycetes > Kitasatosporales > Streptomycetaceae > Uniformispora > Uniformispora flossi. The sequence goes on from NZ_JBMULZ010000013.1 coordinate 91,370, forward strand.
CTTCATCTTGTCAATGACTACTTGTCGGCGACTAGATATCGGATAGCCTGCTGTCCATGGCCGCAACACGCACGTACCACCACGGAGATCTGCGCCGAGCCATCCTGTCCGCCGCGCTCGAGGTCATCCGGAGTGACGGCGTCGCCGCGATCAGCCTTCGCGACCTGGCCCGCCGCGCCGAGGTTTCGCACGCCGCCCCCGCCCACCATTTCGGGGACAAGGCCGGGCTGCTGACCGCGATCGCCACCGAGGGTTTCGATGCGCTGGCCGCCGCGCTGGCCGCGGTGCCGGCCGACACCGCGCACCGGCTGCGCGAAATGGGCGCGCGGTACGTGGAGTTCGCCGTCGGCCATCCGGCCCACTTCGAGGTGATGTTCCAGCCGCGGCTGCTCCACGGCGACGCCCCGGAGCTGATCGCCGCCAAGGAGCGCGCCTCCCACGCGCTGCGCTCGGGAGTGGAGGAATTCCCTGCCGCCAGGCGCGGCCCCGACGTCCGGCGCGCGGGACTGGCCGCGTGGTCGCTGGCCCACGGCTTCGCCGCCCTGCAACTCGGCGGGAGCCTCCCGCCGGACGACGACCCCGCCGCGGCCTTCCGCGCCCTCTTCGACGCCCGCCCGGTCGCCGAGGCTCCGTAACGGCGGCCGGCAGCCGGCGCTGCCGGTGATGTCCGGTAGCCGGCGGAGGGGCCGGTTTCCGACGTCACGTCGTCGAGGCTGCGCTCCGGCGTATGTCCCGCAGCCGCGCGGTGGCGTCGAGCCGGTCCTGCCCAGTCACGCGACGGCCGCGGTCATGACGTGGCGCAGGATGCGGGAGGAGGCCGTGTCGTTGGCGAGCGTGCCGTTGAAGGTCACCGAGCCGGTGGAGAAGACCCAGCCGCCGTTGCCGCGGTCGAAGTGCACCATGTGCGCGCCCAAGGACTGGGTGCCGTGGGCGATGCGGGTGACGCCCGGGAGGGGCGGCCCGCCGACATCGCTGCTGTCCTGCTCCCAGCCGCTGCCGCCGAAGTTGTAGCCGTCCTGCGCGAATTGGTCGCCGGGGCCCAGGCCGGTGCCGGCCAGGAACGGGTGGGAGGTGTCGACCTGGTAGGGAGCGAAGTCCAGGTAGGACCCGTTGTAGGCAACGCCCAACACGTTGCGCTCCGGCAGTCCTTGGTCGCGCCACAGCCAGCGGTTGCCCGTGGAGTCGCGGTGCAGCACCGCGGTCCCGTCGGCGCTGATGTCGACCCGTTCGTACATGCAGTTGCCGCCGGTGCTGACCACGCGTCCCCCGCCGGTGAGGTACGCCTCCAGCCCGTTGCGCATGGCCGGCGTCCAGTACTCCGCGTGGGAGCCCAGCACCACCGCCTTGTAGTTGCCCAGCCAGGCGGCGTCGCGGTGCAGGTCGAGGTCCTGGTAGCAGTCGTAGGCGATGTTGTTGTCGGCCAGCCAGCGCAGGAGAAGCAAGTCGCCGTAGAACCGGATGTCGATGCGGCCGGGCGGTTCGGGGGAAGAGTCGGAGAAGGGCCGCATCATCGTGTGGGTCCGGCGGGTCGGATAGCTGTCGCAGCTGTACTGGAAGTGCCCGCCCCAGTAGTTGTAGGCGCTGTGCGTCAGGAAGGGCAGCAGCACGGCGATCCGGGTCGCGGGGGCGGCGGGCCGCACGACGAACGGGATGTACCGGCGCATGCCGTCGGCGCCGTCGAGGCGGATCGCGTAGAAGCCGGACTTCCAGGCCGGCTGGACGGTGACGGCGAAGTCCGCCGGCCATCCGCAGCCGCTGCCGCGGTAGCCCGCCGGCAGTCGGCGCATGCGTCCCGAGTACGTCGTCGGGCCGAGCACCACTTGGGCGTTGGGGTCGGACCCGGCTCCCGGCGTCAGCGGGCCGTCCAACCGCAGCACGGTGGCGGCGTAGCGCTCGAAGGCCGTCGAGACGGAGACCGCGACCGACTCGCCCGGCGCCGCCGACCACTTGTCGGTGTAGCCCTGCAGGCCTGCGGTGCGGGTGGTGGTGAACCCGGTGCCGACCAAGGCACCGTTGCCGCTGCTCCACACCGGTCGGCCGTCCTGGTCGACGGTGCGCCAGTTCGCCAGGCGGTACCAGTACAGGCGGTGGTCGGACGCGTTCGGGTCGGCGCGGTCGACCCACACGGAGTAGAACGCCCCGGCGTCGGCGAAGCGCTCCACCGAGAACGCCCATTCCCAGCCGCCGCCGATGGTGATGGGCGCCCCGCCGTTGGCCCACGCGCCCGGGCCGTTGCTGCCGTCGCCGGCCAGGTACCGGTACCAGTGCAGGTCGCCGCTGCCCTTGACGGCATAGATCACGCCGTCGGAATCGGCGAAGTGGAAGCTGTACAGGCGGCGCCCGGTGGCGATGCGGGATCCCACCCCGCCGTTGGCCCACGCGCCGGGGGCGCCGGTGCCGTCCCCGGCGAGGTACCGGAACCAGTACATGTCGCCGTTGGCGTCGATCGCGTAGATCACGCCTTGCTTGCCGCCGAAGATGGAGCTGTAGCTCCCGAATCCGCGGTGGATGATGTTGTTGGTGTTCGGGTGCCAGGTGCCTTCGCCGGTGTCCGGATTGGTCAGGGTGTACTTGCACCACACGAGCGTGCCGTCGCCGCACAGCCCGAAGAGCTGGCCGTCGTCCGCGGCCAGCACCTGCGTGTGCGCCTGCCAGCCCACGCCGATGTCGCGGCTCATGCCGGAGCTGGCCCAACTCGCCGCGCCGGTGTCGCGGCCCAGATGGCGGAACCACTTCAGGCGGCCGTCGGACTGAACGCTGTAGATCACGCCGTTGCCGCCCGGCACCATCAGCACTTGGCTCTGCTCCGGGTCGACCGGTCCGATCTGGCGCGTCGACGGCCCGGGTTGCGGCCCGGACCGCGGCGCGGCCACCGCGCGGGACAGGCCCGGCGGCAGCACCGAGGCTCCCGCGAGAACGGCCGCGCCGGAGAAGACGCGGCGCCGCGAGAGCCTCCTTTCCGAGGAGGCCTCGGAGAGGTCTTCGGCCGGGTCGGGGGACGCGGGGTGCGGCAGTGACGAGCCGCTTCCAGACTGTGACATCAACTGCATAAGGTACATAGCGCCACGCACCCATCCCGCCATTCGCACCCGCGGGTGCGGTTCGGGGGCGACGAGCACCGGGTGATTCGCCCCGCGCGTGCAGGTGCTGGCGGATCGTGTAGCGGTCGTCGCAGGGCAGGCGGTCGCTGGGGGTGTCCTTGGTCAGGTCGTTCTCCGGCACACCCGCCGACGAGTCGACAGCTCGGTGACATCGAGGGCCCGACCGGGTGGCGACCGAGAGCGGTGCTCAGCGTGCCCAGCGTGCTTGCGGCATTCCCCCGACGCCTGCACATGGTGATCAGCGGACGCGGTGGAGTCCGCCGACTGGCCGTGTAGCGCCTGTTCAGACCTCTCCGGCACCCGTCCCCGACGTCGGGGCCTGGACCGCGCCCGTGGCGTAGTCGGTCAGGGCGGCGAGGGCGTGCGGGGCCGTGGTCGTCGTCGAGGTCGCCGGGGCCAACCGGGCGGACGGCCTTGCCGCGTCGAGGGGTCGCCCCGCGAGGGGGCGAGCGCCGGCGCAGCGCAGGCCACCTCGCCTGGGTGTGTTCGACCGCCCGTCAGGATGCCTCCTGGCAGAAGACGCCGGCCAGGGCCGCCGTCGCGGCCGCGTCGGCGTAGCGGTCCGCGAGCGCTTCGTCCACTGTCTCGCCGGTCACGAACAGCCGGTAGTACAAGGGCGCGACCGCGCAGCGCACCACGTCGACGCCGTCGGTCCCGGCCGGCGCCTCGCCGCGCGCGACCGCGCGGTCGACGACCGCGGCGGCCTGCTCGTGCCGGGTCGCCAGGTAGGCGTGCAGTGCTCTTCCCGCCTCCGGATCGTGCAGGGCCGCGGTGGTCAGCGACCGGGCCACCGGCCCGCCTTGGGGGTCGGTGAACCCTGCGACGACCTGGCGGCCGATAGCGCGCAGGTCGCTCTGCAGACTGCCGTCGTCCGGCAGCGGCCAGGGCTCGGCGGACGTGATGTCCAGGGCGTCCGCGGCGAGCGCGGCCGCCGTGCCCCACCGCCGGTACACCGTCGTCTTGTGCACACCGGACCGTGCCGCGACACCTTCCACGGTCAGCCCCGCGAAGCCGTGCTCGGCGAGTTCGGCGAGCGTGGCCGCGCGCACGGCGTCGCGGGTCCGCGCGGTACGGCCGCCGGGGCGCACGCTCCCGGGCGGCCCGGGGTGGGCTTCCCGACCGGCCTCTCCCGCACTCAAAAGCTATCCAGTTGCATTAGTGCTCCTCATCCGCCACTCTCATGCTAACGCGAACAAGTTGCATTAGAGAGGAGGCGGCGTATGACCGTCGTTCACCACCACCCCGTCGCCACGCCGGATGCCGGACCGTACGCCGTGGCCGCGGGCCCCGACGGCGCCGTGTGGTTCACCCTCGTACACGCCGGGCGCATCGCCCGCTTCACTGCGGCGGACGGCCTGCGGGAGTTCGCCCTGGACCGCACCGACACCGGGCCGACCGTCGTCACCACCGGCCCGGACGGCGCCCTGTGGTTCACCGAATACCGCGGTCACCGCATCGGTCGCATCACCACGTCCGGTGAGACCGCGCACTTCCCGCTCCCGGCATCCCTGGCCGGGCCGTTCGGCATCACGGCGGGCCCGGACGGTGCGCTGTGGTTCACCGCGACCGCCGCGTCCGCCGTCGGCCGCATGGCCGTGGACGGGGAGACCAGCGCGTTCCCGCTGCCCGTCGACGACGCCTTCCCGTCGGCCATCGCGGCAGGTCCGGACGGGGCGCTGTGGCTCACCCTCAATGCGGCGAACGCGATCGCGCGCATCACATGCGAGGGGAAGGCGACCGTCCATCCGCTGTCGACCGCGGGCGCCGCTCCCGTCGGCATCGCGGCGGGACCGGACGGTGCGCTCTGGTTCACCGAGATCGGTGCGGGAGCAGTCGGCCGTATCACTCCGGACGGCCGCATCGACGAGTTCCCGCTCGCGAACCGCGCTGCCCGGCCCCACGCGATCGCCCCCGGCCCCGACGGCATGCTGTGGTTCACCGAATGGGCCGGGAACCGGATCGGCCGCATCACCCCGGACGGCCGTCTGCTCGACCCGATCGCGATGCCTCAGCCCGGCGCCGAACCGCACGGACTGACCACCGGACCGGACGGCAGCGTCTGGGTGGCTTCATTCATGACTACCGAGACCGTTTGTTCGGAAGTTATGGTGCGCGGGCCCCGGGTAGAGAGGCCGCGATGTTCACGAGTTTTGAGAACACCAGAGCTGTTCCGCCGTCACTGAGCTGCCTTTCGCGGGTTGCCCGAGAAGTTCAGATGGCTGATCCCGGTGAGATGCCCGCGTCGCGAAGGAACGCGGCCATGTCGTCGGGTACCGGCATCGGGGTGGTCAGGGGGTCGCGGAGCTGGCTGGCGTTCCCGGGCCAGGTACTTGCCCGCGGCCGAGGCGAGGTGCGGCGACCAGCAGCCGCAGCACCTGGCCAAGCGGTTCGCGTATGTCGCGGTGCTCCCCCGCGCAGTGGCCCGAATGAGGCGCTCCACCAACGCGGATGGTGGGTCCGCTCGACCGGACCACTCTGTGGGGGCTCAGCAGCACGGGGCGTGTGAGCCCTCCCGGGGGAGCTACATCCCCGTTAGCGGCCGATCGAGGGTGCCTCGCGCTGTGCCGCAAGCTGCGAACCCGGGCTAAGGGAAGCGCTGTGCCGGACTTGGGACGGATCCGGGCGCATGGTCGTCGGGCTGACGCTCGTGAATCCCTGGAGAGCCGCCATCTGGGCTTGCTTTTGGCGTGCCGCCTCGGGCGCGAGCTGATGGCCGTCGCGGTCGACCGACGCGTGGAGCCGGTGAACGGATCGGCGGACGTTGTCGGCTGCCTGGGTGGCGGCGGACCACGTCGCCGGGGTCATGGGGAAGTTCATCGCCCATGCGTCCTTGGCGAACTGCGGGGCCTTCGCGCCGTACAGGTAGACCATTTTGCCGGATTCGGCGTAGGCCTCGTGGTTTTGCGTCGAGTACCGGCCCATCGAGGCGATGGCTTCGTCCCGGCGGGCGGCGTGCTCGGCGCGGAGGAAGGCCGCCTGCGGGTCGAAGGTGTGGGTGATCTCGTGCAGTGTCACCGGGGTTGCGCCCAGGCCCAGTTCCCCGAGGCGGTGGCCGCGCGAGTCGTTCTCCTGCATGGAGTACATGAGGTACCAGCGCGCGTCGGCGCCGAGCTTCGTGGCGTTGAAGATCATGTCGCCGTTGGTCGTGGTCAGCGCGGGGACCTTGCGCGCGTTGTCGGGACCACCCACCGCGTCGACGAACCAGTCCATCTTGGTCATGTCCGTGACGATGAGCCTGCGCCACTGTGGCGGCGGCGCGAGCCCTGCTTCGGCGAGTCGCTCCGCATGGACAGCGCCGACCGCCGCCTCCTTCGCGGACAGCAAATGCGCACCGCTCAGGTGGAAGCTGCGGACCTGCCCGGACGACTGGACCGACGGGATCTCCTCGGCGAGCATCTCGCCCAGCGCGGTGACGTCCGGGGCCTCGATGATCCGATCGAGATCCTGGTCCGTGATCCCGTGCACGTGCCGCCCCCTCACCTGCGCCGACGCGCAGAACATGGCCGCTCGACTCGGCTGTGCGCTGTGTCCGGGCCGTGGTTGCCCTCGTCCCCAGGCACCGTAGCGGGCAGGCGCCTGCATCGATGTCCGCACTTCGCCGGCAGGCTGCTGCGACGTGTTCAACCGGATAGGGCGGGGCTTGGGCGGCAGGTCAGGCGGTGCTGGCCTGTTCGGCGCGGGCGCGGGTCTGCGCGAAGCGGTACGAGTCGGTGCCGGTCTCGATGATGTTGCCGCCGAAGGTCAGCCGGTCCACGATCGCCGCGCACAGCCGCGGGTCCGTGAACGTCTTCGTCCATCCTCCGAAGGCTTCGTTGGAGGCGCTCGCCACGCTCGCCTTCTCCTCCCGCTCCGTCAGCACCTGGAACAGCAACTCGGCCCCGCGGCGGTCCAGTTCCATGTAGCCCAGCTCGTCGATGCAGAGAAGGTCGACGCGGCCGTAGCGGGCGATCGTCTTGGCGAGCTGCTTGTCGTCGGCCGCCTCGACCAGCTCGTTCACGAGCTTCGTCGCCAGTGTGTACCGGACGCGGTGCCCGGCCATCGCCGCTTCGGTGCCGAGCGCGATCAGCAGATGCGACTTGCCGGTACCGGAGTCCCCGATCAGGCACAGGGGCTGGCCCTTCCTGACCCACTCGCACTTGGCGAGGGTGTGAATCACCGCCGGGTCGATGTTCGGATTCGCCTCAAAATCGAACATCCGCAGGGACTTCTCCCGTGGAAAGCCCGCGGCCTTGATCCGCCGGTCCGAGCGGCGGCGGGCGCGGTCGTCGCACTCCGCCAGCAGCAGCTCCGCGAGGTAGCCCATATAGGTCAGCTGGTCCTTGGCGCTGCGGGATGCCGCGTCGCGGAACTCCGCGCGGACGGTCGGCAGCCGCAGCACCTTGCACGCCTGGTCGATGGCGGCGTCGGCGGCCTGCTCGGTCATGCCGCGCTGTCGTGGCACAGTCATCCGGATTCTCCTTCGCGGCGGACGCCGCCCAAGCGGCGGCGCAGCAACTGGTCATACGGCGCTACCGACGGCAGCGGCCGGGTGTCGGGCGGCAGGTGCGTCAACCGCCACGCCGCCAGGAACGTCACGTTTGCTGTGGTTGCCGGATCGTCCGGCGGCGGCAAGGCGGGTTCGTCGTCGGCTTCGGCGGCCTTGCGGGCCTCCAGGGCGACTGCGTCCGCGGTCAGCGCGCCGACCCGCAGCGCGGCGGCCAGCCCGGTGACCAGGTGCTCGTGGCCGATCGACCGGCCCAGCAGCAGTACGTCGATCAGCGCCCGGGTGCCCTCCCGCTCGCCGTGCGCGGCGCGGGCGGCGTCCCACCATGCGTCGTGCAGCGGGGTGAACCGGCCCGCCGCGCGCGCCTGGTCCAACGCGGTCGCTCCCGGCAGCGCGCCGGGCTTGCGGACCAGCGCTTCGAGGTAGTGGTCCAGCTCCAGCCGGGACCGGCACTTGCCCGTCAGCCGCTCGTGCCGGGCGACCTCGACATCGCCGTCGTAGACCACCAGGTGCGAAGCGTGCAGCAGCACCTCCACCCGACGCCCGATCAACCTGACCGGCACCGAGTACTTGTTCATCCGGACCGTGACCTGGCTGTACCGGTCCACCCGCGGCAACAGCCGCAACCCCGTCTCGAACTCCTCCTCCGGCAACGGCGCGAGCAAACCGCGTTCCTGCTCGAAGGCCTCGCCGACCGTGAGCGGCCGCGTCCCGATCCGCCGTGCGTCGTCGGCCGCGTCCCACTGCTCGACCAGCGCGTTCAACTCCGTCAGCGAGGCGACCTCGGGGACCGGCACGAAGTGGTTGCGCCGGTACCAGCCGATCTGCCCCTCCACCCCGCCCTTCTCATGGGCGCCGGCCAAGCCGGGGCGGCAGTAGAAGCTGTCCAGGCCGTAGTGCGACTTGAACGCCGTCCACCGCGCCGTCTCGACCCGGTGCCGGGTGAACCCGAGGACCTGCGCGACAGCCGCCTTCAAGTTGTCGTACCGCACCTTCCCCCGCGGCACCCCGCCCAGCGTCCGAAGCGCGTGCGCGTGGCCCTCGAAGAACGCCTCCTGCCCGCCCGAAGCGAACACCCTTCTCCGCACTACTGATCAGGGGCCTGTGGACGATCACTTAATTTCCCCAGGCTGCCATCCCGTCGTTCCGGAGGGGTATCCGGGGCCAGCGTGCCTGAAGGTGGTCCGAACTACCGCCCTCCCTGAGCGGCTACGCGAATTCACATGACAGTTGCGAGCCAACTCCGCGATCGTTGGCCGATGACCATGAGACCGGACGTTCTCAGCCTGAGCATCGCGTGCCCTCCACCCGACGAGGGCGGCGTGGAGGTCCGCCCGATTGTTAACGGCCGGGATCTTCTGGCAGAGGTGGCCCCCGGTGGCGTGGGAGGCTCCCGGTATCTGGGAGTGAGCCCCAGATATCTGCTGGGCCAGGACAGGCCGTTGCATGCCGCGGCGACGCCCCACGAGGTTCGTCTCGCTTGGTCCGGGTGCGGCGTGGAGGAGTGCTGCGGCGCGCTGTACATGACGGTCACGCGTAACGGGGATCATGTTGTCTGGGCTGGCTGGCGCGACCTGGCCAATCAGGACTTCGACCTGCCGGAGCTTCGGTTCACCGCAGGTCAGTACGAGGCCGAGGTCCTGCGAGCCGGAGAGGACCGCAGTTGGGAGTCGCCGGCAGGAGCGGTTGCGCGGCTGCTTGAGGCGGGGCTGAGCGGACGCGAGGACTGGCTCGTCCGGTGGGACTGCGCGTTGGAAGGCGTCTGGGCCTCCCGCAAGGAACCCGATCGAATCCACGTCGTCCTGACGCATCCCCGTAACCGGGCCGACGCCGATCTGCCCTGGCTCCAGTTCGGGATGACCCTCCCGATCTCCGCGGACGCCCCACCGGTCCAAACCGAGCGCCTTGAAGCGCGGCTGACCGCAGGCGATCCCCGTGCCACCGCCGAGGTCTGGGGAGGTTCGCATGATGCCGAGCAACTGGGCTACCCATGGCCTCCGGTCGACCCGCTGTCCATGTGAACGGCAGGGAGAGACGGGGTTGGGCCCTCCCTGCCGTTGGGCATCCACTCGCAACCGCCATTCCCATGGGGAGCGTGACCGTACGGGTGGGGAATTGCGTGACGCTGATCGTGTAGATCGTGGGGAAAAGCGTGACCGCTGACAGGGCCGATGGAGAACCCGAGGGGAAATACGGGAAGATGGTTGGGATGACTTCCCTCGATAACGACTGGGACGAACTGCGCGGACAGCTTCGGCTGGGCCAGCGGCTCGCCGGAACAGTGGCGTGGGTTCACCGTCCCGGCGTCACCGGGATCGGTATCGACCTGGGGCTTGCCGTCGCTGGCTTCGTCGACGTGCTCATGCTGGCGCGGGACGCGACGCGCTGGCCCGCCGTCGGCACGGCGACGGACTTCGAAATCTGGTGGATGGACGACCGTCCGCAGATCAGGCTCATGCCCCTTGACCACGGCTTCGTGCGCGAGGACTTCGACAGTTGGGTGCTCGTGGAGGATTCCCGGGCGGCAGCGCTGTGGCGTGAGCGCCACCGGGGGCTCCCGGAGAGGGCCGGCAAGGGCTCGATCAGCTGAGTGCGTTTTCCCGCAACTCGCCTTGATCTGCTTGTTGTTGACGTAGGCGTTCGGCCTGGCGTTTCTTGTCCGCGATGTGCCGCAGGCTTTCTTGGAGGTTGGCGACCTCGCCGAGCCATTGCAGCCGTCGGGCTTCGTCCAGTCGTTCGTGGGTGTTGCGTTCGATCTCCAGCAGTCGGGGGACCTGGTTCAACGACATGTGAAGCATCGGGCAGCGCACGCACGCTGATTCATGTTGGCACGGTGTCCCATACGGACGGTCGCATCGGCCCAGCGCGACCTTCCGCAGGCTGAAGTGGTCCCGGAACTCGTCCCATTCGGTGTCGGTCGGCTCGCGGTATTCCTCGCTCGGCCGATGGGTCCGGCGCTGGTCGACGAACTGGCGGTAGTGGCGGATCACCTCTTCCGGATAGACCGCGACATACCCCTGAGTGGTATTCAGATCCAGGTGTCCCAGTAGCTTCGCCGCGATGTGGATGGGCAGTCCGCCGTTGACGGTCTCCGTGGAGAAAATCCTTCGGAAATCATGCGGGGTGAACGTCAGCGGGGTGCCGTCGACATCGGTGATGCCTGCCCGCCGGGCCAGGCCGGCGAGGAGTTCCCGGATGCGGTCCGGCGGGATGACCTGTAGCTGGTGGTGGGTGGTGCGCTGGAACAGATGCGGCAGCGGCGGGCCGAAGGTGCGCTCGTAGCCGTCGTAGCGGCTGAGGAGCGGCACTGTGCCGTCGCGCTTGATCCGGCGAATGATCCGGGCCAGCACCGCGACCAGGTCCGGGGCGGCCGGGATGACCCGTTCGGCGTCCGTCTTGGACGGGCTGACCTGCAGCAGCGGCACCATCTCCCCGGTCGGGGCCTGATACTGGCGCAGGCTCACGTGCGTCAGTTCGAGGAGCTCCTCGATGCGCGTCCCCGTCCTGCGCAGCACCTCGATGGCCGCGAAGGTCCAGAAGGCGTTGTCCTCCAGGCGTTCCGCGTCGAAGCGGGGGCCGGGCTGATCGGCAGGGGTGACGAACAGCGCGCTCGGTCGCCACGTGCTGGAGCCCCGACCGGTGCGTCGATAACGCTGGCCGTCGATGGTGAACTCTTCGCCGGCTGCGGCGTCACGGGCAGCGGACAGCATCCGTCCGGCCGCATCGAGTTCGTCCTCCGCGGCGGCGATGAGCTGCGGCAGCACGGGAATGAGGGTGCGGGTCCGTTGTTGCATGCGGGCCTGGCGGCGCCGGGTCTCTTTGATGTAGCCGCGGATGTCGGCCTCGCCGACGGGGGACGGTGCGGCCCACCGGGCCCAACGGGCGGGGTCCTCCAGCGACCACTGCAGCAGGTCGAGGTAGAACGCGCGGACCGCAAGCAGCACCGAGTGGAAGGTGCGCCGGGCCTGGCCGTTCGGCAGTGTGCGGATCCGCTGCTTCCATGCCTGGGCCACCGGTCCGGGCAGATGGAGCGAGCAGATGCCCGGGTGGTGGCGTTCCAGGTCGCGCCAGAACAGGTCCACCAGCACCTGGACCAGGTTGACCAGCGATCCGTAGTCGAGCGCGGCGGAACGCTCGACCAGGTAGTGCACCAGGACGTCGCGGATCTCCTTGTTCGCGACCGGGTAGCGGTCCACGAGTTCGGCCACCGACATCTGCCCGCGGGCCTGGGCCTCCCGCAGGGTCGGCGGTAGGTCCTCCAGTCCGCCGACCGCGCGCAACAGGTCGTAGGCCATCGGCAGTGCGGCGACCTTGCTGCCGCACGCTTGGCGGGCCGCCGTGTACTCGCCGAAGTCGGCGAGGTCGAGTTCGCGCAGCGGCTTGCCGGTCACGATCACCATGCGGGTCAGCACGTTCACCGCCTCGGCCGCGTACTCGTGCCCCTGGTGGCGAGCGGCGTACCGCTCGACGTCGGCGAAGGTGCCGGCCTGGTTGTGGCGTCGGAACGACGCGTAGACGCCCAGCAGCCTGCTGCGCGACAGCCAGGCGTAGGACGGGCGGACGGCCCGCAGCGCAATCATGATCCCGAGCCCGGCCGTCAGCCGGTTCCGCAGCGCGGGGGTGAGATCCTGCGGGCCCCATCGGCTGCCCTGGTCTTCGGCCCCGCTCAGCAACCAGCGGTCCTGCCAGTCCTCGCCCGGGAAGGTCTCCAACCAGTCCAGGACGCGCGTCAGCGCCAGGTTCTGCCTCCACCGCTGCTGGTAGGACGGCTGGTCGAGGAGCGCTTCCGCCAGCGTGCCCAATTGCGCCCGCGTCGCGGCAGCCCGCCCGGGCGAAGCGGCCGTCCCCGCCGATCGTGCCGACGGCAGGCCCGCCAGCACGCGTGGATCACGCGGGCTGACCGGCGTGCGGGCCACCTTGCCGTGCCGGCTGCCCATCAGCCGTTGCCGCCGAACACGTCGGCCAGGTCCTGCGGGTCGTAGGACCAGCCGTGCAGCGGCTGCGGCGCCGGCTTCGGGCGCGTGTAGTGCTCGTGGACCTTCGCGATCACCTCGTCGGTCCGCGGACGCAGGTAGCCGCCGGTGGTGGTGATCTGCCGGTGCCGCATCACCTGCTGGACGTCGACGAGGGTCACGTTGGGGTCGGCGATCAGCCGCAAACCGAGCGTGTGCCGCAGATCGTGAAGGCTCACGTTGGCCCCGATCCGGTCGTTGATCCGCGTCAGGACGGCCCGCAGCGCGGTGTAGGTCAAGGGCCGCAGCGGATGACGCCTGGTCCACCACAACGGCTCGTCCGGTTCGGGCCGGTGCCCCGCGTCCAGGAGTTCACCGAGGTAGACAGCCATCCACGCGAACGCCTCCGGTGCTGCCGGACACGCCTGCTTGATCCCGCCAAGGCCCTTGGTCCGCACGTAGATACGGCCGTCGCCGGGGTGAGCATCGCCCACGGCCATGCCCAGCAGCTCGGACGCCCGCGCGCCGCTGGACAAGAACATGCTGAACATCGCCCGGTCCCGGTTGCACCCCAGCCGCGCGAACACCTCGTCCAGCACATCGTCGGGCACTGCCCGGGGCGGTCGATCAGGCTGCTTCTGCCGGTAGGCGCCGCGGCGCTGCGGATGGAACGGCTCCAGCGGGTTGTGGTGGGCGTTCGGACGGCGGCCGGACCGCGACTGCGGTGGCACCGGCGACACCACCGGCCCCTCCCCAGTCTGCAGATGGAAGTCGTAGAACGCCGAGATCACCGACAGGGCGTGGTTGACGGTGGCCGGGGCATAGCCCTCGGACAAGTACGGCTTGCCCGTACGCGGATTCACCGAGCCAGCAGCCGGTGCGTTTGCGCGTCGCCGGTCCCGTGCCGGGTTGTGCGCGGTCCGCAGCCACAGCACGAAGTCCCGCACGTCCACCCGTTGCGCACGACTCCACACGACGCCGACCGCCGCGAGGAACCGGAACCACCGCAACAAGTCGTAGCCGTAGGAACGACACGACGCCGGGCTGTTCCCGCACGCCAACAACTCCCGCAAGAACTCGCTGACCGGCTCGACCGGCATCCCGACATCGTCGCGTACCTCCCAAGGGAGCGTCGGATCGGTCGTCGCCGTCACGCTCCCAGCCCTGGCGACCACGAGCCCGGACACGTCCCGCTGTGGCACTACTTGTTGCTGTTCCACCAGTACTCCGTCCGCGCGATCACACCTCGGACGGAGCGTTCTGGACTACCCGGCCAACCTCACACAGGACACGCCGTTAGTGCGGTCAATAGGTCGGTGCACCGACTTGCCCGAGTACGACAACCGGAACGCGAACAGGAAGCACGTCACCAGCTCGCCGCCGAGACACACCTTCACGTCCCCGAAGTCGACCTCGGCCTCCATCCCGGGAGGGTGCGACTGCGGGATGAACACCTCGTCGACGCCGAGGCCGGCGGCGGCCCGGATCTGCGGGCGGCGCTCCTCCACGTACCGGCGCACCATCGGATACGAGATGTCCTGGGCACCGTACTCGTCCAACAACCGGTGGAAGATCCGCGTCACAGTGTGCCGCTGCTTGCGCGGCGCATCCAGATCTGCCCGCAGCATCCCATCGATCGCCAACTTGAACGGGTCCAACCGCGTCGGGCGCCGCGGCATCGGCTTCCGCGGCTGCGGCCACGCCGAATCCAACGCCTTCGACACCGCAGCCCAACCGACGTTGTACCGCCGCATCAAGGCCCGCTTCGTCGCCCCCGCGCGATAGTCACGCCGGATCGCCGCATACAGATCGACCTTCGAATCCCGAGGCACACCGCCCCCTCACCACGCCGAGCACTCCCATGCTCGCAACGCAAGAGGGCAGGTGTTCTCGGAACTCGTGAACGTCACCCCTGGCGAATCCCGGCGCGCACCAAAACCCCCGTCGAGGTGCTCTCGGTTCCCATGAACAAAATCAGTCTGGGTGGCGGCGGAATGCGGTGCGCTGGTCGAGATCCGTCCCGGCGGCTGACCGCACAAGGGCGCGACCCCGGGGAAACGCGTCCGCATGCGCATACGGACGCCCCGGCAGACGATCGAAGGAGGGAATCGCACAACAGGAGGCCCCCCATGAGCGTGTCCGTGTACCTGACGCCCGGCCCGAACTCCCAGATGCCGCCCCCGATGACCGATCCCCCGGTCAATTTCAACGACGTCGTGGGGTCCGAGGCACCGGTGGAGTACAAGTACGAGATCGATCCGAGCGGGGCCCTCGTCGTCTGGCGGTGCCTCCCGGACACGGCGCCTGCCGTCGAGGTGGCGTACGGCTCGGCAGGCTGGCACAAGGTCACCGGCATGCCGGTGCGGTCCCTGCTGGAGCGTGGGAGCACGGCGTAAGCGGGCTTCGTCCCGGACGGCCGCGGTGCTCGGGAACTTCCCGGCCAGGAGGCAGCCGAGCCGGTTCCCCACGGCAATGGCCGGCCCGAATATCGCGTCCGCCCAACTCGTCTGTGTCAAAAGGCGCTTCCGGGGAAGCGCTCCATGATCAAGACGGCGGCGGCGCCGCGGTCGGGGACGAAAGGGGCGGTACATGAGCACCATCGGTCATTCGGCCCGGGGCCACGTTCGACGGGGACGCCGCGGAACCCGCCGCACCGCGCGGCGTACGGCCGCCGCGGCGGCAGGCTCCGGCCCGCGGCCGAGTCGCACGCCGGCGCACCCCAGCCCGCGGCTGGCCCGGCTGTACGGCCAACTCACCGTCGTCTTCTGCCTCGCCGCCGGCGTGGCCGCCTTCCTGCGCGCATGGCACACCCTCCTCGGCATCGCCGCCGCGGCCGGCATCGTCGTCGTCCTCGCCGTCGGCCTGCACAGCCTGCGCGACGGGATACGACGCGGCCTGCCCCGCCGCACCTCCTCCCGCGGCCTCGCCCGCGCGCTGGCGGTCGTCGACGCCATGGACGGCCCGGAGTTCGAACGGCACGTCGCCGCGCTGTGCGCTCGCGACGGGTGCACCGACGTACGGGTCGACGGCGGCGCGGGAGACCTGGGCGCGGACGTGACCGGGTACCTTCCGGACGGGCGCCTGGTCGTCGTCCAGTGCAAGCGCTACGCGCCGGACCGCAGCGTGGGCAGCCCGGACATGCAGCGCTTCGTCGGCACCGCACGGCCGGTCCACGGTGCCGACGCCGCGGTCTTCGTGACCACCTGCCGCTTCACCGCCCCCGCCGCCGAACTCGCCCTGTCCCAGGCGATCGTCCTCGTCGACCGCGACGCCCTCCGCGCGTGGATGGGCGGAACCCCGCTGACGACGATCGTGGCCGCCGTCCCCGACCTGGCGCCCCCGCCCCTGTGACGCTCCGGCCACCCGCTCACGAGGTCCGACCGGCCGCCACCGTGCCCCACACCCTCGTCCCGATCAACGTGGGCGACGCTGTCCGAACCGCTCCGCAACCTCGTCGACAACCTGACCACCGTGCACGAGAACACCCTGCCGATCGCCGCGGCGACGGCCCGAGCGCCGACATGCGGGCGTTCCACGGCAACGGCATCCGCACGGTGCACCCGCTGGTGCGCGTGCACCCGGGGTCGGACGAGGGGCGAGCAGGTCCTGTTCGGTCCGCCGGCGCTTCGTGCCTCTCGTCCTGTGATCGGGTGGTCAGCTCTGCTTGACGGCGAAGACGTAGACGTTCCCGGAAACGACCACGAGGGCGTGACCGGGCCCCACCGGCCGGGGTATCTCCGCGACTGCGCTTTGGAGGACTGCTTTCGTGCGCAAGTCGACCGCCACCGACGGGTCTCCGGAGTACAGGACGGGTCCGACGACGGCGGCCGGGGCCAAGCGCTTCTCGTCTTCGGTTTGCTGCCACAGCAGTTTGCCGGTGCCCGTCTCCCAGGCTGCGGTGGTGGCCGTGGTGGCGACCACGAGGACGGTGCCGTCGGTGCTCGCGAGACCGGACATGTGCCGGCTCGCGAGTTTCGGGCCGGTCGTCAGCAGCCGACCCGTGGCGGGATCGTTCACGGTGTACGTCACGGTGTGGGGCTGGGGTGTGCCCGATTCGCCCTCGTGCCAGGCTACGACGAGCTTCCCGCTGTCCTGGTCGACGACCTCCGGGGCCGCGGCGGGCGTCGCCCCCGCCGGCCGGGCGAGGTTCTGCGTACTCCACAGGACGGTGCCGGTGGCGGCGTCGAATCCGGTCAGGGTGTCGGGGTCCGTGGACTTGGCGCCGTCTCGGCGGTGGACGACGACGCCGGCGGCGACGGTGGCATCGTCGTCCATGCAGGAGTAGCCCTTGCAGGGGATCCGCCAAGCGGGTGCGTCGCCGCCGGCGTCGCTGATCACCAGGGCGCCCGGGCTGTCCCCCTTCCCTTTCTCCTGGACGATCTGTCGGCCGTCGACGATCCGCGGCTCGTCCCGGCCGGGGACTTCCTTGTGGGCGATAGGCCGGCCCTGTTCGTCGAAGGCGTCGATCAGCCAGGCGGTCTTCTCCGGTGAAATCCCGTCGGAGGGAGTCTTCTTCACGGTCTTGGCCACCAACGCCGGACGGCCGTGCCACGTCGTCGCGACCGGCTTGTCGGGCATCTCGACCGTCGCATGGCCGGCTCCGGTCGCCGCGTCGCGGAACTCCACGGTGCTGCCGTCGTCGTGCGGCGTGATCAGCGCGACGCTCGATCCGACGGGTCGGGCAACCGCACCACTGCCGGACAGTTGTGCCGACCACACCGGCTCGCCGCGTACGCCGGGCGGCACATCCCCCGGGAACGCGGCCGCGGTCGGCGTGCCGGCCGCGGACGAGCCGCCTGGCCAGGCCCCTTTCGGGCTCCCCCCACCGGAATCGGAACATCCGACGACGGCCACGCTCATGGCCACGCCCACAGCCAGTAACGACCCACGCTTCACGACCACACCAACTCAACTCCCCGTGACAACAGCTTCGTCCCCGCCCAAATGCACAGGCACCCTCTGAGCCATCGTGTCCGATAAAGCACGGACGGTATCCCCTCGACACACCACCGTCCCAGCCGGACGAGGCGAACAGTGCAGTGGCGCCGCCTATTTCGCCGAGCGGCGGGACAGGCTTGCCCTCCCACAGGCACGGGGACCGCGGCGACGTGTGCGGGTGGGTCCCCGGCACCATTCCCATCCGGTTACGCGTTCGGGACGAGAGCGGACGCCGACTGGCTATTCGCGCATTTGGGAACCCTCTAGGGTCATCACGACTCCCACCGCGCGCGCCGTCCGCCGCTCCGTGCTGCCCTGACGGCTCAGTCTCCGACCCTCAGGGACCCCACCCATCGTGACCACCACACGACCCGGTTCACCCACTTCGGCCCGCACCTTCGTGGTCATCGGCGAGACCAACCTCGCCCGCCGCGTGTGCGCGTCCTCGAAGGCCCGCAACCACACCGTCCACCACCTCAAGGAGCCGCGCGACAGCGAGTTGCGCGCCGCGCTCCGGGACGCGCCCGACGGGGTGGCCATCCTCCTGCACGACGACGTCGCCGCCCTGCGCTACGCCCTTGCCGTGGCCCACATATCGCCGCAAGCCGCCATCACCGTCACGGTCTTCGACCGTACCGTCGCCGACGAACTCCGGCGCCTGCTTCCGCAATGCGACGTCACCTCCCCCGCCGACCTCGCCGCCCCGGCCCTCGCCGGCCCCTGCATCGACCCCGCCAACGCCGCCGTCCACCACGAGTCCGCGCTCGGCACACGCGCCGTCACCGTGCGGGACACCGGCCCGCACGCGGGCCCCTGGCAATCCCACCCCACCCGACTGCGCCGGCGCCTGGGCCATTTCGCCGGCCAGCTGCGTCCCCACGACGGCGGCACCCGCCTGCTGGTCATCGGCCTCTTGGGCATCCTCGGCGTACTCCTCGGCGACTGGACGTGGCTCGTCGGCCACGGCCACCACCCCGCCGAAGCGCTCTTCCACGCCACCCGCGTCGTCGCCGCGGTCGGCCCCGCCACCGCGCCCGACGACGCGCACGGCTACCAACTGGCGGCGAGCGCGGCGATGCTGGCCACCCTCGTGTTCAGCGCGCTGTTCACCGCAGGGGTCATCGAACGCATGCTCGGGCCGCGGCTCATCGGCCTGATCGGACCGCGCACCCTGCCCCGCAGCGGCCACGTCATCGTCGTCGGCATGGGGCAGGTCGGGATGCGACTCTGCGCCGAACTCCGGCGCCACGGTGTCCCCGTCGTCGGCGTCGAACGCGACCCGCACGCCGCCACCGCACGCCTCGCGCGTTCCCTCGGCATCCCGGTCATGACCGGCCACGGCGGCGACCGGGCGGTCCTCGAACACCTCCGTCTCGGCAAAGCCCGGGCCCTCGCCGCCGTCGGCTCGGACGACCTCGACAACATCGCGGTCGCCATCGCCGCCCATGGCGTGGCACCGGCGACCCCCGTCGTCATCCGCGCAGGCGACCACGAGGCCATCGCCGAAACCCGCTCCCTTCTCCCGATGGGAACCGTCCGCGACGTCACCGGCCTCGCAGCCGCCTACGTCCTCGCCCGGCTCCTCGACGAGCCCACCCGGGGAGTCATCGCCCACCACCACGAGATCTACCTGCAGCGCCCGGACGCGACCTTCACCCACTGGCCCCTCACCACCCGCGACCTCTGCCCGCATCTCCAGCCGGGCACCCCCACCGGGATCGCCGGCAGAACAGGCGCTGCGTGATCGGGTCGTCTGCGTGTCCGCACCAGAACGCGGCAGGTTCCGCCGCCTTCCGAATATCCGTGGGCGGAGCGGCCGCGGCGTGGTCCCGGTCCGGCACCGGCCGCGGGGCTCCGGCGGCATCACACTCCAGGCGCTTGATCAGCTCGTGGGCGCTGTCGATGTTCTCGGCGCGCATCGCCTTGTCCAGCGGGGGCGCCCGTTCCGGGCTTTCCGGGCGGACCTCGGACGTCGGCGCGCGTCCTGTCTACGCCCGGTCCCGGTCCCCCGGCACGACCACCAGCGGGCATTCGGCGTGGTGGACGAGGCCGCCGCCCACGGAACCCAGGAGCATGCCGCGGAAGCCCTCGAGGCCGCGCGTCCCGACGACCAGGCAGAGCGCATCGCCGGACACGTCCGCGAGCACGCGCACCGGGTGGCCGAATCCGGCCTCGCCGCGCGCCCGGACGTCGGGGTACTTCTCGGCCCATCGCGCGAGTTCGTGCTCCAGGGCGGCGAGCGCGTCCCGCATGGCGGCCTCGGCGGCAACGGCCCCGGCCACCGTCATCGGCATGTGGCACACACGCACCACAAGCACCTCGGCACCGTGCGCGACCGCGGCTTCGAATGCGTACGCCATGGCCCGCTCCGAACCCGGCGACCCGTCGAACCCGACCACGACGGGCCCGGCCCCGGCCTTGTCGGGTCCGGACTGCCGGACGACGGCGACGGGGCACCGCGCATGGGCGATGACCGGGACGGCGACGCCGCCGCCCGTGGTCAGCGCCTCCTGCAACGACGACAGCCGCCGCGAACCGAGCACCACCAAGGCGGCGCCGGCCGTGGCCTTCGTCAGCACCGTCTTCGGCTTCCCGTCGACGAGGGCGCCGGTCACGGCCAGGCCCGGCTCGGCGGCCGAGGCGAGTTCGCGTGCCCCGTCCAGGAGCCGCCTGCCCTCGTCCCGGAACCGGGCGCGCCATTCCTCCCAGGGCGTGGCATGCGCCGGGTCGGGGTCGACGACCGGCGGCCAGTCGAGGGCGTGCACGATGTGGAGCGGTCTGCCGCGCAGCGCGGCTTCGTGGGCGGCCCACCGGACCGCCCGTCGTCCGGCCTCCCCGTCGTCGTCGAGGCCGGCCACCACCGGCTGGTTGCCTGGGGCTTCACTCATGACCATCTCCCACACGTCACGGCGTACCCGGGAAGTGCCACGTCACGGCCTACCCGGGAAGTGCCACGTCACGGCGCACTCGGCACGAACACCACCGGGACGCTGCTGTTCCGCAGGCAGTACAGGCCGATGCCGCCGGGAATCTCCGGTGAGCTGATGCCCGTGGTGCCGAGGACCAGTAGCGACGCCTCCCGGGCGCGCTCCACGAGCTGCAGGCCGGGCGCCCCGTGCAGCGGGGCGGTGATCACCTGCTTCGGGAGGTCGCGGCGGCGCAGCACGTGCTCCAACGCGCGGTCGAGCCGCTCGCGCGCGACGGCCAGGTGGCCGTCGCCGGCCTCGCCCGCGAGGTCCTCCCAGACCGCCACGACGTCCAGCACCAGGTCGCGCTCCCGGGCTTCCCGGATCGCCCAGCGCAACGCCGCTTCGGCGCCGAACGAACCGTCCACGCCCACCACGATCCGGGCGTGCCGGTGCGCGGCCAGGTGCTCGGAGGGGACTTCCCGGACCTTCGGGTCTTCGTCGCTGTCCATGGCCGCTCCTCGGCGATCCCGCGGCGGGGCGTCCGGGCGGCGCCTGCGACCGCCCGCCCCTTTCCCACCCCGCTTTCCCACCCTGCGATGCGAGCACCGGGGCCGCCACCGGGGAGCGGGCGGCCGCGGAACCCACTGCCCCCATCATCCGAACAGGCCGCCGTCGGCGCAGGAGCCGTTCGGCCCTGTCCCGGAGCGGGGCCGGGGGTCACCGCCGGGGGTCACCGGGGCGGGGGCGGCGGGGCGGTCAGCGGTATGATCGACCGGATTTACTTGTCATGGTCATGTAAATGGTGCGGCCCTCGAAGGGCTCGTGCCGCAGCAAGGGAGCACGTCGATGGCTGGACCGGCCGACAACGGGGCCACGGTGTTCGCCGCGGCGTTCGAGCGGTTTGCCGAGGGCGGCATTCCCGAGGTCGCGGACGTTCCGGACGCCTCGCTGGATCTGGTCGAGCGGATCCGGGACCTGGTCGAGGCGACGGTGCGTACCGATGTCGGACCGGAGGTACGGGCCGAGGCCGCGGAGTTGGTGAGCCGGGCCGCGGAGCTGCTCCGGGCCGCGACGCACGACCAGGTCGTGCGGTTCGTCCGCACCTCCGAAGGCCGCATCGACCAGCTGACGCAGGCGGGGTCCGGGCTGCTCAACCCGCAGGCGCCGCGGCTGGTCTTCCGGGAGACCCCCGAGATGGCGACGCAGGCGTTCGACGACTCGGTCGAGCCGCGGTCCGTGGAGGTCGTGGCGGACTGCCGGCTCACCGCCGCGCACAGCGGCCCGCCCGGACGGGCGCACGGCGGCGTGGTGGCCACGCTCCTCGACCACGTACTCGGCCTGGCGACGTCGGCCGCGGGAGTACCCGGCTTCACCGCCGGACTCGACGTGCGCTACCGGGCCGCCACGCCGTACGACGTGCCCCTGGAGATCCGGGCCCGTTGGACGCACTGCGAGGGCCGCAAGAGCTTCGCCACCGGCGAGATCCTGGCCGACGGCAAGGTCACCGCCGAGGCGACGGCCGTGTTCATCGCCCCGCCCGAGATGCGCAGCCTGTGGAGCCGGAACCCCCAGTCCGCGGCGGCCGAGGGCACCGTGCGGGCCTGATGACGGCTGTCGGCACGGCACTGCGGCCGCGCATTCGGGACGTCCCGTTCGGGATCGCACGCTAGCCGGAGCCGTGACGGACACGGCGCAGGCGTTGCGGCGCGCGGTCGACAGGGTGTGAGCTGCCGTCGCGCCGGTCAGGGGAGGTAGTGGGCGCGGCCTTCGTCGTCCAGTTCGAAGGGGGTGTCGGGGATGATGCAGAACTCGTTGCCTTCGGGGTCGGCCATCACCAAGAAGCCCCCGTCGGCGTACTGCTCCAGCCGGCGTCCGCCGAGTGCCTCCACCCGCTGCTGTTCGGCGGCGGGGTCGGGCGAGGCGATGTCGACGTGCATGCGGTTCTTGCCGGCTTTGGAATCCGTGGTCTTCTGGAAACCCAGGCCGAGGTCGTTCTCCCGGCGCAGCCACACGTACGGGCCGCCGCGGCCCACCACCGGCCTGCCGAGCACTTCGGACCAGAACGCGGCCAGTCGCTCCGGGTCGGCGGCGTCGACGATGAGGGCGTTGATCTGCATGGATGACCTCGCTGTGTCCTGATGCCGTCAGCGGTTCCCAGCCCGCCCCAAGCGCTCCTCACACCGGGGCGTGCCCATGCGGCGGGGCGGCAAGCGGTCGGCCGGGGTGGGCCAGGGCGTCGTGGACGGTGGGATGGACGGTGAGCACGGTGTCCAGGCCGGTGCGGCTCAGCAGTTCGCGGAGCTGGTCCGGAACGGCAGCCAGCACCAGAGATCCGCCCGCCTCCAGGGCGTGGCGTCGGATGCCGATCAGGGCGCTGAGGCTGCACGCGTCGCAGAAGGTGACCGCGGACAGGTCGACGACCAGATTCCGGTGGCCGTGGGCGACCAGGCCGCACGCGTCCGCGCGCAGCACGGCCGATGCCGCTTCGTCGAGTTCCCCGGCGGGGGCGAGCACCGCACGGCCTTGTGGGCCGGAGCCGATCAAGGGCCGGTTCGTGGGGGTGAGCTGCCTGGTGTCCATCAGACCTTCCTCGACTCGGCGAGGGAGCGACCCGCGGTCGGCCGCCAGGACGGATGTCCGCGGCCCGGCCGCGCCGCGGCCTGGCTCCCAACTCCCGATGCCCGGTCCGACGGTGGACATGCGTCGACGCGCCCGGTCGTGTCGCCGATCTCGCGGGCATGCGGTGCGCCCACCCGGGTAGGGACCCAGGCACGGCCGGGACACGCAGGGAGAGAGCATGACGGCATTGCCTCGCCGAATACCGCCCCCCGTCCCGCGCAGCGGCGTGGTGCTCGACGATCGGTACCGTCTGGCGGAGCCGCTGGGCGCGGGCGGGACCGCGGACGTCTTCCGCGGCGTGGACCTGCGGCTGCGGCGGGATGTCGCGGTCAAGGTGTTCCGGCCCGGGGCCTGCGCGGTGACACCGGAACGGTTTTGCCAGGAAGCGGAATTGCTGGGCCGTCTGGCGCATCCCGCGCTCGTCGAGGTCCACGATGTCGGCAGGCAGGCCACCCATGTCTATGTCGTCATGCGGCTGGTCGAAGGCGTGACGTTGCGGGAGCACATCCTCGACGGCCCGTTGCCCGCCGACCGGGTGGCGCGCTTGGGGACACGGCTGGCGTCGGCGTTGGCGCACGTCCACGCGGCCGGCGTCGTCCACCGCGACGTCAAGCCGTCCAACGTCCTCGTGGGGCTCGACGACGCGCCCTACCTGGCGGACTTCGGGATCTCCCGTCTCGTGGACGAGCCCACCCGCTCCGCTCCCGGCACCCTGATCGGCACCATCCCGTACTTGGCCCCCGAGCAGCTCCTGGGCCGGGGTTCGGGCCCGGCCAGCGACATCCACGCCCTGGGCCTGGTCCTCCTCGAAGCCCTGAAAGGCGAAAAGGAGTACCCCGGGGGTCCGTTGGCAGCGGGAACGGCCCGCGCCCTGCGTCCGCCGTGCATCCCACCGTGGGCACCGGCGGAGCTCGCGTCGGCCATCGAGGCCATGACCCACGCGGAACCCGCCGACCGCCCCGACGCCGCCGAATGCGTCCGCCTCCTGGAAGCCGCCGCCGCGTCCGAGGGAGCGGAGGTGACCCACGCCGCCGAGTCGCCCGCGACGGTCGCGGTCGGCACCGGGGCCTCAGGTCCCGCCGCGACGTCGGCCGCGTCCGAAACGTCGGCAGCGCCAGCGGTGCGCAGGCGGCGGCATCGCACTCCGGCCCTCGCCTTGGCCGCCGGGCTCGCGCTGGGGGCCGGCGGGGCGACGGTGCCCTTCGTCCTCGGCGTCGGCTCCGCCCCCGCAGCAGACCGCACCCAGCCGCCACCGGCACCGCTACCGGTCGCGGATCTCCCCCGCTCCGCACCGTCGGCCACCGGCGATCCGACCACACCCGCGGCGACGCCGCCGGTCGCGAGCCCGCGGGCCACGACACCCCGCCCGCTCGCGACCACCGCCGCGGACAAAACCGGACGCAGCGACAAAGGCAACGCCTACGGCGCCGACAAAGGAAAGGGCGGCAAGCCCACCAGGAAGTAGGGCGAACGGCGCTACGCCCGGCGAGGATTGACGCCGACGGCCTCGGCGGGCAGCGAGCCCGCCGACGCTGTCGGCGGCTGCCCGGGTTGCGGCCGCCGCGACCTACCGGGCCGGTCGGTGGACCTTGGGCCGGCCTCCGCGCGTGGTGACGAGCGACCACGGATGTCCGCCAACCGCGATCCGGGCGTTGGCCGAGCAGGGCGGCGGTACCTCGATGGCGCGCCCGGTCATGCCCGCATGGGCACCAGATGGCGGCCGAGCCATTCACCCACCGCGCGGTGGTATCTGGCGCGGTTTCCGGCGCGGAGGAACTCGTGGCCCTCGTCGCGCAGGACGAGCAGTTCCGCGGGGATGCCGCGTCCGCGGGCCGCCTGTACGGCCTGGACGGACTCGCCCGGCGGCACGTTGGTGTCGTGCTCGCCGTGCACCGCGAGGAAGGGGACGCGCAAGGCGTCCATGCGGGTCATGGGTGACAGGCGGCGCAGCAGGTCGCGGTCGTCTTCGGGGTGGCCGTACTTGGCGGCCGCGGACTCCGCGATCCAGGACTCCGTGCCGGCGAAGAACGTGGCGAAGTCGGAGATGCCGCACACCGCGACGCCGGTGCGGAACAGGTCGGGGTGCCAGACCAGCGACGCCAGCGCCAGGTAGCCGCCGTACGACCGTCCCATCACGGCCACGCGGTTCGGGTCGGCCATGCCGTGCAGAATCAGGTGCGACGTGCAGTCCGCGACGTCGGTGATGGCCGCGAACCGCCCCTCCCCGTGGTCGGCTTCGACGAACGAGCGGCCGAACCCGGAGGAGCCGCGCACGTTGGGGGCGAACACGCCGATGCCGAGCTGCGTCAAGGCCTGGTACATCGGATTGAGCACCGGGCGCTCCTGCCACTCCGGGCCGCCGTGCAGGTGCACGACGCACGGACCCGGCTGCTCCTCGCCGGGCGGCCGGTAGTACCAGCCGTCGAGTGGCAGCCCGTCCCGCGCCGGGAAGCGGAGGTGTTCGGGACGGACCGGCGGATGGCCGCCCGGCGAGGCGGCCGGGTCCCGGGACGACCAGGGCGTCATCGCCGCCGTGCCACCGTTCGGCGGGTACGCGCAGACGCCGGGCCGAGCGGCGGAACCGGACACGGCGAGCAACCGGCCGCCCTCGGTGGGCTCGGTGACCTTCGTGACGACCTCGTGCGGGATCGCGACCGGGCTCCGCACGCCCACGGTGGACGTGCCGAGGGCCACGGTTTCGACCTCGCTGCGCCCGTCGACGTTCCACACCAGGACGCCGTTCCGCCCGTCGTCGTCGACATACAGCAACTCGAGGTCCGTGCCGTCGCGTTCGGCCGCGACCGCGACGTACGTGCAGGTGCCTTCGTCGGTGAGCCGGGCCGCGTGCAGCGCCGCGAACTCGCGGTCGGCGTCGCTGCGGAGCCACACCGTCCTGCCGTCGGCGGAGAAGCGCCCGATCCACGGGTCGCCGTCCGCGGCCGGGAGGTCCGTGGCGACGGCTCCGGTCCGGGTGTCGAGCACGGTGGCCCGGCGATGGCCGCGCGGGCCGCAGCGCAGGAGCGCGAGGTGCCCGTCCGGGCTGAAGTCGCACAGTCGGAGCGACGACGCGCGGGCCTGGGTGGTGAGCAGCTCGGGGTCCGCGAGCCCGGCCGGGTCCAGGACGAAGACCGCCAGGCCGCGGTACGCCGGGTCCCGTACCTGCGAGGCGGCCACCGTGACGGCCAACGCGGATCCTTTCCGGCGCCAGGCCCCCAGGTGGGCGGTCTGGCCGGGGACCGCCCCGGCCACCGCGCGCCGTTCCGTCCCGTCGGGGCGGACGCACAGCACCCGGGTGTGCTCCCCGCCGCCGGGCGCCGTGGTGTAGGCGATCCATTCGCCGTCCGGGGACCACGACACCTCGGTCACCGGATCCGGGCTTGCGTCCAGCAGCCGTGCCGGCCCTCCCGCGGACGCGGCCGTCCAGAGCTGGGGGACGCCGGCGCGGTCGCAGATGAAGGCGACGGCTCCCCCGGTCGGGGCGGCCGCGGGCTCCAGGCACCGGTGCGCTGCCGTGGTCCGCACCGTGCCGCCGTCCGCTGCGGCGTCGGCAAGCCGCACCACGCGGGGACGGGTATCCGCGGCCAGATCGTGCGGTTGTCGCATGTTCCTCCGTCAGTGCTCCTCTCGGGGGGCCGTCGCGTCGCTCAGTCGATTCCGTGGGCCTGGAGCCAGATTTCCAGCAGCGCGACCTGCCAGAGCGCATTGGCGCCCCGGTGTGTCCGATGCCGGTCGGGGGCGGCGAGCAACTCGTCCACATAGGACGGGAGGAAGATGCCGCGGTTCTTCGCCGCCGGGGCCGACAGGGCGTCCCGGACTCGTTCGAACACGGGGGCGGCCATGTGCCGGATGGCCGGGACGGGGAAGTAGCCCTTCGGACGGTCGACGACCTCCCGGGGCAGGACCTGCCGCCCGATGTCCTTGAGCACGCCTTTGCCGCCCTGGGCGAGCTTGAGTTCGGGCGGGCATGCCGCCGCGAGTTCCACGAACTCGTGGTCGAGGAAGGGGACGCGCGCCTCCAACCCCCAGTCGGAGGTCATGTTGTCGACCCGCTTGACCGGGTCGTCGACCATCATGACGTGCGTGTCCAGGCGCAGCGCGGCGTCGAGCGCCGTCCGGGCCCCCGGCGCGGCCATGTGCGTGCGGACGAGGTCGCCCGAGGCGTCGGCGCCACGCATGTGCGGTTGCAGCATGCGCGCCAGATCGCCGTGCGGGCGATCGAAGTAGGTGCGCATGTACGTCTCGGGTTCCTCGTCGCGCGGCACCGCGGCCAGCGCCGGGTACCAGTGGTAGCCCGCGAGGATCTCGTCCGCGCCCTGGCCGCTCTGCACGACCTTGACGTACTTGGAGACCTGCTCGGCGAGGAGGTGGAAGGCCACGACGTCGTGGCTGACCATCGGCTCGCTCATCGCCGACACCGCCCCCTCCAGGGCCTCCGGCAACCGGTCGGAGGGCACGAGGAGCTGCCGGTGGTCGGTGCCGAATTGGCGGGCGACCATGTCGGAGTAGACGAACTCGTCGCCCTCCTCGCCGCCTTCGGCTTCGAAGCCGACGCTGAAGGTCTGCAGGCCGTCCTGGCCGTGTTCGGCGAGCAGGGCGACGATCAGGCTGGAGTCGAGTCCGCCGGAGAGCAGCACGCCCACTTCGACGTCGGCGACGGTGCGGCGGCGCACCGCCGTCCGCAGGGCGCCCATGAGCGCGTCCCGCCAGTCGTCGGCGCCCATCCCGACGTGCTCGGGCAGGCGCTCGTACCGCGGTTGCCAGTACAGGGTGTCGTGTTCGCTCCCGTCCGGCTCCACCACGCGGACGGTTGCCGGCGGGAGTTTGCGCACCCCGGCCAGGATGGTGTGGGGAGCGGCAACTGTGCCGTGCAGCGTGAGGTACTGGTGCAGCGCCACCGGGTCGATCGAGGTGTCCACACCGCCGCCGGCCAGCAGCGACGGCAGGGACGACGCGAAGCGCAGGCCCCCGCTGCGCCGGCCGGATTGGGGGGCGATGTAGAGGGGTTTGACACCGAGCCGGTCGCGCCCCAGCACGAGGCGCCCGGTGGCGTGTTCGGCGATGGCGAAGGCGAACATGCCGAAGAGCCGGTCGACGAACGCGAGGCCCCACTCGTGGTACGCCTTGAGCATCACCTCGGTGTCCGAGGTGGAGAAGAACCGGTGCCCTGCGGTCTCCAGTTCGGCGCGCAGTTCACGGTAGTTGTAGATGCAGCCGTTGAAGACGCCGGTCAGCCCCGTGTGCGCGTCCGTCATGGGTTGCGCGCCGCGCTCCGACAGGTCGATGACCTCCAGGCGGCGGTGTCCGAGGGCGATGGCGCCCTGCGACCACATGCCGCGGCCGTCCGGTCCGCGCGCGGCGAGCCGGTCGGTCATGCGCTCGACGGCGGCCAGGTCCGGTCGTCCTCCGTCGAAGCGTATTTCCCCGGCTATGCCACACATGTGTTTGCCTCCGTGATCGGTGCGGATGGACGCGGCTCGTACTCGTCTTCGGCGGCGTGGGTCAGGTCGGCGAGAAGCCCGACGATGTCGCGCCACGAGCTGTCGAAGGCCGCCGTGCGCAGCCGCCGCGCGGCACTGCCGGAAGCGAGGAGGGCATCGGTGGCGGCCGCGACGGAATGCCAGTCGCCGAACGCCGTCAGGGTCGGACGCAGGTGCTTCAGCATGCTGCAGACGACCCGGTGCGCGGGCGCGGGCTCCAGGGTGGTCGGGTCGAGGAGGTCGCCCTCCAGGCCGGATCGGGCGGCCCGCCACGTGGCCGCGCGCAGCCATTCGTGGGTGACCGGGCGAAGCGGAGCCCGTCGGGCGACGGCTTCGCAGGCGTCGACGACCATGGCGCGGAAGAGCGCGGCGACGAGGACGACGGTGTCCACGTCGGGACAGGCGTCGCAGATGCGCAGTTCCAGGGTCTTCTGGTGGGCCGAGGGCCGGACGTCGGTGTAGATCATGCCGGCGTCGGTGATGACACCGGAGCGGATGAGGTCGTCGACGGCGGCGTCGTACTCGGCGGCGGACGCGTACGTCCCGGCGGGCCCCGCGCTGGGCCAGCGCTGCCACACCATCGTGCGCCAACTGGCGAATCCGGTGTCGGCGCCCTGCCAGAACGGGGAACTGGCGGACAGCGCGAGCAGCACCGGCAGCCAGGGGGAAAGCCACGGCATCGCGCGGACGGCGGTGTCCCGGTCGGGGACGTCGACGTGGACCTGGGCGCCGCATATCAACTGCTCGTCGGCCAGCGCCTGGTATTCGCCGGCCATTTCGGTGTAGCGGATGTCGGGGCCGAATCCGCGCGAACTCGCCGGCACGAGCGGCACGGTTCCCGCCGCCACCACCGTCAGCCCGCGTTGCGAGGCGACCTTGTCGAGGGTGCGGCGCGTGCCGACCAGATCCGCCCTCAGCGCGGCGGGAGAGTCGTGCACTCCGGATTGCGACTCGATCACGCCCAGTTGGAATTCCCCGGTAAAGCGATCGCTGGGCAGGTCGTCGAGCAGAACCGGTGCCTCCGGTACGAGGAGCCCGGTTTCCGCGTCCACTACATGGAATTCCTCTTCCACGCCCATTCTGAAGCGCACGGTTCTCTGCTCCTTGCGGATGTCACCGACTGTTCGTCGGCTGGGACGCGCCTTGCGGCCCGATGTGCCACGAAACTGCCCCGTCGCCACGCAACCATGCCTGCCGCCCATCGACAAATCGTCGACCGACGTCACAACACCGCAGGTCAGGGGGAAATCGGGAGGCCGGCAGGGTTTGATTTCCGTGGTGGCGGAAAGCCGCCGGCGGCAGGAGCACGGAATGCGGAGGGAGCGAAGGGACGAGTCTCGCGCGTCATAACCGATGCGGTCGCGGCGAAACACGCGTTTTTTCGACGCGGGGAAATCTCCCCACGGGAATCTCGCTGTCGGTGCGACGCCGGATCTACTCGTTGCGTCGGTGCCGCCGCCAGGCCCATACCGCCAAGGCGACGACGGCCACCAAGGCGACGAGTCCGGCGGCGACCGCGCCGACCTCGCGGGCAATTCGGTCGTACGCTGCCCCCGCGGCGTATCCCAGGAGCACGAATCCGCAGCCCCAGAGGACGCCGCCGAGGACGTTGAAGACCAGGAAGCGGCGGTACGGCATGCGCGCGACCCCCGACAAGGTCGGGACCAGCGCACGCAGCACCGCAACGAACCGGCCGAGGAACACGGCGTACGGGCCCCGCCGGGCGATCACGCCCTGCGCACGCTCCACGCGATCGTGGTGCCGCTCCACCCACCCGGCCTGGAGCAGCCGAGGCCCGAAATGACGGCCCAGCGCGTATCCGGCACTGTCGCCCGCGATCGCGGCGAACGACACCACCGCCATCATCGGCACCAAGAGCACGTCCCGCCCGCCGGACGCGATGGCTCCACCGACCACCGCCGCCGTTTCCCCGGGCAGCAGAAAGCCCAGGAACAGCGCGTCCTCGGCGAAGACGAGGGCACCCACGACGGCGTACACCAGCGGGCCCGACAATCCCCTGAGCCAGTCAATGACGCTGTGCATACCCGCTCACCCGACTATCGGCCGTCGTCCCGGCAAACCCGCGCATCACGCGGGTCCCGGCGTTCGTCGCTCAACGCAACGCCCGGACGCGCCAGGCAGTTACCCGCCGATCGGCCGGTGAACCGCGCCCCGCACCCGATTGACCCGCATGTTCGGGCAGCGGCAGGTGGCACCGGCCGAGCGGGCGTCACCTGGCGTTCGGGGCGTCGGTGTCCCCCGTGTCGTCGGTGTCCCCCGTGTCGTCGGTCTCCGCCGCGAGGCGTTCCGCGTGGGCGGCGGCGTCGTCGGCGGTGCGGCGGGCCTCGGCCACCTCGCGCTCGGCGTGCTGCGCCTCGTGTCGGGCCTGGCGCTCGGCGTCGGCAGCATCGTGTCGGGCCTGTTCCGCGGCGGCGAGGTCGCGCCGCAGCTCGGCGAGGTGGTCGCGCGCCTGCTGATGGCGTCGGCCGGCTTCCTGCGCTCGGGTACGGGCGGTCTCGGCGGCGCGTTCGCGTCGGGTCGCGTGCGCGGCGGCCTCGCGGGCGGCGCGGCGTGCCGCGGCGAGCCGTTCGCGGGCTTCGCGTCGCGCCCGTGCCCGGCCGAGATCGCGGACCTTGCCGGGTGCCGCGGGTTGCGCCTTCGCCGGCTTCTGCCGGTCGGAGCGTCGTGCGATGCCTTCAGGGGCGACGGTGGGAAATGCCGGAGGCGTGAGAGTGTGCGCCAGCCGCCCCGATGCCCAGGCGGTGCCGGAGTCGGGATCCGCGAGGGCGGCGGCGACGGTGTCGCGCACTTCCGCCAGGGCTTGGTCGCTCAACGTCTGCCCGGCGTCGGCGGCGAGGGCTCGGGCCTGCCGGGCCAGTGCCACGGTGAGGGTGCGCTGCTGGGCGGACAGGTCACGGAGCCGCGCGCCGTCCATGTCCCGGTGTGCCGTGCGCAGCGCTTCCCCGAGTTCGAGGACACCGCGCACCTCGTCCGGCTGCGCTCGCACCAGCAGGTTGCTCGCCCACGCGGCGAGAGTCGGCCGCCGCAGCGCCCGGATGCGCTCCGCAAGCGGACGGTCGCCGTCGTTGCGGGCCTCGACGGCGTGTGCGTCGCGGGCCTTGGTGAAATCGGCGGGCGGCAGGCCGTACAGGTCGTCGGCGACCGCGTCGAAGCGGTCGCCGGCATCGGACTCGGTACGGCGTGCCATGCGCACCACCTCCTTGCGGCCTCCGTGCGTGCGGGCGACGTGGGGGCACGTGCCCGAAATCGCCGATGCTCACGCAGCGCCGGCGCACGCGGGATCGCCGGCGATTCACTCGATCAGGTGATCCGGTGGCGACTTTCCCGACCGGACCAAGCCGCGCGGGCCGGCGCTGCGAATGCCGTGCCGAGTGCCCGCGTTCGGCGGGTGGGACGAAGGGAGCCGCGGCGGTGGGCAAATCCATCGACACCCGGCTGCTGACGGAGTTGACCGAGCAGTCCGAAGACCTGCACAGCGACGCGACGCGGGCGACCCGCGCCGCGCTGGAGGAATTCCACGAGAACACACAGGAAGCGCACGAGGGCCGGCCGGTGCGGACGCGGCGCTGGTGGCGCCCGGGGATCCTGGGCGGAGCCGCCGCGGGTGCGGTGCTGCTGGGCAACTCCCGTGCCGCGGCGGCGACCGCGGACGACGTGATGGCGCTGCAGACCGCGGCGTCGATCGAGAACCTCGCGGTGAACGTCTACACCACCGCCGCGGGACTGCCGTTCATCAAGGGCGGGAACGCGGTCGTGGTCGCGTTCATCGACAAGACGACCGCCCAACACCGGGCCCACGCACAGGCGTTCAACGCCGCCGCCGTCAAGGCGGGCGGCAAGGAGCAGACCGGCCCGGACCCGAAGTACGCCGCGATCGTGCAGCAGGCCCTGCCGACGATCAAGGGCCCGGCGGACGTGGTGAAGCTGGCGATCACGCTGGAGGACGTCGCCGCCCAGACCTACACGAAGAACGTCTCGCAGGTGTCCGACCCCGCGCTGCGGCAGCTGTTCGGATCGGTGGCGCCGGTCGAGGCCCAGCACAAGGCGGTTCTGCTCGCCGTCCAGGCGCTGCTGGCCGCCGATCTCGCGGCGCAGATCAAGCTGCCGCCGGATGCCGCCGCCCTGCCCGCGGCGGCGGGGTCCGTCGGGTTCCCCGACGCGTTCTACCCGACCAAGGACGCTTCCCCGATCACCGAAGGGGCCGTGAAGTGAGCCGCAACCGCAAGCCCGAGGCGTTCCAGGGCTCCGAGGCCGAACTGCGGGCGCTCACCGCGCAGGTCGACGAAGTACACCGCGCGACGCTGCCGCACATGTACGCGGCGGCGGCCGAGCTGTCCGAGCAGATCCGGGAGCCGTCCAGGGCAACCGCAGCCATGTCCGAGCCGGCCCTGGACCGACGCCGGTTCCTGCGCGGCGTCGGCGTGGTCGGACTGAGCGCCTTCGCACTGGCGGCGTGCAGCAGCGACAACGGCAAATCCTCCACCCCGTCCACGCCGACCGCGCCCGGTTCGGGGCAGGCGGCCCCCGCCGCGGGTACGTACACCGGCGACTTGCTCGTCGTCGCTCTGGCGGTCGCGCTGGAGAACCAGGCGGTGGGTGCCTACCAGGCGGCGGTGCAGGCGGCCGGCGCCGGGAAGCTCGGGACGGTGCCGCCCGCGGTCGCGAACTTCGCCACGACCGCCATGGCGCAGCACGCCGACCACGCCAAGGTGTGGAACAACGTCCTCACCCAGGCAGGCAAACCGCCGATCACCGGCGTGCCGCTCAAGAGCCAGGCGGCGGTTGCCGACGCGCTCGGCAAGGTCACCGACATCCCGGGTGTGGCGCGCCTCGCCTTGCAGTTGGAGGACCAGGCCGCACAGACGTACCTGTTCGCCGAGTTCAACGTCACCGCCCCCGCGGGGATCGAGACGGCCGCCACGATCGCCCCTGTGGAGGCCATGCACGCCGCGACCCTGCACTACCTGCTCGGTGAATACCCGGTCCCGGCGGACTTCCTGCCTGTGGACAAGGCGGCCAAGACCGACGACCTCACCGTCTGAGCGATCCGGCGCCCCGGCCCGGGCACCCCTCGGGCGGTCCAGGACACCGGCAACGGTGTCCCGGACCGCCCGGGGGTGACCCCGGCCGGCCCGCGCGAGGTCAGTGCAGGTCGAACCGGTCGAGGTTCATCACCTTGTCCCACGCGGCCACGAAGTCGCGCACGAAGCACGCGGCGCCGTCTTCGGACGCGTAGACCTCGCAGATCGCACGGAGTTGGGAGTGCGCACCGAAGACGAGGTCGGCCGCGGTGGCGGTCCACGTGACGGAGTCGGTGCCGCGTTTCCGGCCCTCGTAGACGTTCTCCGCCGTGGTCGAGGGCTTCCACTCGGTGCCCATGTCGAGCAGGTTGACGAAGAAGTCGTTCGTCAGCGTCCCCGGGCGGTCGGTGAACCTGCCGTGGGAGGACTGCCGGAAGCCGGTGTCCAGGACGCGCATGCCGCCGAGGAGGGCCGTCATCTCGGATGCGGTGAGCGTCAGCAGGTTGGCGCGGTCCAGCAACAGCGTCTCCGGCGACAGCTTCTCGCCTTGCCGCAGGTAGTTGCGGAACCCGTCCGCGCGCGGTTCGAGGACGGCGAACGACTCCGTGTCCGTCTGCTCCTGCGAGGCGTCGGTACGCCCGGGCGCGAACGGGACCGTGACGTCGTGTCCTGCGTCCTTTGCGGCCCGTTCGACGGCGGCGCACCCGGCCAGGACGATCAGGTCGGCGAGCGAGATCTTCTTGCCGCCGGACTGGGCGTCGTCGAACTCCTGCCGGATCCGGTCGAGGGCCTGTACGGTGCCGGCGATCTCGGGCAGGTCGTTGACCTCCCAGCTGTTCTGCGGGGCGAGCCGGATGCGTGCTCCGTTGGCCCCGCCGCGCTTGTCCGTGCCGCGGAAGCTCGCCGCCGACGCCCAGGCGGTCGCGACCAGGTGCGGGACGGGGATCCCGGCGTCGAGGACCCGGGCCTTGAGGGCGGCGATGTCGGCGTCCCCGACCAGCTCGTGGTCCACCGCGGGGACGGGGTCCTGCCACAGTTGCGGCGCCGCGACCCAGGGGCCGAGGTAGCGCGAGAGCGGTCCCATGTCACGGTGCAGCAGCTTGTACCAGGCTTTGGCGAAGGCCTCGGCGAGCTTGGCCGGATTCTCGTGGAAGGACTTCACGATCGGCGCGTAGACCGGGTCCAGCTTCAGGGACAGGTCCGTCGTCAGCATCATCGGCGCGTGCCGCTTCGCCGGGTCGTGGGCGTCGGGCACGGTGTCGGCGGCGGCCGGGTCCGTGGGGGTCCACTGGTGCGCGCCCGCGGGGCTCGTCGTCAGTTCCCAGTCGTAGCGGAGCAGGTTGTCCAGGTAGCCGTTGTCCCATGTGGTCGGTGCGGAGGTCCAGGCGCCTTCCAGGCCGCTGGTGAGCGCGTCGCCCCCGCTGCCCGTGCCGTAGGAGTTCCGCCAGCCGAGGCCCTGCTGTTCGAGCGGGGCGGCTTCGGGCTCGGGGCCGATGTACGAGGGGTCGACGGCGCCGTGGCACTTGCCGAAGGTGTGGCCGCCGATGATGAGCGCGGCCGTCTCCTCGTCGTTCATCGCCATGCGCGCGAAGGTCTCGCGGATGTCCCGCGCGGCGGCGAGCGGATCCGGGTTGCCGTTCGGTCCCTCCGGGTTGACGTAGATCAGCCCCATCTGGACCGCGCCGAACGGGCCGGCGAGTTCCCGGTCGCCGCTGTAGCGCTCGTCTCCGAGCCAGGTGTCCTCCGGTCCCCAGAAGATCTCTTCCGGCTCCCACACGTCCGGACGGCCGAAGCCGAAGCCGAACGTCGTGAACCCCATCGACTCCATGGCGCAGTTCCCGGCGAAGACCAGGAGGTCGGCCCAGGAGATCTTCCGGCCGTACTTCTGCTTCACCGGCCAGAGCAGCCGGCGCGCCTTGTCCAGGCTCGCGTTGTCCGGCCAGCTGTTGAGGGGGGCGAAGCGCTGCGCGCCGGCGCCCGCGCCGCCGCGGCCGTCGGCGATCCGGTAGGTCCCCGCGGCGTGCCAGCTCATGCGGATGAAGAGCGGTCCGTAGTGGCCGTAGTCCGCGGGCCACCACTCCTGGGACGTCGTCATCACCGCGAAGACGTCCCGCTTCAGCGCGTCGACGTCGAGGTCCGCGAACTCCTTCGCGTAGTCGAAGTCCCCGCCCGGCGGCTCCGGCTGGGGAGCATGCTGGCGGAGGACCTGGAGATCCAGCTGCTGCGGCCACCAGTCCCGGTTCGATTTGGGCCGGGTGGGCGCGGGGGTGGGTGAGGGGATCGCCGGATTTTCGCTCTCGCTTTGGGACACGTCCGCCCTTCTTCCTGTCTCGGTGCTCCCGCGGGGAGCGGCGCCCGCGCCGGCGGGGCAGTCCCGTCCGCCGCGAGGCCGACTCGTGCCTCTCGGTGATCCGATGTTTGCGCACCGTCACCGGTGCGATCGGGAGGACACGCAGGGGCAGTGCACCTAAGGGAAGCTGTGCGCGCCGACGGATGCGGAGCCGCGGGAAAGACGGCCGGACGACGGCGCACGGGTGTGAGACCCGCGGTGCCCCGGATCCGAGGCATCGCGGCACGCCGCCGCGCTCCCGCCCCCGTCTGGGGAAGACTGGTCGTACGGTCCCCAGCCACGGGAGGAGTCGCCATGGACGCCGAGCCCACCGGCCATGCCCCCACACCCGCGGCACGACTGCTCCGGCTCATGGCGGAGACCGCGGGGGTCGGCATGTACGCGATCGACGACCGGGGCCGGATCGCCGAGGTCAACCAGTGCGGCCGACAGCTCCTGGCCCGTTCCGCAGAGGACCTCGTCGGGCAGGACGCCCACGAGTTCCTGCACCGGGACAGCCACGGCGGGCACCTGCCCCCTTCCCAGTGCGCCATGATGCGGGCCTACCTCGCGGGGCGCGCCGCGCAGGGCGACGCGGTATGGCTCGAACGCGGCGATGGCACGTTGCTGCACGTCGCCTGGCTGGTGGCGCCCTACACGACGGACGACGGGAGCTTCGGCGCGTTCGTCGTCTTCCACGAAGCGGCGACCGGTGTCCCGAACACCGCCGCCGTCGACGCGTCCGTGCTGGCCGAGCTCGACCGCCTGGCGCTCCTCGCCGAAACCACGACCACGCTCACCAGCACGCTGGAAATCGACGAAGGCGTGCAATTGCTCGCGCGGCTGCTGGTCCCGCGGCTCGCGGACTGGGCCGTGGTCGACCTGATCACCGAAAGCGGCGAAGTCCGGCGCGACACCGTCGTCCACCACATCGACGGCGCACGGCATCGCCGCCACGACCTCGAAGGCCCGATGCCCCCGGTCCCCGAGGGCTCCCCCATGCCGCTGTCGCGGGCCCTGCGCGGAGCAGCCGCGTCCCTCGCCGGGCCGGGGCACTACCAGGGGCCGCCCGACTCGGGCATCGCGGTGGCCCAACGCGAGCTCTTCGACGCCACGGGCATGCATTCCGTGGCCATCGCCCCCATCCGCGGCGCAGGCGAAGTACTCGGCGCCTTGACCATCGGCCGCAGCGAGCGGCCGGACGCCTTCGGACCGGACGACCTCACGCTGCTGGAGGACATCTCCCGCCGAGCCGGGCTGACGTTCTCCAACTCCCGGCTCTACCAGCGCCAGCGCGCGGTCGCCGAGACCATGCAACGCCACCTCCTGCCCCAACTGCCGCATGTCCCGGGCATGGGCATGGTCGCCCGCTACCGGCCCGCCCCCGACGCGTCGCAGGTCGGCGGGGACTGGTACGACGCCTTCCTGCTTCCCGACAGGTCCGTCGCCCTCGTCATCGGCGACGTCGCCGGCCACGACCTCGATGCCGCCGCGGGCATGGCGCAGGTCCGCAACATGCTGCGCGCCTTCGCCTGGGACCACCGCGAACCCCCCAGCCTCGTCGTCCGCCGCCTCGACCAGGCATTCCTCAACATCACCGATGCGGCCATGGCGACGATGGTCTTCGCCCGGCTCGAAGCCGCCGACGACGGCGGCTGGGACCTCACCTGGGCCAACGCCGGGCACCCTCCCCCGCTGTTGGTCACCCGCGACGGGCGGACCCGCTTCCTCGACGAAGGACACGGCGTCCTCCTGGGCAGCGACCTCGACCTGCACCGGACCGACGGCAACGTCCGGCTTCCGCCGGACAGCACACTCGTGCTGTACACGGACGGCCTCATCGAGGTCCCCAGACAGGCGATCGACATCGGGCTCGACAACCTCCGCCGCCACGCGGCCGCCCTCTGTCGGCAGCGTCTCAGCACCTTCTGCGACCTGCTCCTCGACCGGGTCCGCCCGCCCGAAAGCACCGACGACGTCGCCATCCTCGCGGTGCGCGCACCGGGCGGCGCACCGCAAGGACCGCCTGCGGCAGCCGACACTCCGGACGGAAGTCCGTTCTAGACTCCCGGAATGCCCGAAGCCGAATCTCGTTCCGCAGCCGAACCTCGTTCCGAAGCCGCACCGCGCAGCCTGGCCGAAGTCCGCGACCGTATCGACGGCATCGACGCCGAACTCGTCGCGCTGCTGACCCGCCGCCAGTCGCTCGTCCGCGCCGCCGCGGCGTTCAAGACCGACGAACAGGCGGTGCGCGCGCCCGACCGCGTGGAGCAGGTGATCGCCGCCGTCCGCGAGCGGGCCACGGCCGCCGGGCTCGCCCCCGAGGTCGCCGAGGCGGTGTGGCGCGCGATGATCGGCGCCTTCATCGCCCTCGAACTCACCGAACACCAGCACCTCGGCTCCGCAGGACCCGGCAACTCGGCCTGAGGGAGAAGCCTTCGGCCACGGGTCGGGAACCGGCGGCACGTCGTGCGCCGACAGGTGCGGCGGGTCGGGCTACGCGGCGCTGCGCTCAGTGCGGCAGTGTCGCCTGGCTGGTGACGAGTTCGCGGTACGGCGTGCAGCGGGCGACGAGTGCGGTGTGGTTTC
Organism: Uniformispora flossi; assembly: GCF_049534875.1. Lineage (NCBI taxonomy): Bacteria > Bacillati > Actinomycetota > Actinomycetes > Kitasatosporales > Streptomycetaceae > Uniformispora > Uniformispora flossi. The sequence continues at coordinate 129,809 of NZ_JBMULZ010000013.1, forward strand.
CCGCGTCGACGACCGCGCCGGCGCTCATCACGATCACGTGGTCGGCGTGCCGGACCGTGGAGAGGCGGTGCGCGACCACGATCACGGCCCGGGTCAGCGCGAGGTCCTCCACGATGGTGCGGAAGCGCTGCTCGTTGATCCCGTCGAGCTGGCTTGTGGGTTCGTCGAGCAGGACGATGTCGGCGTCGGACAGCAGCGCCCGGGCCAGGGCCATGCGCTGGCGCTGGCCGCCGGAAAGATCGGACTCACGGCCGAGCAGGGTGTCGAGGCCTTGCGGTAGGCGGGCGATGTCGTCGGCGAGGCCCACCACCGCCAGGGCGGCGGCGAGTTCGGTGTCGCGTGCGGGCCGGGCGCGGCCGAGCTGGAGGTTCTCGCGGGCGGTCGCCTCCAGGAGCGTGAACGCCTGGTCGACGTAGGCGATGCGAGCGCGCAGCGCGTCCAACGGCCAGTCGCGCACGTCGTGCCCCAGGACTTCGACGGATCCGGACGCGGGCCGGAGGAACCGGTCGACCAGTGCCAGCGTGGTGGTCTTTCCGGCGCCGGACGGTCCGACGATCGCGGTCAGGCCGGTGCGTTCGACCGTGAAGGAGACGTCGCGCAGGGCGGCTTCGGTGGCACCTGCGTGCGTGTACGAGACCGAGCGGAACAGCACGGCGGGTGCGTCGGGCAGCGGCCGCGGGACCGGCCGGTCCGCGTCGTCGGGATCGGCCTCGGGACGCATGAGCAGCACGTCGTTGCAGCGGTCGCGGGCCGCGAACCCCGCCTGGAGGCGGCCGAAGCCGCTCGCCAGAGCGTTCACCGAAGGGACCGTCTGCAGCAGGTAGAGGAGGAAGGCCGCGAAGGCGGCGGCTTGGAGGTCGCCGCGCGCCAACCGCGTACCGCCGGTGAGGATCACGGCGATCATGGCGAGCTGGTTGCCGAGGGTCAGCACCGCGGGGATGAGCGCGCCCAGCCGGGTGCCTTCCAGGGAGACCGCGCGCAGGCGTTCCGCGTCGGCGGCCAGGGCGCGCGAGGCCACCGGCTCGGCGCGGTAGGCCTTGATGGTGGTGAGTGCGTCCAGGTTGGCGGTGAAGCGTTGGGCGAGCTGCCCGACCGCGGTCTGCTGTCCGGCCATGCTGACCCGCATCCGGCGCAGCACCAGCAGCACCAGGACGGTCAGGACGGCCAAGGAGACGACGGTGACGACGGTCAGCAGCCAGTCGATCCACAGCATGATGCCCAGGGTCGCCGCGATCGTCAGTGCGGCGAGCGGCAGTTGCGTGGCCACGTCGACGACTTGGCGCAGCAGCATCGCGTCGGAGGTCACCCGGGCGGCGAGGTCGCCGGCGCCTTCCGCGCGTACGACGGCGAGCGGAAGTCGCAGCGTGTGCTCCATGATCCGCATGCGCAGCCGGTAGGCCATGCGTTCGCCGATGCGTGCGAGTTGGAAGCCGGACAGGGCTTGCGCCAGGGCGCTGCCGACGGCCGCGACGCACATCAGGGCGACGTCGGTGCCCAGAGGCCGGTGCCTGGAGAAGTCGGTGATGATCTCGCGGACGAGCAGCGGGAGCGCGAGTGTGGCCCCGGCGGCTGCCACGGCGAGCAGGAGGGCCCAGGCGAGCCGGCCGGACTCGGCGGTCAGTTCCCGGCGGAGCCGGACCGGGCCCGGAGCGCGGCGGGCGGTGGCGGGGGGCGGTTCGGCCACGGGAAGCCTCTCTGGTGCTGCGGCGGCCAAGGGGCGTGCGCCGGGCGGGTGTGAGCGGTCGGGCGGTCGGAAGGCCAGGTTCAGGGGCGCGAAGGCTCGACGGTTCGAGCGCACGGAACGGGCCGGGGCAGCAGTGCTGCCCCGGCCCTCACGCCGACCGGGCGTCACCGCCCGGTCGGCTCCGCGGTGCGGGCCGCCTTTGCCGGCGGCGGCAGGCTCAGAGGCAGATGAGCGTGCTGAGCGTGCTGGCGCCGCAGTTGAGGACGCTCAGCGAGCTGACGCTCGCGAGGCTGTCGTCGATCGGCGTCGCCTGGGTCTCGGCGACTTCGAGGGTCTGGAGGTCGAGGATGGCCATGGCCGTTCTCCTTCGCTACGGGTGGTGCATCACCCGGCCGGGCGGCCGGGAGTCCGGGGTGGCGCGGGACGCGCCGGTGGGGACGTGCGGGTGGTTCCGAGGACTGTGCTTCCGGGGACCGTGCGTTCCGCGGTCAGCCGCGGCCGGCGGACGCGGGCGGCGCTCCCGCGGGGATGCCGGTCCAGGGCAGGAACGGAGTTCCGGCGAGTGCCGTGCCCAGGGCCAGCAGCACCCCGGCGGAACCGGAGGCGAGGTCCGCGGACAGACGCAGCAACTGGTCGCCCGGGAAGGCGAGATGGCCGCGGTAGGTGATCTGGTGGAGGGCGAGGAGCCGACGGTGCCGGTCGAGGACCGCATCGGTTGGTCCGGCGGGGTCCGCGGTGGGCCGGGTCACCGCCAGGTATCCGAGGAGCCCGGCCCGTCCGTTGAACAGTCCGGGCTGGATGATGAATTCGGGTTCGGCCGCGCGCCGGATGGGCGCGGTGGAGGCAGCCGCCGCGATGTCGGGCCGGTGTGCGGTGAGGGCGGCCAGCGCGAGGCCGATCCCGGCGCTGCCCGTCTCGATGTACGGGAGCACCCGCCGTCCGTCGACGACCTGCAGGGTGCCGTCCGCGACGGTCGCGCACCGGTCGAGGTCCAGTTCCAGCAGGGCCTCCGCACGGTGGAGCAGGGTGTCGTCGCCGATGTGCTCGTACAGGCGGACCAGCGCGAGGGCGGGCCCCGACGCGCCGGCCAGCAGGCCGGCGCGTCGGCTGTGGTCCGCCGTGCCGGTCTTCTCCAGGGTGTCCGCGGCGTGCTCGGCGTGGGTGCGGGCTTCGTCGACGAACCGGTAGTCGCCGGTGGCGTCGGCGAAGTGCAGCAGGGTCAGGGCGATGCCCGCGTTTCCGGTGCCGAGAGACGGGCCCGCGTCGGTCTCGGAAGCCTCGGTGGCGCGTGCGAGGAGCGCGAGCGCGGCGGCACGTTCCCCGAGCAGGTCGAGGGCGTAGGCGACACCGTGCCCGCCGAAGTACAGGCCGGGGCGGACGGGTCGGCTGCGCGCCGCACGGACGAGCCACCGCACGTGCGCGGGGTCGATCGCGGCCCCGGTGGCGTGCAAGGCGTACAGGACGCCGGCCGCCCCGTGGGCGAGTCCGAGCCCGCCGTGCGTGAACTGGGCGACGTCGCCGGGGAAGAGCCGGTCGACGCGCTCGGGTGTCGCCATCGCCGCGATGCCTTCGGCCAGCGAATCGCGGATCCGCGGCCAGTCGGCGTCCGGCGCGGACAGCAGGGCCTTCGCCTCGGCACGGCGCTGCCCCAGCTCCGGCCGCGCCATGCGGCCGTCCGTCGGTACGGCGCCCAGCAGCGCGCGGATGTCGTCCGCGTACCCGGGCGGCACGGGGAAGCGCCGTTCGAGGGCGTCGGCCAGTTCGGCGGCTTTCCCCGGGTCGAGGGCCGGAAGCTGCGCGAGCGGGAAGAACAGCCACAGCCGCAGGGCGGCCAAGCCGTACCGGTCGATCTGCGTCCCGGTGTATCCGGGAGGTGCGGCGAATCCGGCCGCACCCAGTGCCGGACGCAGGAATTCCTCGACCGGGCTGGCGAGTTCGAAGTCGATGAAGCAGATGTCACCGTCCGGGCGGACGATCAGGTTGCGCGGATGGAGGTCCCCGAAGACCACCCCGCGGGCGTGGATGGCGTCCAGGGTCCGCTCGACGCGCTCCACGATGCCGAGGGCTTCGCGGGTGTACGCGGCGACTGCGGCTTCGTCGGCGTCCGGGTGGATCAGCGGGTAGTGGGAGGTGAGCCACTCGCTGAGCGCGCCCCCTTCGACGAACTCCTGTACCAGGAAGTGGTGTTCCCAGGCCTTCAGCAGGCCGTGGACGGCCGGGACGCCGGGCAGGCCGGCCACCCGGGACAGCATGTCGTGCTCCTGCCGCAGCCGTGTGACCGCGTCCACGCCCCGCTGGTCCAGGCCCGCGTGCGGGCGTGCCTCCTTCAGGACCACCTGGGGGCCGCCGTCGCGCCCGCGTGCCAGGTAGACCCCGCCCGCGTTCGAGAAGTGCAGGACCTGCTCGACCGTGTAGGGCAGTCCGGAGTCGCTCTGCGTAGCCCGTTCGGCGACCGCGGAGGCGATGGCCGCGGGGACCGGAGCCCAGGGCGGGAGGGAGAATCCCGCGCCGCGGACGTCCGGAACGAGTCGGCCGTCCGGTTCTTCGAGGGCGAGCACCCGGTCGCCGGCCTCGTTGCGGCAGTACCGCTCGGCGAAGCCGCCGTACCGCAGGTACAGCGGGCCTTCACCCCAGCGCAGGTCGCTGAGGATGTACGGGCCGCGCCGCCCGGCAAGGCGGCGCCCGAGCACGTCGAGGCACTTCGCCAACTCCCCGTCGTCCGCCGGGTACAGCGTGCAGAACTTGCCGCTGGCGCTGCGGGGCGCGTACTTGGAATTCTGCACTTGGAGGATGGGAAGGCCGCGCAGGAATTTGAAGGTCATGCGCTCGTGCAGGCAGTAGTCGTAGACCTCGGCCAGCACCGCCTCGGCGTCCTCCGCGCACGACGAGACGTGGATCTTCCAGCCTTGCGACGGAAGTTCGACACCCTCGGGGCGCACCACCGCCCAAATCTCCAGGTCACCGCGCTCCCAGCCGGCCGGCAGCGGCGCGCCCACGGCAGCGAATTCCTCGGGCGCGCCCCAGCGCCGCGGGGAGTCGTAGAAGAGCGGATCGGCGTAGGCGTAGGCCTCGTAGCGGTTGTCCACCGGAACCCTCCTCGGGAGCGAGGCATGTGCGGGTGTGCGGGTGAAACGGCGGTGGGCCCAATAGGGCGGCCCGGCCGGCCGGCGCATTCTGACGGGGCGTCACAATGCGGCCTGCGTTCAGAAGATGGTGTGACGATATGAATTCTTGGGCGGCGGCACGATTGGCGACAACGGCGCACGGTGGTATTTCCCGCCGCCATTGCACGACAACGATGCGCCGAACCGGTTGGTGTGCGCCGTTGCCAAAGCCTTGCGTGGCATGGTATTTCCGTCGAACACCCAAGCGATGCCGCGTCACATATTGGCGCACCCGGGCCCGATGAAATGACGCATTGGAATCACTGTCGGATCAAAAGCGCGCCGGCTGATCACGATCAATCCGACGATGCGGCGCCCGGAAACGCCGTTCGCGCGCACGGCGGCTTCGTGGACGGCTCCGGACGCGCTGGGCGTGGACGACGCGCGTCGAAGGACCACCCGTCGGAGTGGCGGCACCGGACCGGATGGCGGCCGCCACCGGTCCGTGCTCACGTCAGCCGAAGCCGCGATCCGCGATCTACCGCCCCGCCATCACCGCTTGCCCCCGAGCCCCGTGCCACGATGGCCGGCCGGCCACTGCCGGCCGGCGTGCTCGGCGGTACGCCAGTCCGCCCAGCGGCCGCCCGCGGCCCTGTCGAGCAGCTCGACGACATCGCCCACGCGCTCGGCCGCGGCAGCCAGGGCGCAGATACGGTCGACCAGGGCCGGGTCGGGGCGGTGGTGCCGAGGCGGCGGTGTGTGGAGGGCGCGCGTGAGGAGCACGGTGGCGGCGTCCCGGTCCAGGGTGGCCGGAGTGTCGGCGGCGAGCAGGGCGTCGAACGCCTCCGCGGTGATCGGCAGGGTCGCGATGTGCTGCGCCCGGCGCAGCTCGGCGGCGTCAGCGGGTGGCGTGCGGGCCCAGAACTGCTCTCGCCGGTCGGCGGTCATGCGGGCCAGGGCGCTCAGGACCGCCCAGCGGTGCGGGCCGGGTCGGGCGGCGGCGATTCCGGAGCCGGCGAGGTCGGTCTCGCCGTCGGTCGGACGCTGGGTTGCGGTGTCGCTCGCGAGCATCGCCGCGGCCAGTGCCAGGTTGACGGCGCTGCGGCTCTCCGGCGGGAAGCCGTGCCGTTCGAGGTCGACGAGTTCCTTCCATCGGCCGGCCACGATCAGCGCCGTGGGCAGGTATGCGATGGGAAGGACGGCCTTGGTCAGCTCAGCCGAGGTCACCCCCACAGCCAGACCGTGGCCAGGTCGGCGAAGGCGCCTGGCTCGCTTGCCGCGCGCAGCGGGCGTATCTCTTTGTGGAACCGGAGGGTGACGCCGGTGACGGGTACGGGTGGTTGTCCGGGCACGATCATCACCGTGCCGGCGGGCATCTCGAACTGCCCACTCCCCCAGGCGCTTCCCCAGGAAGCGACCTCTGTCTCTTCGTGCCACACCAGCTCGGCGCGCAGACCCGCGAAAGTCGCGATCGGGTTCTGTTCCCGGTCGTGGAAGACCGCACGGTCACTGCCGTCGTGTAGCGCCTGCCACTCCCTCTCGTCGAGAACGGGGGCGTCGTGGGGCTGGGTGAACCGCTGATGGGACAGGACGGCCACGTCACGACCCCAGGTGTCCGCACCGATGGAACGAACGTGCAGGATCCGCATGTTCCGGAGGTAGGCGGCTTGCATGGCACCCTCGGCCGGTTCGCGACGCGAGCACATGAAAGAGGCGGGCCGCCCGTCAAGAGCCGCCGCTCCCACTCTGGTTGCCAGGCTCTCCACGCGCAGGACGTCGTCGACGGTGACCGCCTCGTCAAGCGACCCCGCCTCGATGAGCGCCACCACCGCACCGTCCGGATCGTCGGCGCGGGCCACCACCGCGGTCCCGTCCGAGGACGTCTCGATCTGCCAGATGTCGTCCTCCTCGATCAACGCTCCGGCGAGCGCATCGAGGAACTGCTGACGCCTCAGGTGCTCGGTTTCGGTCACGACCGGCGAGCGTAGACCTGCGTTCCCACACGCGTCCGCGCGTGCCACCGAGGCGAGTTCAACGTTCGCCCCTCACCAGCCCGGTCGGCTCCTTCGCGTCGCAATGCGCTCATCAGCTCGCCGCACCGGCCCGGGGCCGGCCCGGCGCAAGGGGCAGTCCAGGACGGCTCCGACGCTGTGATCCCACCAGCCACGGCATGATCCTTCCGCCGCGTCAGGTACACCCCTGCTCGAACGCAAGACGGCAGCGGTCCACCTCCTCAGCAACCAGCTCCATGAACCAACGCATGATCTCGTAGGGAATGACATGCTCGTCATGGCTGTGGATGTGGACCGTCGGCTCCAGATCACGGTCCTCGTCGGGAACGAAAGCCACCAGGAAGGCGGGGCCGGGCAGATGGGTCGCCGCGCCGGGGACCCCAGCCCACGCAGCCGGCGCCGGCACAGCCTCGCTCAGTTCCACAGCCCACGAATCGTCGGGCAAGGCGTAGTGGAACTGGACGGCGTAGTGACGACCTGCGTGTTCTCGTAGCTCTGCCGGCATGACGGCAGGCTGCCACAGCCGGCGGGCACCGACCCGGAATTTCGGCTGAGCCCAGTTGGCGGGGCCAGGCTGCAGTGCCTACGGACCGGCCTCGGCAGGTTCGGATGGCCCTGCAAGGCCGTCGAACAAGTCCGTCAGGCCGCGGGCGATTTCCAGGGGTGGCCAGCCGCCGGATGCTTCGGCGAAGACGTACACGTCGCCGTAGGTGGGCCCCGGACGGTGGTCGACGAAAGCGATGCCGCGGTCGTGGTCGGCCGCAAACGGCACCCAGGAGCCGATATGGGCTTCGGCCTCGTCGGCTTCGGTCATACCCGGGTAAGCCGCAGGGTCCGCGGGGTAGTCCTCCTTCGCTTCCTCGGCCAGGTCCCGGATGCCGGCGGCGTCGATGAGATGCAGTCCGAACGGGAGGAACTCCGCTTGGACGCGCTTGTCCTCCCCACCCAGCGGGTCGTGGCGGCCGTCGTACTGGTGGAGAAGCGTCCGGAGTTCAGGGTGGAGCGGGAATCCGAGGCGGAGTTCGAGTGAGGCGACTTCCGCCGCGGTGACGGATGGCGGCAGCGCGGCCGGATCGCCCGAAGGGGTTGCGGCCCCGTCGCCGGTTTCTACCAGGAACTCGGAGCCTTGGTCGTGGTCGGCGTGATCGACGAAGACGCCGCAGTCGCCATGCACTACAACGGCATCAAGACCATCTGGCGTGCCGTGGCTCCCTACATTCGGACCGAACGACAGCTCCTGGCCGCCGAACAAGGCGGCGGATTCTGCGGCTCCTTCGAACACCTGGCCGTCTACGCCGAGTCAATCCCTTACAGCACCCTGGGCGCCAGATTCCCGAGACGAACCTTCCCCCCCTCTACGACCCCCTAGCCGAAACACCGACCGCACCCCGCGCTCCGGCGAACACGCAAAACGAGTCCGGTGACCCCCAAGGCACGCATCCCCCCACCACGGCCGCCCGCCGACGCCAACGGCCTCGTCCCCGTGCGCATGGCACGGGGGCGAGGCCGTTGCGGTCCCGGAGACGGGCGGATCAATGTGTCGTGAGAGCCGCCGTCTCGGTGTCCGGCGTGGACGCCGAGGGTGTTCCGGCCGATGGGCGGTGCGTGCCGCGGGCGCGGCGGATGCCGTAGGCGGCCAGGACCACCGCGAGGCTGCCGATACTGGTGAACAGCTGGGTCCGCTGGTCGTCGATGACGGCCATCGCGACGAGCACGCCCAGGAAGCCCAGGATGACGACCCACGTCAGGTACGGGTACAGCCACATCTTCAGCGTCAGCCGCTCGGGTGCCTCGCGTTCGAGCTTGCGGCGCATGCGCAGCTGCGAGGCGCCGATGAGCAGGTACATGAAGATGGCGATCGCGCCCGAGGAGTTGACCAGGTAGGTGAAGACCTTGTCGGGCGACAGGTAGGCCAGCAGGACAGAGATCCAGCCGACGGCGGTGCCGGCCAGGATCGCCCGGGCCGGGACGTTGCGCCGGTTGGTGGCGACCAGCCAGCGGGGGGCGTCGCCGTGCTCGGCCAGGGCGAAGACCATGCGGGAGGACACGTACACCGACGAGTTGAGGACGCTCAGGACGGCGGTGAGGATCACGATGTCCATGACCGTGCCGATGCCGTCGACGCCGATGGTGTTCAGCGCGGCGACGTACGGGCTCTTGAGCACCTCGGCGCCGTCCCAGGGGACGATGGTGACGACGAGGAAGATCGACCCGACGTAGAACAGGATGATCCGCCAGATGATGCCGGTGGTCGCGCGGGCCACCGAGCGCTCGGGCTCCTTGCTCTCCGCCGCGGCGATGGTGACGATTTCGGCGCCGCCGAAGGCGAAGATGACCACGACGATGGCGGAGAAGATCGACGTGAAGCCGTTGGGGGCGAAGCCGCCGTGGCTGGTCAGGTTCGAGAAGTCGAAGGACGCACCGGGCCATGCGCCGACGACGAACAGCGTGCCGACGACGAGGAACGCGATGATCGCGGCGACCTTGATGGACGAGAACCAGAACTCGAACTCGCCGAAGGACTTGACCGACAGCAGGTTGGTCGCGGTCATGACGAACATCAGGCCCATGGCCAGCAGCCACAGCGGCGCGTCGATCCACGCGTGGAGGATCGCGGCGCCGGCGACCGCTTCCACGGCCACGATGATCACGTAGTAGTACCAGTACAGCCAGCCGATGGTGAAGCCGGCCCACGGGCCTATCGCCGTCCGGGCGTAGTCGGAGAACGACCCCGACGACGGCTTCGCGACGACCATTTCGCCGAGCATCCGCATCGTGCACAGCACGAGCGCGCCGGCCAGGCAGTACGACACGATCGCGGCCGGTCCGGCGGTCTTGATCACGGAGCCGCTGCCGACGAACAGCCCTGCGCCGATGGCGCCGCCGATCGCGATCATCGACATGTGCCGGTTGCGCAGCGACCGGCTCAGTTGCGGGGTGTCCGCCTGCCCGCCGCTGCGGGGTGTCGGGGGGCTCGTCGGCGAGTGGCTCATGGGAACTCCTGGCGTGATGCGGGGGCCTCGGGACCGGGCCGTAGGCGGAGACGTGGACCGCGGGGGACGCGGGGGACGCGGGCGACGCGGCACGGAACGACTTGGGGACGTGTCGCCCCGCCTGAGCGGGCGGTGGATCCGGGGACGGCCGGCCGGTGCGACGCCGTCGGACGGCGCAGGCGGCAAGGCCGAGTGGGACCCGACGGCCGGTCCCGGGGAGGCCGCGATGGGGTGGGTATCAGGGAGTGCGAGAGAACGCAGGCTCAAGGCACGGCTCGACGCACGGGTCAAAGCACGGGTCAAGGCACATGCCTGCACGGGTCCGCAGGCCCGGCGAACCGGCGGTGCGTCCCCGGCGGACAGGCGGGTGCGGGCAGCGGCCAACGGCGGACGACCATGGCGGAACTCATGTCCACTCCGCCTCCCGACCTCCGCCGATCACCCAGGTCAGCGCACGGAAGTGACGCAGTGCGCCGCGCATGTCGGGGGCGTCGAACGACACCGTCCGCGGCCCGTCGAGCCGCACGCCGGGCATCGCCGAGGCGCGGTCGGCCAGGTAGGGGCTGTCCACGTCGACCGCGACGGTCCGCGGCCCCGAGCCGGCGGGACCCGACGTGGCCCCCCGACCCGCCGCCCCTTCCGGCAACCCGGCGTGACCCGGGGAAAGCCCGGACAGCGCCGCCTCGGCCGCGGCGCGGATGTCGGCGGCGGTCGCCGCGGGCGGGCGGCAGATCGCGGCGTGGCGGCTGAGCGCGGTCTTGACCGCGACGGTCCGCGCCCCGGGTGCCCAGTCGGCCGACGCCGCGCAGGTCAGGTCGTCGCCGGTGACGAGCACGACGGGCACGCCCGCTTCCGCGGCGACGAGCGCGTTGAACCGGCCTTCGTCGGTGGGGACTCCGTCGACGCGCACGGCCAGAATGCTGTGCGAGAGGTAGGTGTGCGCGAGAACGCCCTGCTCCCCCGCGCCGGTGTGGTAGCCGACGAACGCGACGGCGTCCACGCCCAGTTCGATGCCCTGCATCATGCCGAGCGGCTTGTGCCGGCCGACGATCAGGTTCGCCCGCGGGTCGAGGTCTTCGAGGAGGACGTTGTCCATGCCGCAGTGCGCGTCGTTGACCAGTACCTCGTCGGCGCCCGCGGCGGTGAAGCCGGCCACGGCGGCGTTGACGTCGCCGGTCAGCATCCGGCGGAAGCGCTCGTAGCGGGGTGTGCCGGAGGTGACGTCGGCGGGCAGCACGGTACCCGTCGCGCCCTCCATGTCGGCCGAGATCAGGACGCGCATGCCGGGGCCTCCTTCGGCGGTTCCGCACCGTCCGCGGCACGGACCGGGACGGAATCGGGCGTGGACGTGGCGGCGGTTTCCGTGCCGAGGCCGACGAGCGAATCCGCGTACTGCGCGCCGGATTCGGCCACGATCTCGGCGAGGGTCTGGGCCTCCCGCACGAGGGCGAAGCGGACCTCGCCGTCGGTGCCGTCGTCCCGGGTACGGAAGCCGTACACCGCCGGGCGCGGCAGCGAGTTGTAGGCGAAGTGCGAGGAGAAGTAGTAGGCGCCCGTGTCGTACAGGGCGACGACGTCGTCGGGGGCGAGCAGCGGAAGTTCGCGGGCCTGCGCGGTCAGGTCGCCGGCGAAGCAGCACGGTCCGGCGACATCCTGCACCACCGCGGGTCCGGACTTCGGGGTGCCGTCCGCGTCGAACGCGCCGACGCGCAGCGGCCAGGACGCGGGCATGAACACGGTGCGCGACGCGACCTGCGCGCCGGCGTGGGTGATGGCGATGGGCCGGCCGCCCGCGGACTTGGTGTATTCGACGCGGGTGAGGATCAGGCCGTGCTTGGCCAGCAGCGAGCGCCCGAATTCGGTGACGAGGGCGTAGCGGCCGTCGAACAGGCCCGGCACGTCCTCGCGCAGCTGCGCGACGTAGTCGCCGTACGTGGGGGACATCTCGTCGCCCGCGAAGTTGACCGGCAGGCCGCCGCCGATGTCGAGGCTGTCGATCTGCCGCCGCCCGGCCGCGGCGTTGATCCGCTCGGCCAGATCGTAGGCGGCGCGTATGCCCGCGGCGATGAGGGGCAGCGGGCAGCCCTGGGAGCCGACGTGCGCGTGCAGGCGGGTCAGCCACGGGCGCGCCGCGAACGCCTCGACCACGGCGTCTTCGGCGCCCGGGTCGCGCAGGGCGATCCCGAACTTCGAGGTGTCGGTGGCGGTGCTCATCGCACCGATCGACCCGGCGCCGACCTGGGGGTTGATCCGCAGGCCGACGGGTCCGGCGGGGGTGCGCCGGTCCTCGGGGCGGGCGGCGAGGAGGGCGTCGACACGCTCCAGTTCCTGCCAGTTGTCGAGGTTGACGGCGATGCCGCGGTCGAGGGCGAGGCGCAGTTCGCCGGTGGTCTTGGCCGGGCTGTCGAACACCAGCCGGTCCGGGGTGAAGCCGGCCGCGAGGGCCTGCTCGAGTTCGCCGGGGCTGGCGACCTCGCAGCCCATGCCGGCGTCGGCGAGGAGGCGCAGCACCGGGACGAGGCCGCACGCCTTCGCGGCGAACGTGTGCAGGACGGGGGCGGGCGTGTCGAAGGCGGCGTGCAGACCGGCGACGGTGCCGCGGATGCCGTCGACGTCGAGCAGTCCGACCACCGGGGCGGGCGCGTCCAGCAGCCCGGCGCGGACCGCGCCGCGCACCGCCCGGTCGAGCACCGCGCGGCGCCCGGCGCCGGGGCCGCGGGGGGCGGCGGGATGCGGCGTCGCGGAGTGGCCGGAAATCACAGAGAACACCTCGGCTCTGTCGGCGGTCCTTCGGCGGGGCCGGCACGCGGCCGTGCGCTGGGCACGGTGCCGGGTGCGCGGCCCGCGTGCGGGCGGGACCGGTGGCGGGTCTGCGGCGGGAGCTCTGGGCCGTCCCCACTGCCGCGTACCCGAGAAGAATGGGCTCGGCGCTGTCGGTGCGTCTTCATCCGATCGCACCAAGTCGACGGGAGCCCGTTGGCCGATCCGACAATCGGCGGTCATGTGGGCCTGTCGCGGTTCCCGGGGCTGTTTCCAAGGCCCCCAGGGCTGCTTCCAAGGCCTCCGGGGCCGCCTCCGGCGGCGTGGCGGGCCGCGAGGCGCAGCCCGATGTCGGCGAGCAGCCGGGCCGCCGGGTCGGCCAGGTCGAGGCCGAACAGGTCGCGGATGCGGCGCAGCCGGTAGCGCAGGGTGTTGGGGTGCACGGTCAGCGCGGCGGCGGCTGTGCCGACGTCGCCGAACGCTGCCAGGTAGGCGGACAGGGTGGTGCCGAACGCGGTGCCGTGTTCGGCATCGTGCGCGAGCATGCGGTGCACCGGCCCGTCGGCGGCCTCCCGCCACACGGGTTCGACCCGGTCGAGGACCTGCAGCAGGGCGGCTTCCACCGCCACGTCGTCCTGGCCGGCCACGGCGCTCGCGGCGGGATCCGACCGTTCCGCGAGGACGCGCAGCACCAGGTCGGCGGACGCCCGCGACGCCGCGAGCCCGGCCGCCCCGGCTTCCGCGCGGCCGACCGCGACGTGGACGGCTCCCGGAGGGACCGTCCGTGCGGTGGCGGCGAGTTCGCGGGCGATCGCGGCGACGGCGCGGGGCCGCTCCGGATCCGCGGGCACGACCAGGTACATGCGGCCGCCGGTCTGCGCCGACAGGGCCGGGCCCGCGTCGGCGGACGTGCGCAGTGCCGCGGCTTGCAGGGCGAGGACGTCGAGCAGCCGGTGCCAGGCCGTGCCGTCGACGGCGGCCTCGGTTCCGGGCGGGGCGGCGACGGCCAGCACGGCGTAGTGCCGCGCGTCGTCCAGGCCGAGGGCCGGGTCGCGGTCCGCGGGTGCGGTGCGGCCGGTGAGCACGCCGAGGAGGGCCTCCTCGTGGCGGCGGGCGCTGAGGCGGGTGTGGGCCCGGTGCTGGATGAGGTGCGGGACGGCGGCGCGGGCGGCGGCCCGCAGGGCGGCGCGGGCGCCCTCGGCGAGCGGCCGTCCGTCCGCCGCGGCGGCCCACAGGGAGCCGAGGACGTCGTCGCCGACGCGGACGGCGACCGCGAGGCGCTCCGCGAACTCGCCGTCGGCGGGCCGGTGGACCACGTCGTACGACGTCCACAGTTCGCGGAAGAACCCGCTCTCGCGCAGTTGGGCGACCCGCCATTCGGGAACGCGCTGGCCGAGGATGGTCAGCTGCCGCAGCGGGTCCGCGCCGCTGTCGGTGCGCGAGTAGGCGAGCACGCGCGAGCGGGTGTCCTCGATGGTGATCGCGCCGCCGACGAGGTCGGCGAGGACGTTGGCGAGCGCGGGCAGGTCGCCGAGCCGGACGTGCTCCAGTCCCTGCCGGGCGCCGGGGGTCTCCGCCGTCTCGGGGTCGTCGCGGCCGACCTGGTCGGCGTAGGAGACACCGGCGCGCAGCAGCGCGAGGAGTTCGGTCCAGTCCGTGCCGGGGCCGCGGGTCAGCAGGGCCGTTCCCACACCGCGTGCGGTCTCGGTCAGCGCGCGGGTCGGGGGCCGGGTGCCACGGCGCATGACGACGGCGGCGGCGCCGGCCCGGTCGGCGGCCAGCAGGACGTCCGGGGCGGCGGCCTCGGCGACGTCCACGCCGACCGCGAGCAGCAGCAGACCGCGCGCGGGCAGGGCCGCGGACGCGGCGTCGGGGGCGGCCTCCCAGGTCGGCTCCCCCGCGTCGTACAGCGCCACGCCGCGCACCGGCGTGCCGAGGCCGTGCGGGGCGCGCACCACGTCGAGCACACCGCCGCCGACGAGGTCGAGGACGCGGCCGAGCGTGGGAGGGCCCGGCTCGCCGGGGCCGGGGACATGCCGCGGGCTTCCCGGTTCCGGGCTCCGCACGGGCGGCGGCGGCGCGGCGTGCTCGGCCGACTCCGGAGAGTCGGGCCGGCGGGGCGTCCCGGCGGGCGGCTCGGGCGATGGCTGACGGGGGCGCATCACTCCATGATCGGATATCCGCGGCGCATCTCACGGCGGCAGGCGGACGGCGCCCCGCCCCGACGGCGGCCGCCGTCGGGGCGCCCGGAACCGACGGCGCGGGCCTCGGCTCGCCGGGCTGCCCCGGCCGGACGGTCAGTCCCGCGCGCTCTCGAACGCGCGCAGCAGATCGGCCGCCACGCTCACGGCAATGCTCGCGGGCTCTTTGCCCGTGATGTCGGGCAGCCCGATCGGGGTCTTGATCCGGTCGATGACGACGTCGTCGTGCCCCCCTTCCGTGGACAGGCGTTTGCGGAACCGCGCCCACTTGGCCGCCGACCCGATCAGCCCGATGGATCCGAGATGGGTCGTGCGCAGGGCCGCGTCGCACAGAGCCGCGTCCTCGGCGTGGTCGTGGGTCATGATCAGGACGTGGGTGCCGCGTGGCAGGTGCGCCAGCACTTCCTCGGGCAGCAGCGGCGTGTGATGGACGTGCACCTTCGCCACCGCGTCCGCCAGCACACCGAGCCGCTCGTCGGTGAGCATGTCGGCCCGGCTGTCGATCAGATGCAGGTCGAGGTCGTGCCGTGCCAGGATGCGCGCCAGTTCCAGGCCGACGTGCCCGACCCCGAAGACCGCCACCGCCTGGGTCACGGGCAGCGGTTCTAGCAGCACCACGACCGTGCCGCCGCAGCACTGCACACCGTGCCGGTTGACCGCTTTGTCGTTCAGGGCGAAATCCCTCAGCTCCGGCTCGGACACCGACGCGGCGATCATCTCCCGGGCCCGATCGATCGCGACGGCCTCGATGTTGCCGCCGCCGATCGAGCCCCACGTGCCGGCCCGCCCCACGACGAGTTTCGCCCCGGCGTCGCGCGGGGCGTGGCCGCGGACGGCCGCGACGGTCACGAGCACGCCGGCCTCCCGGCGTTCCCGCAGCCCCGCGACCGCCGCGACCCACGTGCTGTCAGGCACCGCTCAGCGCTTCCGCATCGGCGGGGACCCGGCCGTTGCCGGCGTTCCCGGTCACCGCGCGGCCGTTGCCGGACACCTCGTCGCCGGCCGCATCGGTGCCGGGCAGCCCGGCACCGCGGGCCGCCTGGGCCGCCTGGACCGCCTGGACCGCCCAAAACACTGCCTCCGGCGTCGCGGGCGCGGCCAGCTCGACGCTCACCCCGCCCGGCCCGAACGCGGCGGCCGCCTGGCGCAGCGCCTCGCGCACGCAGAACGCCAGCATCAGCGGAGGCTCGCCCACCGCCTTGGACCCGTAGACCGCACCCTCCTCGGTGGCGTTCTCCATCAGCGTGACGTTGAACTCCTCGGGCATCTCCGAGAAGCTCGGCAACTTGTACGTGCTCGCGGCCTGGGTCAGCAGCCGGCCGCGGTTCGGGCCGTCTCCGCCGTCCCAGCGCAGATCCTCGAGTGTCAGCCAGCCCGCGCCCTGCACGAAGCCGCCCTCGACCTGGCCGATGTCGATCATCGGCGACAGGCTGTCGCCGACATCGTGCACGATGTCGACCCGCCGGATGCGGTACGCGCCGGTGAAGCCGTCCACCTCCACCTCGGCCGCGGCGGCGCCGTAGGCGAAGTACTTGAACGGCGAGCCCCGGAACGTCTTCGCGTCCCAGTGCAGGCCTTCGGTGCGGTAGAACCCGGACGCGGAGAGCTGGACGCGCTGGAAGTAGGCGGTGCGCACGAGGTCGTCCCAGGCCAGCTCCGTCTCGCTGCCCAGGGCGCGGGCGACGCCCTCGCTGATGCGCACGTCCGCGGCGTTGGTGCCCAGCCGGCTCGCCGCCACCTGCAGCAGTCGCGCGCGCAGCTGCTCGCAGGCGTTCTTCACCGCCGCCCCGTTCAGGTCGGCTCCCGAACTTGCGGCGGTGGCCGAAGTGTTCGGCACCTTGTCGGTCCGTGTCGGGGCCAGCCGCACCTTGTCCAGCGGGATGCCGAGCGTGGTCGCGGCGACCTGCAGCATCTTGGTATGCAGGCCTTGGCCCATTTCGGTGCCGCCGTGGTTGATCAGGACGGAGCCGTCCTTGTAGATCAGCACCAGCGCGCCGGCCTGGTTGAAGGCGGTGAGGTTGAACGAGATGCCGAACTTGACGCCGGTGATCGCCAGCGCCCGTTTGGTGTGCGGGTGCTCCGCGTTGAAGGCGGCGATGGCCCGCGCGCGGTCGGCGAGGGCGCCGTTGTCTTCGACCTGCTGCCAGACCGCGGCGATGCGGCCCGCCTGCGCGACGGTCTGCCCGTACGGCGTCGCCTGCCCCAGGCCCGGCCGGTAGAAGTTGCGCTTGCGCAGCTCCGCCGGGTCCAGGCCGAGCAGCGGCGCGCACCGGCCCAGGATGTCCTCGATCACCAGCATGCCCTGGGGACCGCCGAAGCCGCGGAAGGCGGTGTTGGACACCTTGTTGGTCTTGGCGATGCGGCCGGCGACGCGCGCGTTCGGGATCCAGTAGGTGTTGTCGATGTGGCACAGCGCGCGGGCCACCACCGGCTCCGACAGGTCGAGGCTCCAGCCGCCGTCCGCGGTCAGGGTGGCGTCGAGGGCCTGGATGCGGCCGTCGGCGTCGAAGCCGATCTTCCATGCGGCGTGGAAGCCGTGGCGTTTGCCGGACATGGTCAGGTCCTGGGTCCGGCTGAGCCGCACCCGGACCGGCCGGCCGGTCAGCTTGGCACCGAGCGCCGCGACGGCCGCGAAGCCGTGCGGCTGCATCTCCTTGCCGCCGAAACCGCCGCCCATCCGCAGGCACTGCACGGTCACCTCGTGGCTGTGCAGACCGAGGACGTGAGCGACGATCTCCTGCGTCTCCGAAGGGTGTTGGGTGCTGCTTTGGACGAACACCTGCTCGGCCTCGTCGACGAGGGCCAGCGCGGCGTGCGTCTCCAGGTAGAAATGCTCCTGGTCGGAGAACTGGAACTCGCCCGTGAACACGTGCGCGGAGTCGGCGAATCCGGCGTCGATGTCGCCGGTCGCCATCAGGGGCCGGGCGCCGTGGAAGCTCTCGGCCTCGATCGCCTCGCGCAGCGTGACGACGGAAGGCAGTTCGTCCAGCTCGACCTCGACGGCCGCGGCGCCGAGCCGGGCCGCTTCCAGGGTCTCGCCGAGCACCCACGCGACCGCGTGGCCGTGGAACATGACCTCGTCGGGGAACAGCGGCTCGTCGTGCTTCATGCCGGCGTCGTTGACGCCGGGCACATCGGCACCGGTCAGCACCCGGACCACCCCGGGCACGGCGAGCGCGGGCTCGGTGCGCAGGTCCGTGATCCGGCCGTGGGCCTTCATGACCTGGACGGGGTAGGCGTGCAGCACGTCCTTGGTGCGGTGTACCAGGTCGTCCGTGTAGAGCGCGGTGCCGGTGACGTGCAGAACGGCGCTCTCGTGCGGCATCGACACCCCGACGGCGGGCTTGTCGGGACGCTCGGACAGATGGCTCATGCCGCCACCTCGCTACGCTCGGCGGCCGCATTCGCCAAACGCAGCCTCTTGTTGATTCGCTCGCTTCGCTCGCTCATGACGCCACCGCCTCGGTGGTCTGCGCGTACAGCTTGAGCAGGCTCTGGCCGAGCATCGCGGAGCGGTAGCCGGCACTGGCGCGGTGGTCGCTCATCGGCGTGCCCTCGGCCTCCAGCAGCAGGGCCGCGGCCTCGACGGTCTCCGCCGACCAGGCCCGGCCCTCCAGGGCCGCTTCCGCGGGAAGGGCGCGGATCGGGGTGGCGGCCACGCCGCCCAGGCCGATGCGCGCCTTGCGGACGATCCCGTCGTCGAGGTCGAGCGCGAAGGCGACGGCCACGCTGGAGATGTCGTCGAAGCGCCGCTTGGCGATCTTGTGGAAGGCGGTGACCCGTGCGAGCGGCAGCGGAATCCGCACCGCGCGGATCAGCTCGCCCGGGCGGCGCACGCTCTGCCGGTAGCCGGTGAAGTAGTCCGCCAGGGGGACTTCGCGCTCGCCGTCGGCGTCGGCGAGCACCACCGACGCCTCCAGGGCGAGCAGCACCGGCGGGCTGTCGCCGATCGGCGAACCGGTCCCCAGATTGCCGCCGAGGGTCGCGCTGTTGCGGATGAGCCGGGACGCGAACTGCGGGAACAGCTCGGCCAGCAGGGGCACACGGCCGTCGAGGCGGCGTTCGATCTCGGTGAGCGTGAGCGCCGCCCCGATCTCCAGGCGGTCGGATTCGATGCGCAGTTGGCGCAGTTCGGCGAGCCGGTCGAGGGCGATCACGCAATCGGCCCGGCGGGAGCGGATGTTCACCTCCACCCCCCGGTCGGTCGAACCGGCGACCAGCACCGCGTCCGGGCGATCGCGAAGCAACTCCAGTGTCTCGGAGAGGGTTTCCTTCCGCACGAAGCTGCTGTCGCCCTGGGTGTACTCGGTGGCGGCCGGCGGGGGCGGTGCCTGTTCCCGGCGCCGCGCCAGCGGGTCGTCCTCGACGGGCATGCCGACGGCGAACGCGGCGTCGCGGATCGGACGGTAGCCGGTGCAGCGGCACAGGTTTCCGCTCAGCGCGTGCAGGTCGAACCCGTTGGGACCGTGCTCGGCGGTGTGGCCGGCGGCGGCGTCCGCGGGCGCGCAGCGTCCCGGGCGGTAGTACTCGGCGGCCATGCTGCAGACGAACCCCGGTGTGCAGTAACCGCATTGGGATCCGCCGCGGACCGCCATCTCCTCCTGCACCGGGTGCAGAAGGGGCGGCGTCCCGGGGCGACCGGCGGTCGCCAGGCCTTCGGAGGTGACGATCTCCTGGCCGTCGAGCGCCGCGACCGGGACCAGACAGGCGTTGACCGCGACCCAGTCGGTGGGCTTGTGCACGCCCGGACGCGCCACCAGGACCGAACAGGCCCCGCATTCGCCCTCGGCGCAGCCTTCCTTGGTGCCGGTGAGGCCGCGCTCCCGCAGGTAGTCCAGCGCCGTGGTGTGCGGCGCAGCCGGTGCGATCGGTGCTTCTTTCCCGTTGACCGTGATCCGCGCCGCTACCACGAGGAGCCCTCGATTCGGTAAGCGATCGATCGATTCATCATGTTCGCCAATTCAGGCAGCCTTCTGCGTTCGGACGCGCCGCGGCACATGGGCGGGCGTGGAAACGGCACGCGGCAACGGCGTGCCAGGAGAGTGACGGCGGGCAATCCCGGAATGTGCCGCAGGCGGGCACGTCAGAGCGACGTGCTCAGCAACCGTGGGCTATGCGGCCCGAGACCCAGACCGTGCTGCGGGCGAGGCGGCCCAGATCGGAGACGGTATCCATCTGCCGGTCGCCTCCTTCGGTCACCATGGGTCGGCTTTGGTCGAAAATTAATTGTCCGGCAGTACCCCGGTCAAGAGGCCGGCACCACGTGCGTAGCATCCTCCGATTCCGCGGGCTGTGCGGGCGCCGTTGCTGGGGAGATCTACGAAGACGGCCGCCCCGAGGACTGCCCGCGGGTGTCAGGTGCCTGATCCGGTGCCGAGCGCCCGCAGCGCGGCAGCGCGGATTTCCCAGCGCGTGGCGTCGTCGAGCAGGCCCCCGTATTCCTGCAATGCGGGCACGATGGTCTGAGCAACAGCAAAGGCGGCACGGGCGCGAACCCGGTCCGTCGGCGTCGCCGCCGGGCCGGCGAGTAGCTCGATGATCCGTCGGCATGCGGCATCGGCGTCGTATTCCGGGATGAGCTCGGCCGTCGAGGGGTCGGTTGCGAAGGCGACGAACAGAGCGCCGGTTTCGGCTGCGCCGTCGATGTATTCAGTGAGGATCTGAGCTGCGCTCATCTGCCGTGCCTCCGCTCGCTCGATCAGCCGGGATACGGCCGTGAACGGCGATTCGAGGAGTTCGGCTGCGATACTTTCCTTCGTCTTGAAGTGGTAGAAGACCACTGCCTTGCTGGCACCCGCGGTTGCGGCGATGTCGGCGATCGATGTCGCGGCATACCCCTTGCGCAGGAACAGCTCACGGGCGGCAGCCAGGATCTCCTCACGGCGGCGCGAAGTCACCGCAGGCTCGCCGCCGTTGTCAGGACGATCTTGCCCTGGAGGTGTCCGCGTTCCCCGCGCTCGTGCGCACCGCGCGCGTCTTCCAGCGGGTAGACACTGTCGATGGCGACCGTAAGCGTGCCGGCCTCGAACAGTTTGTTCAGCTCGCGCAGGTCCGCCCCGCCGGACTGCACCTGCCCCCCGGCTTTCGTGATACTGCGCTGCCGAAGTTCCTCGGGCGGGTAGAACGCCAGGTTGATGGGAACCAGACGGCCGCCATCGACCAGGGCCGGCAGCCATCGTCCCGCATCGAGTCCCCCAGTGCTGCCGACACAGTCGATCACCACGTCCACCTTGCCTGCGGCCGCGACCGGATCCCCCGCGGTGTAGTCGATGAACGTCTCAACTCCCAACGCGTCGAGGAACTTCTCGTGCCGACCTGACGCGACCGCGACGACATCCGCGCCCTGCAGTCGCGCCAACTGCACCGCAAAGTGGCCGACTCCGCCCGCTGCGCCGACGACCAGGACACGCTCTCCCGGGTGAACCGCGCCATGCCGGTGGATCTGCTGCCAGGCGGTGAGCGCCGCCATCGGTACAGCCGCGGCTTCGACATGGCTGAGTCGCTTCGGTTTCGGTGCCAAGTCGGAGGCCGGAGCGTTCACATACTCCGCATGCGTGCGGCCGTGGCCGCGACCGTCGAAGGGCGGAAAGCGCACCAGGCCATACACCTGGTCCCCCACCGAGAACTCAGCGACGGCCTCACCCACGGCAACGACCTCGCCGGAGACGTCCGAGCCGGGAACTGACGGGCGTGCAACCGATGGACGGTACTGCGGCGGCAGATCCGCGAACCCGCTGCGGCCCCGAAAATCCGAGGGGTTCACCCCCGCGGCATGCACCTCCAGCAAGACCTCACCAGGCCCCGGAGCCGGGCGGTCGATGTCCTCCACCCGCACCACCTCCGGGCCACCGGAGACGAACACCACCGCTGCTCGCATCGTCGTCATGCCGGCCACCACCTTCCGATCCGATCAGACCCTGACCGATCGGTCAGGACTGCCACCGTACGGTCGCACTGACCGATCGGTCAAGGACGCTCTGCTGCGGCCGTCCCACGACGACACGGCAGCAGCGGACCGGGCAACGTGGAACTGAGCCAGGCAGTTTCGTTGGATCAGCGGGCGAACCAGGGGAAGGTTCCCGCGATGTGGAGGCCGGCCACGTAGAGGGTCCGGGTCTTCTCGTGGTGGGCAGCGCCAATCCGTTGAAATTCCCCACGTTGCGAGCTGCCCGGCCGACGCGCTGCCCCCAGCCGGCGATGCCTGGCACGACGCCGCCGGGTGAGCCGGCCTCGTCTCCTACTGCTCCCAGGGCGTGATCCCCCAACGCAGGGTGTGGCTGCCGCCCGGTTCGAGCACCGCGGCGCTGCCATCGGCGAACGCGTTGGGCGGGCAGGACATCGGCTCGACGGCGACCGCACGCCGCCGCTGAGCCTCCGGAAGCGTGTCCCCGGTGTACACCTGCACGTAGTTCGCGCCTTCGCCCATCCACAGGTCCGCGCCGTGGCCGCCTGACGGGTGGGACAAACGCACGGTCGTCCGCCCGCGCGCGTCCCGGGCGAGCGCGCCGAACGGCGTGTCCAGGCGCAGGTCGCCGATCGCCCGCGGGGTGCGGAAGTCGTACGGCGTCCCGGCGACCGGTTCCTCCCCGACCGGCAGACCCGCGGCATCGGTGCGCAGCCGGATCTCGGCCGGGACGGTCAGCAGCGCCTCGTCGATCGCGGCGGTGCCGACGGTGAGGTACGGGTGCTGGCCGACGCCGTACGGTGCCGCCGTTCCGCCCACGTTCCACGCGGTCAGCGTGACGTCCAAGCCAGTGTCGCCGAGCCGGTACTCGACGCGGACCCGCAGGGCGAACGGGTAACCGGGCTGCGGCCAGACGCCGCTCTCCAGCACGGCGTCCCGAGGGCCCGCGTCGAGCACCTCCCAGGCGTTCCAGCGCAGCAGCCCGTGGATGGCGTTTCCGTGCGTGGGCTCGGTCAGCGGCAGTTGCAGTTCCTCGCCCTGCCAGCGGTACCGGCCGCCGCGCACCCGGTTCGGCCAGGGCACCAGGATCTGCCCGCGCCCGCCGGTGATCCGTTCCGCGGCGCCGAACCCGTCGAGCAGCTGCCGGTCGCCGATCGTGTAGGAACGAAGCGCCGCGCCGAGTTCCACCACCACGGCCTCGTGGTCGTCGTGGCGAAGGGTCAGCTCGCGTCCGGTGAGAGTCATCCACCGAGCGTGCGGAATCCCGCGGCGCCGAGCAAGCCGGACACGGCCCCCGCCCGAATCCCCGCGCGGAAGTCGCCCGTTGGGCTGACGCCCGGCGCGTGCGCGCGGCCCCCACCCGACGTATCCGGGGCTACGTGACCCATCGGGCGAGTGCCGCCTCGGCGGGTTGGTGCCGGGTTGGCGCACAGGCCGGCGCGCGGCGTCAGCGGTCGACGGTGACGTGCCCGACGGGCCGCAGCGCACACATCGTGTGGTCGAGGGAGGCACCCAGCTGCCCGGGGTCGTCGTCGCCGCACAGGGTGTGGCGGACGGCCGCTTGGACACACGCGAACGCCGCGCCCACCAAGGCGTTCAGGACCAAGGTGTCGGGGCGGGCCTTCGGGTCCCGGGCGACGGCGCGGGCGGCGAGGCGCTGGGCGAGGTCCTCCTTCAGACGGTCCACGCGCGCCAGTTGCGCGGCGAGCAGGGAGGGGCAGCTCTCGATGATCTCCTGGGTGGCCCGGTCCGGACGGGTGTCGTCGGCGAGATGGGCGACGAAGACGTCGAAGCACGCCCGCAGCGAGTCCCATTCCGGCTCGTCCAGGGGACGCGAGTTCAGCTGGGCGAACAGTTCCTCGGCTTGCCGCTCGAACCGTTCCAGGACGACGGCCTCCTTCGAGGCGAAGTACCGGAAGAAGCTGCGCTGGGACATGCCGACGACCGCCGCGATCTCGTCGACCGTCGTCTCGTGGAAGCCCTTGGCGAGGAACAGCGCCTCCGCGGCCTCGGCAATACGGTCGCGCACGGCTTGCCGGGACAGTTCGCGCAGACTGCTCATGACCGGAACGTTAGCAGCAGACAACCACGGCAGAGACTGCCATCCAGAGAGAGTTGATACGTACAAATTTACGTGCATCCGGCACGGGGTGATTCCGGGGATCGGCACCCCGGCTGTCAGTCACTGACAGCACGGACATAAACTGCCTCTCGCGGGGTTGCGGGTCCACGTCTGTGCACGGTGCCGGTGGCCTCGACCGCGTACGAACGAAAGGCGAGCACGCCCGTGGAACAAAGTGTCCGTCCGGCAGTGGCAACCGAGGAGTACGCCGAGGCGGACTCGGCGATGCCCCGCCACATCAAGATCGCGATCGGCCTGCCGATCATGGCCGCCTTCGTGATGATCCTCAACGAAACCGTCATGAGCGTCGCGCTGCCGAAGCTCATGGACGAGTTCTCCGTCAACGCCTCCACCGCCCAGTGGCTGACCACCGGCTATCTGCTCACGATGGCCGTGGTCATCCCGACGAGCGGGCTGATCCTCCAGCGCTTCACCACCCGGGCCGTGTTCCTGACCGCGACCTCGCTGTTCGCCGCGGGCACCCTCCTCGCGGGCGTCGCCCCCGCTTTCGCCGTGCTGCTCGTCGCCCGCGTCGTCCAGGCCTCCGGGACCGCGCTCATATTGCCGCTGCTGATGACGACGATCATGACGCTCGTGCCGGTCGCCCGGCGCGGCCGGACCATGGGCCTGGTGTCGATCGTGATCGCCGTCGCCCCGGCGATCGGCCCGACGTTCTCCGGACTCATCCTGAAGTCCCTCAGCTGGCGCTGGCTGTTCCTGTCCCTGCTGCCGATCGCGATCCTGGCGGTCGTCGTCGGGGCGCTCATGGTCCGCAACGCCGGAGAGCCGAAGCCCGTCCGATTCGACGTGCTCTCCGTGCTGCTGTCCGCGGTCGCGTTCGGCGGTCTGATCTACGGCCTGAGCGCCATCGGCGAGTCGGCCGCCGGCCACACCCCGGTCCCGCCCGCCGTTCCGCTCGTCATCGGTGCGGCGACACTCGCGCTGTTCGTCCTGCGGCAGATGCGCCTCCAGCGCGACGACGCCGCACTCCTGGACCTGCGCGCGTTCCGCACGCGCTCGTTCGTCGTCGGCATCATCGTGCTGGTCTTCGCCATGGCGGCCCTGTTCGGCGCGCTCATCCTGCTGCCGCTCTACCTTCAGAAGGTGCGGGACCTGAGCACCCTCAAGACCGGCCTGATCCTGCTGCCCGGCGGCCTGGCCATGGGGCTGTGCGGACCGGTGGTCGGCCGCCTCTCCGACCGCTTCGGCCCCCGGCCCCTCGTCATCCCCGGCACCATGATCATGGCGCTCGGCCTCGGAATGATGAGCGCCATCGACTCGGACACCCACTTCGCCTACGTGATCGCGACCCACGTCCTGACCTGCCTGGGCATCGGTTTCGCCATGACCCCGCTGATGACGTCGGCGCTGGGGTCGCTGGATGCCCAGCTGTACTCGCACGGCAGCGCCATCCTCAACACGCTCCAGCAGTTCGCCGGCGCCGCGGGCACGGCCCTCTTCATCACGGTCATGACGAAGAGCGCCAAGAGCAGCGCCGACTCCGGGGCCACGCCCGTCGAGGCCCAGGCCACCGGGATCCAGGATGCGTTCCTGTGGGGCGCGTGCCTCGGGCTCGCGGTGGTCGCGGTCTCCTTCCTGGTGCGCGGGGGGAAGCCCTCGATCGGAAAGGAACCGGCTCCCGTCCACTGACCGGCCGGATGGTTCGGTGGCGGCACCCCTGCCTCATCGGCGAGGATGCGCCTCGTGGCCGACGACACCCGCACGATCGTGCTGAGCAAGCAGGATCTTCGTGAAGTCACCCGCTATGCCGCGGTGAGCGCGCAGGAAGTCCTGGAGATCTTCGAGGGCGCACATCCGGCCGACTCGCGTCCGCGCGACGCGATCGACGCCGCCTGGACGTTCGCCCGGGGCGGCGAACGCGGGAAGGCACTGCGCGATACCGCATGGGCGGCGCACAAGGCGGCCCGAGACGCGGACACCGCGGCTGCGGGCGACGCGGCGCGGGCGGCCATGAGCGCGGCATCCGCCGCGTACTTGCATCCGTTGGCGGACGCCCATCAGGTGAAGCACATTCTCGGGGCGGCGGCCCACGCGGCGCGGGCGGCCGAACTGGCCGCGGGCGGTCATCGGGCGGTCGGCGCCGCGCACGTGGGCAAGGCCCGCCGCCGCGCGGCACCGGGCGTCCTCGACGTGCTCCGGCGCTATCCTCCGCCACCGCCCGGCGGAGGCCGCGTCGGGGAACTGCTGCGCGAGCTCGACACGGCTCTCCGGAGCAGCCAACCGGGCCCGGAGTAAGGGTGGCGCCCCGGTGCCGGCGCTCGTGCGCCACCCAGCTGTAGGGCAGCGCACCGAAGCCGCACAAGCAACGCCACTTCAATCCGCTATGGGTGTTTTATTCCTTTTGGTGCGCGAGTACTGTGAGAAGTGGCCTGCGGGGCGAGCGAGGGAGTTCGACCACCGAGGTGGACGACGAGGAACCACGGTTCCACGCCGACCCTGTTCGAGGTGAGCGGACTGAGAGGCTGAAAGGTCGAGAGACCCGACAGCGACCTCCACCACCTGATCCGGACAATGCCGGCGAAGGGAGCCCACCTCGCAGGTCTCGTATGCGCGGCGCACGTGTGCGCCGACGGCGGTACGGGATCGCGTCGTGCCAGACCCCGGGTTCCGACGGCCCGGGAAGAACCGGTGACGGGATCGTGCGATGGCTCCGGACGAGAGTGCCCGGGATCGGCCGCGGAGGGACGCCGAGCCGGAGCGCAGCGGCCCTTTGGTCGATGCGCTGGCACAAGCCCGGGGCCAACTGGACGGCCTCCTGGACGCGGTCACCGCGATCGGCTCGCATCTCGAACTCGACACCGTGCTGCGGCGCATCGTCACGACCGCGATGGAGCTGGTCGACGCCCGCTACGGCGCGCTGGGCATCCTGGACGAGGACGGCCGTCTGCTGGCCCAGTTCATCCCCATGGGGCTGACC
Source organism: Uniformispora flossi (assembly GCF_049534875.1). Classification (NCBI taxonomy): domain Bacteria; kingdom Bacillati; phylum Actinomycetota; class Actinomycetes; order Kitasatosporales; family Streptomycetaceae; genus Uniformispora; species Uniformispora flossi. The sequence goes on from NZ_JBMULZ010000013.1 coordinate 156,527, forward strand.
GACGCGGAGAAGAAGGCCCTGGACGGCATCCCGCTGCCGCACGGGCGCGGGCTGCTCGGGCACCTGATCCGCAGCCCCGAGCCCCTGCGCGTCGACGACATCCCGGCACATCCGGACGCGGCCGGATTCCCGCCCGGCCATCCACCGATGAAAACGCTGCTTGGCGTCGCGATCCGGGTGCGCGGCCGTGTCTACGGCGACCTGTACCTGGCCGACCGCCACGACGGACGGCCCTTCGACGCCCAGGACGAAGCCCTCGTCACCGCCTTGGCCGGTGCCGCGGGCGTGGCCATCGACAACGCCAGGCTGGTCGACCGGATCCGCTCCGACGCCGAACGCTTCCAACACCTGCTCCTGCCCACCCTGCCGGACCTGGCCCCGTTCGACGCCGCCGCCGTGTACCGACCGGCCACCGCTCCCGGGCACATCGGCGGCGACTGGTACGACGCCGTGCTGCTGCCGGACCATGTCTGCGCCACGGTGATCGGCGACGTCGTCGGCCACGACCTGCACGCCGCCGCCGCGATGGCCCAGATCCGCAGCATGCTCCGCGCCCTGCTCTACGACCTGCGCACCCCGCCCAGCGCGGTCCTCACCCAGCTCGACCGCACCATCCACGCCATCACCGACCTGCCGCCCGCGACCGCCTGCCTGGCCCGCATCGAACCCGCCGGAAGCCCGTGGACCCTGCACTGGAGCAATGCCGGGCACCCGCCGCCGCTCCTCCTCACCCGCGACGGCCCCCGCTACCTGGACGCCGACCCGGGACTGCCCCTCGGCGTCGACCCCGACCAACCGCGACCGGACCACACCTTCCCGCTCCCTGCCGACGCGACCGTGCTGTTCTTCACCGACGGGCTGGTCGAACACCCCGCCCACAGCCTCGACAACCGCCTCGACGCCCTGGCGGCCCTCGCCACCGCCCACGCCGACGAACCCCTTGACCATCTCTGCCGCACGCTCGCCGCCCATCACCCCGGCGACGGCCACGACGACATCGCCCTGCTCGCCGTGCGCACCCCCTCGTGAGGCTCCGGCGGCGCAAAGGGAAAGCTCGACCGCTCGGGTGATGTGTGCGATGCCGCACACAACACACGGTCGGATCCTGTCCGGGGCGGTGGGCGGAGTGGTGCGGGCGCGCACCAGCCGCTCGTGGTCGACTGCGGGGCTCGGTGACGTTCTTCGACGGCGGCAACAACTTTCCGGGGACCGCGCAGTTCCCCGGCGAAGGCCCGGTCGGCTACCGCGGACGGCTCCGTGGCTGAACCACGAACACGGCGCGGCGCCCGGCCGGTTCGGCCTGGTCGGCCTGGTCGGCCTGGTCGACCTGGTCGACCTGGTCGACCTGGTCGACCGACGCGGCAGCCGACGTCCGTCGGCACCGCCGACGGACGCCGCGCCGTGCTGCGGGCCCCTGCCGTGGCCGAGTCCTCGGCTAGGGCCGCCAGCGGCGCTGTGCCGGGATCTTGGTCAAGGGCGGGCGGGTGAGCGTGGTTTGGCGTACGAGCTGGTGGAGGCAGGCCGTCATGGCCGTGGCGGGCAGGACCGCGGCGACGACGGCACGCGCGTCGGTGGAGGCGTAGGGGACGGACAGTGCCATGGACAGAGCAGCGAAGGTCAGGACGACGATCCAGGAATGCAGTGCGTGGCGGCGGTAGATGCCCGCCCGCAGGATCGACAACGCCGCGACCGCCCAAGGGCCGTAGACGAGGACGGGCCACCATCGCGAGGGGGTGCGGTGCGCGGACGTCTGCCTCAACGGCTCCAGCGTGTCCATCGCGCCGAGGACGGCGACCAGCGCGACCAGTGCGACGTTCACCACCATCAGCGTGCGGCTGAGCCAGGTCAGGCCGCGCCGGTCCGCGATCGGTTCGGCCGGGCCGTCGGGCCATCGCCGACGGGGTCGGCGGTGGCTCCGGGGGCGGCCTCGGCCGATCTGCAGGGGGACGGTGGCGTGGGCGTCACCGTGCGACCCGTCCGGCAGTCGGGAAGAGTCGGTCCCGATATCACGATGCTGGTCCTGTTCTGTCTGTAGGGAACCGTCGAACTCGGGCTTGCCCGCTGCCGATCCGCCCGCCTCGCGACGCGGAGGGAGCCACACGATGGACTGGTCGAAGGGGGCGTAGTCGTAGCCGTACAGGGGACGACTCGCTCATTCACTCGAGAGAGTAGGACTGCCCGCGAACGGGCGGAGACGGCGCGCGTAGTCGCCCTCCAGCACAAGCATGTCCGCGGCGAACTTCTCGATGTCCGCGGAACAGTAGCGAAGCAGGACGCTCTCGCCCCCGCGTTCGAGGCGCGCGCAGCGCGACTTGGCGGGCAGAGCGGCGCGAGGGACCAGCATCCACTCCCCCAGTCGGCACGGTGATTTCCAGAGAGCCATGCCGTACCAACGACGCAAAGGTAGCTGCGCAACGGCAAATAATGGAACGTTTCCCTTCAAATCAAGGCGTCTCAAGTCATCTTCGATCATCCGCTGCCGATTACGGGAATCTGTGCATGTCAGCGCCACAAGAGCCCCGTACGGCGCGCGGTCCCGTCCAGTCGTGGCGCTCACGCCATCCCGCTACCCCACCCCCGGCTCCCCCGCCGACTCCGCGAGGGTGCGCTTGTCGATCTTGCCGACGGGGGTGCGGGGCAGGTCCGGGGCGACGCGGAGGATGTCCGGCATCTTGTACGGCGCCAAGCCCGCGGTCGTGAGGAACGTCTTGACGTCCGGCAGCGTCGGCGGGTCCGCCGGGTCGGCGGGGACGACGACCGCGCAGACCCGTTCGCCGAGGACCTTGTCCGGGAGCGGGATGACCGCCGCCTGGCGGATCTTGGGGTGCGCCGCCAGCTGCTCTTCGAGTTCCCCGGCCGGCACGCCCTCGCCGCCCCGGTTGACGACCTCCTTCACCCGCCCCTCGACGACGAGGTGCCCGGACGGCAATTGCCGCACCAAGTCGCCACTGCGGTAGTACCCGTCCGGTGTGAACGCGTTCGCATTGTGCTCGGGCACCCGGTAGTAGCCGCGGATCGTGTACGGGCCCCGCGTGAGCAGTTCCCCGATCTCCCCGTCGGCGACGTCGGCACCGTCGCCGTCGACGATCCGCACCTCGTCGTCGGGGCTGAGCGGCCGCCCTTGGGTCTCTGCGACGAGGTCGTCCCCGTCCTCCGCCCGCGTGTAGTTGAGCAGCCCCTCCGCCATCCCGAAGACCTGCTGCACCCGGCACCCCAGCCCCGGGCCCAACTCGCGGGCCAGCGCGGCGGGCAGGCGCGCGCCGCCGACCTGGAGCAGCCGCAGCGCGGAGCGGTCGCCGGGCTCCCACTCCCACATCTGGCTCCACAGGTCGGCGATCGGCGGCACGACGGCGGTGACGGTGACCTTCTCGCGTTCCATGAGCGGGAACGCCGCGTCCGGGCTCGGTCCCGAGGCGAGCACCGCGGTGCCGCCGACTCCGAGGATGCCGAGGATGCCCGGGCAGGCGAGCGGGAAATTGTGGGCAGCGGGCAGGACCGCCAAGTACACGTCTCCGGAGGTGAGTTCGCAGACTTCGGCGCTGGTGCGGGCGTTGTAGGCGTAGTCGTCGTGGGTCCGCGGGATCAGTTTGGGCAGCCCGGTGGTCCCGCCGGACACGAGCAGGAGGGCGACGTCGTGCGGTCGCGGGCCCGGGGGCAGGCCGGCCGGGTCCGCGTCGACGGAGGCCAAGGCGAGCGCGTCGGGTCCGGGCTCGCCGGCGGCGACGACGTGCCGCAGCGACGGCACCCGCGTGCGGATCTCGCCGGCCAGCGCACGGTGGTCGAAGCCGGCGTGGGTGTCGGGGACCACGTAGGCGACGGCTTCGGACAGCTCCGCGAGGTGTCCGATCTCGTGGGCCCGGTGCGCGGGGAGGCACAGCGCCGGCACCGCGCCGAGGCGTGCGAGTGCGAACAGCACGACGACGAAGTCGGCGGTGTTGGGCAGTTGGACGAGGACCCGGTCGCGCGGCCGGATGCCGAGACGGGCGAACCCGGCCGCGGTCCGGTCGGCGCGCCGGTCGAGTTCGGCGAACGACGTCCGCCCGGCGTCGTCGACGAGAGCCGTCCGCTCGGGCCATTGCAAGGCCCACCCCCGCAGCAGCTCCCCCAGGGTGTCGCCGCGCCAGTATCCGGCCGCGCGGTAGCGGGCGGCGGCGTCGGCGGGCCACGGAGTGCAGCCGTCGAGGAGTTCGGATCCGAGGGTCGGCTCGGCATCGGGTGCGGCGGCGGAAGGCATCGGGAGTTGTCCTTTGCTGGCTTGTGCGGGCTGGTGACGGGGGGCACCGGCGTCGGCGGAGCGGTGCCGGAAGAGGGGTGTCGGACGCCGGGCGGAAGGCGGCGGAAGGGAAGGACGCGGACGGTGGGCGGGTCGGAGCACTCGGGGCCGGTGGCGGACCGGACGGCGGCTGCCGCGGGCGCGGGAGACCGCCCCGGCACCCTCAGGCACGACGCGAGACCGCACGGGCCACGCGGCTGAGCGACCCGGCGGCTCCGCACCGCATCGGCAGGTGGAGGCGAAGCCGAGACCGGGGCACCGATGGGCCGACGGACCCCTGTCCGCCGACAAGTCCGAGGCAGCGAAAGCGGCTTCGGCGCCCCATCCGATCGGCGGTCGGACAGGCGGCGCGACATGGCCGACCGCATTGGTGCACCGAAAGCACCGGCCAGGGCACACCCCCCACCCGGCCGCCCGCCTCACCCCAACGCCGCCTCCACCTCCTCGTCGCTCATCGCCGCGACCGCGAGGTACACCTCGGCGACCGCGGCGGTGCGCCCCGGTTCCCCCTCCTCCGCGACGAGCCGGGCGGCGAGGGCGGCGACCGTGCGGGTGGCGAGCAGGGCTCGGACCGACAGGCCGTCGGTGTCGAGTGCTTCGCGGAGACGACCGACGGCCGCGGTGGCGAGCACCGAATCCCCGCCCAGCGCGAAGAAGTCGTCGTCGCGGCCGACCACTGCCGGTGCCGTGCCCGCGCGGCTCAAGACCTCGCGCCACACGGCCGCCACGACTTCCTCGACCGGCCCCTGCGGCGGCCGGTGGGCGAGGCCGCCCCGGCCGCGCTCCCACAGCGCGGCCAGAGCCGCCCGGTCGGTCTTGCCGTTGCGCGTCAGCGGGAGTCCGGCGAGCACCGCCACCGTGTCCGGAAGCATGTGCGGCGGAAGCAACTCCTGCACCACCGCGAGAATCTGCTTCTCCGTCAGCCCCGGCTCCGCCACCACCGCGGCGGCCAGGGCCCGGCCCGGCGTGCCGACCACGCCGGCCGCGGCCTGCCGGACGCCGGGGACCGCGGCGAGCGCGGCTTCGATCTCCCCGAGTTCGATGCGGTAGCCGCGGAGTTTCACCTGATGGTCGCGGCGGCCGAGGAACTCCAGCGTCCCGTCCGGCAGATAGCGCGCCAAGTCGCCCGTCCGGTACCAGCGTTCGCCGTCGTGTTCGACGAACCGGTCGGCGGTGCGCGCCGGGTCGCCGCGGTATCCGAGGGCGACGCCGTCACCGCCGATCCACAGTTCGCCGGGGACGTGGTCGGGCCGATCGCGGCCGAGGGTGTCGACCACGCGGCAGCGCACGTTGGCGAGGGGCCGGCCGTAGGGCACCGCACGCCACCACGCGGGCAGCCGGGAGCCGGGCGGGACTTCGTACAGCGTGGAGTGGATGGCGGTCTCCGTGGTGCCGCCGAGTCCGGCGAACCGGCAGGCCGGGACCTGGGCGTGCAGGCGGCCGGGCAGGTCGGTGGTGACCCAGTCCCCGCCGAGGAGGACGACGCGCAATGTGTCGGAGATCCGGTCGGCGCCGTCCTCGGCGGCGGTCAGCAGCATCGCGAGGAGCGCCGGCACGCAGTTGAGCACGGTGACCCCGTGGTCGCTCAACTGGCGCAGCCAGTAGGCCGGTTCGTGCCGTTCGTCGGCCTGTGGCAGCACCACGGCGCCGCCCGCCGCGAAGGGCGCGAAGATGTCGAAGACCGACAAGTCGAAGTCGAGGGCGGACAGGGCCAGCGTGCGGTCGTCCGGTCCGAGCGCGTACCGGGCGACGAGGTCGTCGATGGTGTTGACGGCGGCGCTGTGCGGGAGTTCGACGCCTTTGGGCTCGCCGGTGGAGCCGGAGGTGAAGAGGATGTACGCGGCGTCCCGTTCGTCCCCGGCGGCCGGTGCGGCGAGCGGCTCGGCGTGCCGGGCGGCCTCGGCGAGGGCGATCGCCGCCGCGCGCGGGGACGCTCCGGTGCCGCCGTCCGCGTCGAGGACGAGGCGGGCTCCCGCGGTGGCGTGGATCCGCGCCCGGCGTGCCGCGGGCTGTTCGACACCGACCGGGACGTACGCCGCTCCCGCCGCCAACACGCCCAGCACCGCCAGGACTTGGTCGGGACCCTTGGGAAGGGTGACAGCGACGGTGTCGCCCCGGCCGATGCCGCGGGCGGTCAGGGCGGCGGCGACGCGCAGCGCGCGGTCGGCGAGGTCGCCGTAAGTCCAGCGCACGTCGGATCCGGCGACGACCGCGAGGGCGTCGGGCCGGGTGCGGGCACGGGTGAAGAACGGGTCGTGGAGCCGCCGCCGGCTGCGGGGGGCCGTCGTGGCGTTGGCCCGGGCGCGCACCGTGCGCTGGGTGTCCGGCAGGAGGTCGCCGATCGGCCGGTCCCAGTCGGCGTCGGGGGCGCCGAGGCGGGTGACCACGGTGCGGTAGGCGTCGAACATGGCGTCCGCGACGCCGTCCGCGAAGAGTTCCTCGCGGATGTCCCAGTTGACGAGGAGTCCGCCGCGCACTTCGGTGACCTGGGCGTCGAGCAGCACCTGCGGGCCTTGCGAGATGATCCACTCGGGCTCGCCGAACAAGGCGCGGACGTCGTCGGCGAACAGTTCGCCCAGGTTGAGCGCGCTGGTGTAGACGACGGGCGCGACGACCTGGCCGCCGCGGGCCCGGGAGAGGTCGCGCAGCACCTCCAGTCCGGCGCGGTCGGCATGTGCGGCGTCGTCGTGCAGCCGGGCCTGGAGCGCACGGGCGCTGTCGAGGAAGGTGCCGGGCCGGCCCAGGTCGCTGTCCAGCAGCACGGAGCCCGTGAAGTCGCCGACCAGGCGGGGCACGTCGGGGTGGATCTCTTCGCGGTCGAACAGCGGGAGGTTCAGCAGGAAGTGCGGTTCGGCGGTCCACCCGGCGAGCACATGGGCGAAGGCCGCGGCCAGTGCCATCGCCGGGGTGACGCCCTGCCGGTGGGCGCGCTCCAGCCACCGCTGCTTGTCGTCGGGCGCGAGCCAGAGGTGGCGGCGGGTGACCCGGGCCGGGTCGCCGCGTTCGGCTTCGGCGCGCAGCGGCAGGTCGGGGGCGCCGGGCAGGTCGGCCAGGCGGGCGTCCCAGTGCGCGCGGGCCCGGGCCGCGGCGGCGGCGCGCAGCGGCGGCCGGTCGGCGAGGTAGGCGCGGTGGTCGTACGCCAGCGGGGGAAGGGGCGTGCCGGGTGCGGCGTAGAGCGCGGCGAGGTCGGCGAGGAGGAGGCGGAAGCTGAGCGCGTCGGCGGCCGCCATGTCGACGTCGACGTGCAGCCGGGTCGCGCCGTCGGGCAGCAGGGTGAGGCGGATGTCGAACACGCGCCCGGCTTCGATGTCGAGCATTTGGTGCGAGCAGGCGTCGCGCAGTTCGGCGAGCCGGGCGGCGGCCGCCTCGAGGGCGAGGCCGCGCAGGTCTTCCACGGTGAGCAGCGGCCCGGGGGGTGCGGCGAGGACCTGCTGCAGGCCGTCGGGGGTGATGCGGGTGCGGAGCGCCGGGTGCCGGGCGGCGAGGGCGCGGACCGCGGTCTCCAGCCGCGCCGGGTCCAGCGGGTCCCGGGCGTCGGCGGGCCGGTCGAACTCGGTGTAGAGGTGGGCCGCCACGCCGCCGAGGACCTGGTCGTCGCCGCGTCCGACCCAGTACGCGTGCTGCATCGCGGCGAGCGGGAAGGGTGCGTGCGGATCCGTCGGCGGGTCCGCATCGGCCGTGCCGCCGTCCGCTCCCGCGGCACCCGGCGCGACGGTCGCCGCCGGCGCGTCGGCGTCGGCGGGACCGGCCGCGGCGGCGGCCAGGAGCCCGGCCCAGGCGGCGATGCTGGGGTGCTCGGCAAGTTCCGCGAAGGTGATCTCCGCGCCGCGGCGCCGCCACCCGCCGGCCAGCCGCATGAGCCGGAGCGAGTCGAGCCCGTGCTCGATGAGGTTGCCGTCGACGGGCACCGAGTCGGGTGCGCATTCGAGTAGTTCGGCCACCTCGCCGCGTATGGCGCCGACGCTCCAGTCCACCGTGTTCCCCTTCCGCCCGGCAATGGTCCAGCCCGCGGGCAGTGGGTTGACACCCCACGCAGGCGTCACAAATATAGGGTAGGCAAACCTAACTAAGGCAAGGCTTTCCGAAGTTCTCCCCGCCGCCCGGTGCGGCGGGCCGGGTGCGCCCAGGAGGCGGCACGTTGCGACAGGAAACCTCCGCTCGGGACGGCCAACCGGCCGACCGCCGCCGGGAACTGATGAAGCGTCTGCTCGCCGGGAAGGGTCTCGGCGGAAACGCCGGCGGCGGAATCCCGGCCCGCGATCGGGCCCTCGGCCCGGCCCCGCTGTCGTACGCGCAGCGCAGTCTGTGGCTGCACCACCAAGCACACCCCGGCAGCACGTCGTACAACGGCTGCCTCGTCGTCGACCTGGCCGGCCCGCTGGACGCCGGGGCGCTGCGGACCGCGCTGCACGCGCTCGTCGTGCGGCACGAAGTGCTGCGCACGGTCTACCGGGTGGCGGACGACGGCGAGCCCCGCCAGATCGTCGCGGAGGTCCCCCGGCTCGACGTCCCGCTGCGGGACCTCACCGCGATACCCGCGGACGCGTGGGTGCAGGTGGCCGACGCCGCCGCGGCGGAGCTTGCCTCGCGGCCCTTCGACCTCGCCCACGACCAGCCCGTGCGCTGGGAGTTGCTGCGGTTCGCCGCCGACCGCCACGCGCTGGTCCAGGTCGTGCACCACATCGCGTGGGACGGCGGCACCTGGGGCGTGCTGTCCCGGGATCTCGCCGCGCTCTACCGGGCGACCGCGGAAGGCTCGGTTCTTCCGGCCGCCCCGAAGATCCAGTACGCGGACGTCGCCACCTGGGAGCGGGCCCGCGACAACGCCGCGCCGGAGGCCGGTGCCGACGCGGAGGGCGTCGCCTTCTGGCACGAGCGTCTCGCATCGCTCCCCGAGGCCGCCGAACTGCCCGCGGACGGTCCCCGGCCGCCTGTCGGAGACGAACGCGGCGGCCGCCGGACCCGCCACTTCGCTCCCGAACTCGCGCACTACTTGGCCGCGTTCGCGACGGAGGCGGGCACCACGCCGTTCACCGCGGCCCTCGCCGCGTTCGCCGCCGTGCTGCACCGGCACACCGGCGCCGACGACCTGCCGATCGGCACCCTGACGATGGACCGCAGCCGTGCGGAGGCGGCCCGCCTGATCGGCAACTTCAACAACACCGTCGTGCTGCGCTGCGACACCGCCGAACCGGCGGGCCGGACTCCGACTCTGACGTTCCGTCAGCTCGTTGGCCGGACGGCGGAGACCTGTTCCGGCGCCTTCGCCCACCAGGAGGTGCCCTTCGACCGGGTCCTCGACGCCGTGCGTCCCGCGCGAAGCCCGGGCCGGACGCCACTGTTCGACGTCATGTTCGGGCTCCTCGCCCACGAACTCGCGGCGCCGGAATTCCCCGGCGTGACAGCGGCATGGCGTCACATCCACAACGGGACGACGCAGTTCGACTTGGCGTTGGAATGCTTCCTGCGCCCCGGTTCCCTCGTCGTGGAAGCTACCTACCGGCAGGGCCTGCTCGCTCCCCACAGCGTCGACGTCCTGCTGGCGCACCTCGAAGCACTGCTCGCCTCGGCGCTCGACGCCCCGGACACCCCTCTCGCGCTGCTCGACGCGGTCGCCCCGCCCGCCCAACCCGACCCGGTGCCGGTGCCCGACGGCGGCGTGGCCGCGCTGATCGACCGCCGGATCGCCGCGGCCCCCGAGGCGGTCGCCGTGATCGCAGACCGCGCCCTGACCTACCGCGAACTCGGCGCACGCGCCGACGAGATCCGCGCGCTGCTGCCGCAGGGTGCACTCGGGACGGCGTCCGGCGCCGCGGGCGGGCGCCGCGAACCGGTGATCGCTCTCGCCCTCTCCCGCTCCGCGGATCTCCCCGCGGCGCTGCTCGCCGTGCTCCGCGCCGGTGCCGCCTACCTGCCGCTCGACCTCAATCAGCCGCACGAACGCACCGCGCTCATGCTGGGCGACGCGCGCCCCGACGCGGTGCTGTGCGACGCCGCCACGCCGGCCGACCTGCCGGTGCCGGACGGCATCCCCCGCGTCCGGATAGACGGGCCGTCCGCCGCCGCGGTGTTCGCGGCTCCGGCGTGCCCGGCGCCGCCCGACGCCGCCGCCTACGTGATCTTCACCTCCGGATCCACCGGCCGCCCCAAGGCCGTTGTCGGCACGCAGGCCGCGCTCGCGAACCGGCTGTGGTGGGGGCGCGGTGATGCCCCGCGCGTGCGGGTCGCCAAGAGTGCGCTGGCGTTCATCGACGGCACCACCGAGCTCCTCGGCGGGCTGGTGGCCGGGGACACCGTCGTCGTCGCCGACGACGCGACCGCGGCCGATCCCGCGGCGCTCGCCGCGCTCGTGGACCGGCACCGCGTCCAGGTCGTGACGGTCGTGCCGAGCCTGCTCGCCACGCTCCTGGACACCGCGGCCCCCGGCTCGCTCGCTTCCGTCACCACCTGGATCAGCTCCGGCGAGGCGCTGCCCGCGGCGCTGGCGGACGCGGTGTCCGCCCGATGGCCGGACGCCGGGATCGTCAACCTGTACGGCTGCTCCGAAGCCGCCGGCGACAGCCTCGCGCACGCGCGGACCGCGGCCGGATCCGTCCCGATCGGCCGTCCCATCGCCAACACCCGCGCGTACGTGCTGGACGCGGCGCTCCGCCCGGTCCCGGATGGCGTGCCCGGCGAGCTGTACCTCGCGGGCAGCGGCCTCGCCCGCGGCTACCTCGGCCGCCCGGCCGCGACCGCGGAGCGGTTCCTGCCGGACCCGTTCGCGGGTCCCGGCACCCGCATGTACCGCACCGGCGACCGGGTGCGCCGGGACGCGGACGGCGCGGTGTGGTTCCTCGGCCGCACCGACCAGCAGGTGAAGATCCGCGGCATTCGCGTGGAGCCCGGCGAGGTCGAGGCGCGCCTGCTGGACCTGCCCGGCGTGGCGCGGGCCGCGGTCGCCCCGGTCGCGGGCGGCGACGGCGCGCGGGCGCTGGCCGCGTATCTCGTCCCGGCGGACGGGCACACCCTGGAGATCGGCGACGTGCGCACCGCGCTCGCCGCGCTGGTGCCGTCCGCGATGCTCCCGGCGACGTTCACGGTCCTCACCGAACTCCCCCGCAACGCCAGCGGAAAGGTCGACCGCAGGGCGCTGCCGCGGCCGCGTCCCGGCGACGGCGGGCCGGCCGGGCGGGCTCCGGTGGACGCCCGCGAAGCGTCGGTCTGTGCGCTGTTCGCGGACCTGCTGGGCGTGCCGCAGGTCGGCCCGGACGACGATTTCTTCGCCCTCGGCGGGCATTCGCTGCTGGCCGCGCGGCTGGCCAACCGGGTGCGCGCCGTCCTGGGCGTGGAGGTGTCGCTTGCGGACGTCTTCCGTGCGCCGACCCCGCACGCCCTCGCCGCCGCGGCCGCGCGGGCGGCGCCGGCCCGTCCTCCGGTGCGCGGCACCGAACTGCCCGACCCGGTCCCGGCGTCGTTCGCCCAGGCCGGGCTGTGGCTGGAGGAGCAGCTGCGCGGGCCGTCGGCGGCCTACCACCTGCCGCTGGGGCTCAAGCTGACCGGCACCGTGGACCTCGCCGCGCTCCGCGCCGCTCTGACGGACGTGGTGGGACGGCACGAGGCGCTGCGTACGCTGCTCGTCGCGGACGACGGCGACCTGCCCGTCCAGCGGGTCCTTTCTCCCGCCGAAGCGGCCACCCGGCTGCGCTGTGACGTGGTGGACCTCGCCGGGGAACCGGGGACGCGACTGGCCGCGGAGACCGCTGCCGCAGTGGCCCGGCCGTTCCGGCTCGCCGACGACCTCCCCGTGCGGGCGGCCGTGTTCGCCGCCTCCGACGCGACCCACTTGGTGCTCACGCTGCACCACACGGCCGCCGACCGGTGGTCGTACGGGCCGCTGCTGGCCGACCTCGCCGCCGCGTACACGGCCCGGGCCGCCGGCACCGCACCGTCCGCAGTGGCGGCGCCCGCCCTCGTCACCTACGCCGAGTACACGGCGTGGCAGCGCGCGCTCCTGGGCGCCGACGCCGGGTCGGCGACGGACATCGCGGTGCGCCGGCTCGACTTCTGGTCCAAGGCGCTGGACGGCCTGCCGGACGAGGCGGCGCTGCCCGCCGACCGGCCCCGCCCCGCCGACCCCACACTGCGCGGCGGCGTCGCCGAGGCACTGGTCCCGCCCACGGTGACCGCCGCGCTGCGGTCCTTGGCCCGCGCCCACGGCGTCGGACCGGCCGCGGTCCTGCAGGCGGGTGTCGCCGCATTGCTGCACCGGATGGGCGCCGGGGACGACATCGCCCTCGGCGTGCCGGTCGCGGGGCGCACCGACGAGGACCTGCACGACGTCGTCGGGCTGTTCGTCAACACCGTGGTCGTGCGCGCGGACCTGCGCGGCGACCCGGCGTTCGGCACGCTGCTCGACCGGGTCCGCGACACCTCGCGGGCCGCGTTCGCCCACGCGGACGTGCCCTTCGCCTGGGTCGTCGACCGGCTGGCCCCGCCGCGGGTACTGGGCCGCCATCCGCTGTTCCAGGTGTCGGTGGCGCATCACCGGGCCGACGAAGTCCGGCTTGCGCTGCCGGGGATCGAGGCCGCGGCATATCCGCCGCCGACCGGCGCGGCGATGTTCGACCTCGACCTGCGCTGCGTGGAGACCGACGGCGACGGGATCCGCATCCAGGCGGGCTACGCCGCCGATCGTTTCGACCACGGCACGGTCGCCGACCTCCTCGACCGGCTGGTGCGGCTCCTCGCCGACGCCGCCGCGGCCGCCGGCACACCCGTGTCCGCGCTGGGCATTCTCACCCCGGACGAGCACGCCGCCCTGACGGCAACGCCGACCGCGCATCCCGTCCCGGACCTCCCCGTCGACGAACGCATCGCCGCGCAAGCCCGCGCCACACCCGAGGCCGTCGCCCTGGTCGGGCCGGACGGCACGGAGGTCCGCTACCGCGAACTCCTCGGCAACGCCGACCGCCTGGCCGGTCTGCTGGCCGCCAAAGGCATCGGCGCGGGGGCCGTCGTCGCGGTCGCCGTGCCGCGCTCCACGGCGCTCGTCGCCGCCTTGCTGGGCGTGCTGCGCAGCGGCGCGGCCTATCTGCCGCTCGACCCGGAGCATCCGGATGCGCGGTTGGCGGACATGCTCGCCGACGCGGCGCCCCGGTGCGTTGTCACCACGTCGGGCGACGCCGCCCGGTTCGCCGGATCCGGTGTCCGGGTGATCGCCGTCGACGATCCCGCGGTGGCGGCGTTCCCGGCGGACGCGGCGCCGCCGACGACCGGCGGTTCCCCGGCGACGGCCGGCGATCCGGCGTACGTCCTGTACACCTCCGGCTCGACGGGACGGCCGAAGGGGGTGGTCGTGTCCCACCGTGCCCTCGCGAACCAGCTCGCGTGGGTGCAGCACGCGTTCCCGTTGGCTGTCGGCGACCGGTTCCTGCACAAGGCGCCCGCCGGATTCGACGTGGCGATCTGGGAGACGTTCTGGCCGCTCACGGCCGGGGCGACGGTGGTGGTCGCCGAGCCCGGCGGCCAGCGCGATGCCGCCTACCTCGCCCGGCTCATGGACGAGCAGGGCGTGACCGCGGCGCACTTCGTCCCGCCGATGCTCGACGCGCTGCTTGCCGAGTGGCCGCCCGCCGGCCGGGCGCAGGCGTCCGGTGCCCGGCTGCGGCTGCTGCTGTGCGGCGGCGAAGCGCTGCCGCCGGGGGTCGCCCGGCGGGCCGCGCAGGTGCTCGGCGTCCGGCCGCACAACACGTACGGCCCCACCGAGGCGGCCATCACCGCGACCTCGTGGACCCCGCCCGCCGACGACGGCGCCGAAGACGCGCGGACGGTGCCGATCGGCGCTCCCGTGTGGAACACCGGCGCGCTGGTGCTGGACGGGCGTTTGGCGCCGGTCCCGGCCGGGGTGCCGGGCGAGCTCTACCTGACCGGCGCCCAGTTGGCCGACGGCTATCTGGGGGGTCCGGGGCTGACCGCATCGCGGTTCACCGCGTCGCCGTTCGGTCCTCCCGGGACCCGGATGTACCGCACCGGCGATCTGGTCCGCCGACGCGCCGACGGTGCCTTGGAGTTCCTCGGCCGGACGGACGACCAGGTCAAGATCCGCGGCGTCCGCATCGAGCCCGCCGAGATCGAAGCGTGCCTGACCGCGCGCCCGGACGTCGCCGCCGCCGTGGTCGCCGTCCGCCGGGCCGCGTCCGGCACACCGCGTCTGGTGGCCTATGCGGTCCCCGACCCGGCCGCCGCCGCCCCCGACGCGGAAGCGCTGCGCACACACCTGGTCGACCGGCTGCCCGAACACCTGGTCCCCGCGGTCGTGGTGCTCGTGGCCGCACTCCCGCTCCTGCCGAACGGCAAGACCGACCGGGCCGCGCTGCCCGATTCCGCCGCCGACCTCGCGCCGACCGGCCCGCACACCGCCCCGCGCACACCCGAAGAAGCCGCCCTGGCCGAGGTGTTCGCCGCGGTGCTCGGCCTGCCGCGCGTCGGTGTCGACGACGGGTTCTTCACCCTCGGCGGCGACAGCATCGGCGCCACCCTGCTCGCCTCCCGGGCCCGGACGGCCGGGCTGCCGTTCACGGTCCGCGACGTGTTCCGCCACCCGACCGTGGCCGCGCTCGCGCGGACCGCGGCGGCCAACCGGGCCACCGCGGACGAAGCGTCACCCGAGGCCGCCCACGGCGCCGCCGCGGCCCCCGGCCTCGCCCCGGAGCAGCTCCGCGCACTCGACCGGGCGCTGGGCGGCGCGGGCGTCGCCGACGTGCTGCCGCTGTCGGCGCTGCAAGAGGGCCTGTTGTTCCACTTCCTCATGGACCTGGCCGACGACACCGCCCAGGGGATCTACACCCAGCAGGTCGTCCTCGACCTTGACGGCCCGGTCGACCCGGCGGCGATGGCCGACGCGGTCCGCGCCGTGCTGGAGAAGTATCCGAACCTCCGCGCCGGATTCGTCCCGCTCGACGACACCACCGTGCAGGTGATTCCGCAGCGGTGGGAACTGCCGTTCCGGTACACCGACCTCACCGAGGCACCGTCCGCCGCCGCCGACGCCGACGCCGATCCGCAACCGGACGCGGCCTTCGACGCCTTCGCGGCCGCGGAACGCGACCGCCCGTGGGATCCCGCCCGGCCGCCGCTGATCCGCTTCGGGCTCGCCCGCACCGGCGCCGGCACGCACCGTCTGGTGATGACGTCCCAAGTCCTGCTGATCGACGGCTGGTCCAGCGGAGTGGTGCTCACGTCGCTGCTCGCCGCCTACACCGACGCGCAGCGGGAACTCCGGCGCCCCACCACACCGTTCCGCACCTACCTCGACTGGCTGCGGCAGCGCGACGCCGAGCGGTCCCGCGCCGTGTGGGCCGCGTACCTCGACGGGATCGCCGAGCCGACCCGGCTCGCGCCCGCGGGCCACGACGCGGACGGCGGGGCCGCGGCGTCCGCCGCGTCCGCCGAGGAGTTCGTCCGGACTCTCCCCGCCGACCTGACCGAGCGCCTGGCCGCCCGGGCCCGGGAAGCCGGTGTCACGCTCGGCACGGTCTACGAGTGCGCCTGGGGGCTGCTGCTCGCCCGCCTGACCGGCCGCGACGACTGCGTGTTCGGTGCCCTGGTGTCCGGCCGCCACCCCGACGTGGCCGGCGTGGAGACCACCGTCGGCCTGCTGTTCAACACCGTGCCGGTACGGGTGCGGGTCCGCGCGGGCGAGTCGCCACGGGCACTGTGGCGCCGGGTACACGACGAGAAGTCCGAGCTGTTCGACCACCCCGAACCGGGGCTGGCCGAACTCCAGGCGGCCACCGGCCTGGGAGCGCTGTTCGACACCTTCTTCGTGGTGCAGAACCTGCCGCTCCCGGACACCGCGACCCGGTACGGCCCGGACGGCGCCCTGCGGGTGCGCGGACACGAAGTCCGCGACGCCACGCACTACCCGGTCTCGATGGTGGTGACCCCCGGCGCCGAGACCACCCTGCGCGCGATGTTCCACACCGGGGCCTTCGACCGCGACGAGGTCGAACTGCTGGCGGACCGGTTCGTCCGGGTGCTGGCCGGCTTCGCGGACGTCCCGGACGCCGCGTGCGCCCGGATCGGCCTGCTGTCCCCGGCCGAGCACGACCAGGCGCTGACCACGTGGAACGCCACCGGCCACGACCTGCCGAACGTCACCGTCGCGGAACTCCTCGAGGAGCGCGCCGCCGCCGAACCCGACGCCGTGGCCTTGGTGTTCCGGCCCGGCACCCCGGACGCCGCAACCTGGACCTACCGGGAACTCAACGCCCGGGCCAACCGCATCGCCCGGCTGCTCGCCGCCCACGGCGCGGGACCCGAGCGGGTGGTCGCCCTCGCACTCCCCCGGACACCCGACATGGTCGCGGCCCTGTTCGCCGTCCTCAAGACCGGCGCGGCCTACCTCCCGCTGGAACTCGACCTGCCCGCGCAGCGGCTGGCGCTGCTCCTGGACGACGGCGCACCCGTCTGCGTGCTCACCGCCCGAGGCGTGGCCCAGGACGTCCCCGAACACCCCACCGCCGCACGCGTGCTCATCGACGCGCCCGCGACGGCCGAACACCTGCTCCGCCTGTCGAACGCGGACCCGACCGACGACGAACGCCCGGGCTTCACCCGCGCGGACGCCCACCGGATGGAACACCCGGCCTACCTCATCTATACCTCCGGCACGACCGGTCGGCCGAAGGGTGTCGTCACCCCGTACCGGGGTCTGACGAACATGCAGTACAACCACCGCCGCCACATCTTCGACCCGGTGGTACGCGAAGCAGGACGACGCCTACGCATCGCCCATACCGTGTCGTTCGCCTTCGACATGAGCTGGGAAGAACTCCTCTGGCTCGTCGAAGGCCACGAGGTCCACGTCTGCGACGAGCAACTCCGCCGCGACGCGCACGCCCTCACCAGCTACCTCGACACCCATCACATCGACGTCGTCAACATCACTCCCACGTACGCCCAACACCTGCTGGACGAAGGGCTGTTGGAAGGCGAGCACCGGCCGTGCCTGGTGCTGCTCGGCGGCGAAGCCGTCTCCGACACGGTCTGGTCGGCCCTGCGGGACACGCCCGGCGTCCTCGGCTACAACCTGTACGGGCCGACGGAATACACGATCAACACCCTCGGTGCGGGCACCGACGAATCCACGACACCCGCCCTCGGACGGCCCATCCACAACACCGAGGTCTACGTCCTCGACCACCATCTCCGGCCGGTGCCCCAGGGCACCCCGGGCGAACTGTACGTCGCGGGCGCCGGGCTGGCCCGGGCCTACCACCGCAACCCGGCGCAGACCGCCGCACGGTTCGTCCCCAACCCGTTCGGACCTCCCGGCACCCGCCTCTACCGGACCGGCGACCTCACCCGCCACCGCCCCGACGGCACCCTCGACTACCTCGGCCGCACCGACCACCAGACCAAAATCCGCGGCCACCGCATCGAACCCACCGAAATCGAAACCGTCCTCACCCACCACCCCGGGGTCACGCACAGCGCCGTCGTGCCGTCGCCCGGCCCCGACGGCACGCCGCGGCTGGTTGCGTACGTGGTCGCGGACCCGGAGGCTTCGGCCGGCGCGGACGCCGCCGCCGAGCAACTGGCCGAGTGGCAGCAGATCTACGACGCCGAGTACCGCGAGATCGGCACCGCGCTGTTCCGCGAGGACTTCGCCGGATGGGACAGCAGCTACGACGGCTTGCCGATCCCGGTGGAGCACATGCGCGAATGGCGGGACGCCACCGTCGCCCGCATCGAGGGCCTCGTCCCCGCCGACGCGGCGCGGCCGCGGCGCATCCTGGAGATCGGCGTCGGTACCGGGCTGCTGCTCGGCCGTCTCGCGCCGGATTGCGCGGCGTACTGGGCCACCGATTTCGCCGCACCGGTGATCGCCAAGCTGCGCCGCGACCTCGCCCGCGACCCGGAGCTGGCCGCCAAGGTCGAGCTGCGGGCCCAGCCCGCGCACGACCTGTCGGGGCTGCCCCGCGGGTTCTTCGACACGGTCGTCGTCAACTCGGTCGCGCAGTACTTCCCGGACGCCGGCTACCTCACCGACGTCGTCCGGCAAGCGCTCGACCTCGTGGTCCCCGGCGGCGCGGTCTTCCTCGGCGACCTGCGCGACCTGCGGCTCGCGCGGAGCTTCCACACCGCGATCCAGCTCGCCCGCACGGACACCGACAACACCGGCGACACCGGCGACACCGGCGACACCGGCGACGCAAACGTCCGGGCGGCGATCGAACGGTCGCTGGTCTGGGAGAAGGAGCTTCTGGTCGACCCCGGCTACTTCACCGCACTTCCGCGTCATGTTCCGGGCCTGGCCGGCGTCGATGTGCGGATCAAGCGCGGCCGCCACCACAACGAACTGTCCCGCTACCGGTACGACGCGGTGCTCTACCGCGAGGCCGATCCGCGCGCGGACGACGCCGACACGCTGCCGGCGCCCGTCCCGGCCGGCGGAGCGGTGGAGGTCTCCTGGGCGGACACCGGCATCGCGGCCGTGGCCGCGCTCCTCGACGACGGCCCCGCCGACACCGTGCGGGTCACCGGCATCCCCAACGCCCGGCTGGCCGGCGAGGCCGCCGCCGCGCGGGTGCTGGCCGACGGCGGCACCGTCGCCGAGGCACGCGCCGCCCGCGACGCGGCCCACCCGGACGCCGTCGAACCGGACGCGCTGCACGAACTGGGCGCCCGGCACGGCCGCCCTGTCTCGGTGACCTGGTCGGCGCGGCCGGACGGCACCTGCGACGCCGTGTTCGCACCGCGCGACGCCGCCGCGCCGCTGTTCGGCGCGTACGCACCCGGCACGCCGAAGCCGTCGCTGTCGGCGTACACGAACAACCCGGCGGCGACCCGCGAGGCGGGCACGCTGGTGCCGCGGCTGCGCGAATACCTGCGGGAACGGCTGCCCGACTACATGGTACCGAGCGCCTTCGTGGTGCTGGACCGGCTGCCGCTGACCGTCAACGGAAAGCTCGACGTGCGCGCCCTGCCCGCGCCGGACGCCGCGGCGCGGCCGGTCGGCCGGGCCCCGGAGACGGCCGAGGAGAAGGCCGTCTGCGCACTGTTCGGCGAGGTGCTCGGCGTGGCCGACGTCGGCGCGGACGACGACTTTTTCGACCTGGGCGGGCACTCGCTCCTCGCCGCCCGGCTGGCCGCGAAGGCCCGCTCCGTGCTGGGCGTCGACCTGGCCATCCGGGACGTCTTCGGGGCGCCGACGCCGGCCGCGCTCGCCGCCCGCATGGGCCCGCTCGCGGACGGCGACCGGGCCGATGCCCGGCCTGTGCTCGCGGCGCGTCCGCGCCCGGACGCCGTGCCGCTGTCGTATGCGCAGCGGCGTCTGTGGCTGCTCGGGCAGTTCGCCGACGCGGGGACGGCCTACCACGAACCGGTCGCTGCGTGGCTGCACGGCCCGCTCGACCGGGACGCGCTGCAAACGGCTGTCCGCGACGTGGCGGCGCGGCACGAGGCGCTG
The DNA here is from genome assembly GCF_049534875.1 of Uniformispora flossi. NCBI lineage: Bacteria > Bacillati > Actinomycetota > Actinomycetes > Kitasatosporales > Streptomycetaceae > Uniformispora > Uniformispora flossi. Next base: position 176,254 of record NZ_JBMULZ010000013.1, read on the forward strand.
CGCACCATCTGCGTCGAGGCCGCGGAGGAGGCGCCCGACGCCGCTGTCGGCCACGACCCCGGCGACCATCTGACGCAGCGGCTCGTGCCCATAGACCACCCGGCCTTCGAGGCCGAGTTCGTGGAGGTGGCCGCGGGCTCGCGGGCCGAGGCGGAGACCCGGGTGACCGCGCTGATCGGCGAGGCCGTGCGGCGTCCGTTCGACCTGGCCGCCGATCCGCCGCTACGGGTGTCGGTGTTCACGGTCGCCCCGGACGAGCACGTACTGCTGTCGGTGTTCCACCACATCGCCGTCGACGAGTGGTCGATCCGGCCGTACGCCCACGACCTCGCGGCCGCGTACGGGGCCCGCCGGGCCGGTCGCGCGCCGGAGTGGGCCGCGCTGCCCGTGCAGTACGCGGACTTCACGCTGTGGCAGCGGGACCTGCTCGGCGACCCGGCCGACCCGGCAAGCCGCCACTCCCGACAACTCGCCTACTGGAAAGACGAGTTGTCCGGCATTCCGCAGGAGATCGCGCTGCCGTCCGACCGACCGCGCCCGACGCGGGCGACCTACCGCGGCGGCACGGTCGAGACCCTCCTGGACGTCGCCGTCGCCGACCGGCTGCGCGGCATCGCCCGCTCGGCCGGGGCGAGTTCGTTCATGGTGATGCAGAGCGCCGTGGCGCTGCTGCTGCATCGGATGGGGGCGGGCGACGACATTCCCCTCGGCAGTCCGGTCGCGGGCCGCGACGAGGAGGAACTCGCGGGACTGATCGGGTTCTTCGTCAACACGGTGGTGGCGCGCGCGGACGTCTCCGGCAATCCGACATTCCGCGAGCTGCTGGCCCGGCTACGGGACACCGACCTGCGTGCGTTCGCCCACCAGGACCTGCCGTTCGAGCGGCTGGTCGAGGCGCTCAACCCGGTGCGCTCGCAGGGCCGCAATCCGCTGTTCCAGGTGATGGTCGGCTACCAGAACCAGGCCGTCGGCACCGTCGACTTCCCCGGTCTGCGGGTGGAAGGCGCGCGGTTCACGCCGCCGACCGCCAAGTTCGACCTGGACTTCGTGTTCCGCGAAACCAGCGAGACCGACGCACCGGTCGGCCCCCTGGAGATCGCGATCGAGTACGCGTCCGACCTGTTCGACCACGCCACCGCCGAACGGCTGCTGTCCCGGCTGGTGCGTGTGCTGGAACGGGTCGCCGCCGCTCCGGACGAGCGGATCGGCTCGTACGACCTGCTGACGGCCGAGGAGCACCGGCAGGTGGTGGCCGAATGGAATGCCACCGCGCACGACCTGCCGAACGTCACGGTCGCGGAGCTTCTGGAGGAGCGTGCTGCCGCCGAACCGGACGCCGTGGCGTTGGTGTTCCGGCCGGGCACTCCGGACGCCGTCGTGTGGACCTATCGGGACCTGAACGCTCGGGCCAACCGCATTGCGCGGCTGCTGCGTGCGGAGGGGGCCCGCCCGGAGCGCGTCGTCGCCCTCGGGCTGCCGCGCACGCCCGACATGGTCGCGGCCCTGTTCGCCGTCCTCAAAACCGGCGCGGCGTACCTCCCGCTGGAACTCGACCTGCCCGCACACCGCCTGGCGCTGCTGATCGAGGACACGTCGCCAGTGTGCGTCCTCGGCACCCGATCGGCCGCCGACCGGCTGCCCGACGAGGCGGCGGCGCTGTTCCTGGACGATCCCCACACGGCGGCGCGCCTGGCCGCGCTGTCGGACGCGGATCCGACCGACGACGAACGCCCGGGCTTCACCCGGGCGGACGCCCATCGGATGGAGCACCCGGCGTACATCATCTACACGTCGGGGACAACGGGCCGGCCGAAGGGTGTGGTCACCCCGTACCGGGGTCTGACGAATATGCAGTACAACCACCGGCGCCACATCTTCGACCCGGTGGTGCGGGAGGCCGGGCGTCGCCTGCGCATCGCCCATACCGTGTCCTTCGCTTTCGACATGAGCTGGGAAGAACTCCTCTGGCTCGTCGAAGGCCACGAAGTCCACATCTGCGACGAACAACTTCGCCGCGACGCCCACGCCCTTACCGCCTACCTCGACACGCACCACATCGACGTCGTCAACATCACGCCGACCTATGCGGCGCAGCTCGTCGAACTGGGGCTGCTCGACGCGGGGCACCGGCCGTGCCTGGTGCTGCTCGGCGGCGAAGCGGTCGGCGGGGACGTGTGGTCCGCGCTGCGGGAGACCCCGGGAGTGCTCGGCTACAACCTGTACGGCCCGACCGAGTACACGATCAACACGCTCGGCGCGGGCACCGACGAATCCACGACACCCGCCCTCGGACGCCCCATCCACAACACCGAGGTCTACGTCCTGGACGAGCACCTGCGCCCGGTGCCGCCGGGCGTGCCCGGCGAGTTGTACGTGTCCGGCGCCGGCCTCGCCCGCGCCTACCACCGCGCCCCCGCCCAGACCGCCGCGCGGTTCGTGCCGAATCCCTTCGGTGCGCCGGGCACGCGGCTGTACCGGACCGGCGACCTCACCCGCCACCGCCCCGACGGCACCCTCGACTACCTCGGCCGCACCGACCACCAGACCAAAATCCGCGGCCACCGCATCGAACCCACCGAGATCGAAACCGTCCTCACCCACCACCCCGACGTGGCGCAGGCCGCGGTGGTGCCGACGGCGGACCGGCTGCGGCTGGTCGCCTACGTGGTGGGGGCCGTGGAACCGGCCGCGCTGCGCGCGTGGTCGGCCGAGCGGCTGCCCGACTACATGGTGCCGAGCGCCGTCGTGCCGATGGACGCGCTGCCGCTGACCGTCAACGGCAAGCTCGACCGCGACGCGCTGCCCGAACCCGACCTCGCCGACGCCGTCTCCGCCCGCGGACCGCGCGACGAGGACGAGGCCGAGCTGTGCCGGATCTTCGCCGCGGTGCTCGGCCTGCCGCGGGTGGGCGTGGACGACGACTTCTTCGCACTGGGCGGGCATTCGCTGCTGGCGGTGCGCCTGGTGTCGCTGATCCGCGGCGCGGGCCTGTCCGGCGACCCGGCCGCGGTGACCGTGGCGACGGTGCTGACCGCGACGACGCCGGCCGCGCTCGCCGCCCGGTTGCGGGACGGCCGTCCCCGCGCCGACGCGGCACTCGCGCCGCTGCTGGCGCTGCGTCCGGACGGCGCGCTGCCGCCGCTGTTCTGCGTGCACCCCGGGTTCGGACTGGCCTGGCCGTACGCGGCGCTGCTGCCCTACATGGAGCCGGAACGGCCTGTCTATGGCCTCCAGTCGCCGGTGGTCGCGGGCGCCGAACCCGCCGCCGGATTCGCGGCGCTGGCCGCGGACTACCTGGCGCGGATCCGGCGCGTGCAGCCCCGGGGGCCGTACCACCTGCTGGGCTGGTCGTTCGGCGGGGAGATGGCGTTCACGCTGGCCGCGTTCCTCCGGGAGGCCGGCGAGGACGTCCGGTTCCTGGCGGTCCTCGACGCGCAGCCGCCCACGCCGCTGCCGTCCGGCGAAGGCCGTTCCGGCGCCGACGGGTTCGGCACGGATGCCGCCCTCGACCACCTGGCCCGCGCGGTGCCGGGCGGGGACGTCGACGTGCCGGCCGGGATCGGAGACGACGTCGTCGCGCGCCTGATCGCGGCCCGCAGGCTGCACGAGTTCCTGGCCCCCGAAGCGCCGCTGCCGGCATTCGACGGCGACGTGCTGTGCGTCGTCGCCGAGGGCAACGCCCGGCGCACCGGCGCGGCCGCTTGGCGGGACCGGGTGACCGGCACCGTCAGCTCTCACGAAGTCCCCTATCACCACGACGACTTGTTGTCCCGCGACGCAGTCGGCCGGATCGGCCCGCTGCTGCGCGACGCCTTGGCGCACCGCGACACGCCGTGACGCCGTCGGCGGTGCGGCGGCCCCCACCGGGCCCACCGCCGTACCGCCGCCTTCTTGCTGCACTGCACTCCACCTCAGAGAGGCGATCTCACGTCATGCACAGAACCGGTATCCCTCGCGGCCTGCGCCGCCTGGCCGCGGCCGGAATCGCCGCGACTCTCGCCTTGGGCCTCGCCGCGTGCGGCGACGACAAGGACGACAAGGGCGGCAAGGCCTCCGGGGGCTCCCCGGCCGCGAGTGCGCCCGCAGCCTCGGCACCGGACGCCGCCGCGTACCCGGTGACGATCACCCACAAGCTCGGCACGACCACGATCAAATCGGCGCCCAAGCGGATCGTGGCCCTCGGCGAGGGCGACCAGGACGCCGCGCTGGCGCTGGCCGCGCAGCTGACCGGCATGGTGGAGACGACGCCGCCGGACGGCATAGCCCCGTGGGCGGCGGCCAAGCTCGACGGGTCGAAGCCCGAGCTGATCGTGATGGGCGACAACGGCGCGCCGATCGAGAAGGTCCTGGCGCTCAAGCCGGACTTGATCCTGGCCAACACCGATTACTGGGTCGAGCAGGAGTACGAGAAGCTCTCGAAGATCGCGCCGACCACCGCGTTCGAGACCGGCCCGTCCCAGGACACCTGGCAGCAGGTGACGCGCCAGGTCGGCAAGGCGCTCGGCAAGGCGGCGGAAGCCGACAAGCTGGTCGTCGGCCTGGAGGGCAAGATCGCCGCGGTGGGCACGACCTACCCGGAGATCAAGGGCAAGTCGTTCGCCCTGACGAACGCCCAGAACGCGGGCACGATCGCGGTGCTCAAGGACAAGGCGGACACGTCGGTCAAGCTGCTCGGCGGCTTCGGCATGACCTTCCCGGACACCGTCGCGAACCTGCCGGGCGCCGGGTTCGCGGCGGAACTGAGCATGGAACGGCTGGACGTGCTCGAGGTCGACGTGCTGCTGAGCAACTACAACGCCGATGCGTCGCTGCAGAAGGCGATCGAGGCCAATCCGCAGTTCGCCGGGCTGAAGGTGGTCACGCGCGGTTCGTACATCCCGCTGGACTCCAACGACTTCTGGGCGCTGCGTGCACCGACCCCGTTGGCCGTGGAGTACGTGATCGACAAGGTCATGCCGCGGATCTCGCAGGCCGCCAAGGCGCCGCGCGGCTGATCCGCGGCCGGCGCAACGGCCGAGGGGCGGCTCCCGGATCGGGAGCCGCCCCTCTTCGTGTTCCTGTTCCGCCCCGGCGATGCGGAGCAGGCGGACGGTCAGCCGACGGCGACCGTGGTGCCGGGGATCTGGTCGGGGACCCCGGGCACGGGTTCGGCGGCGTCGCCGCCCAGCGCCACGATGCGGTTCGCCGCGTCGACGTGCACGACCCGCGGGGTGTGCGCGGCGAGTTCGGCGTCGTCCACCAGGGCGAACGACATGATGATGAGCAGGTCGCCGTGGTGCACCAGCCGGGCGGCGGCGCCGTTCGCGCCGATGACCCCGGACCCGCGCGGGCCGGGGATGGCGTACGTGGTGAGGCGGGCCCCGTTGTCGATGTCGACGACCTGCACGACCTCGTTGGCGACGATGCCGGCGGCGTCGAGGAGGTCCTCGTCGACCGTCAGCGACCCGACGTAGTGCAGGTCGGACTGGGTGACGCGGGCCCGGTGGATCTTGCCGGAGAGCAGGTTGCGCAGCACGGTCGTTCCTCAGTCCTGGGTGGGGTCGGGGTTCGCGGGTCCGGGGCCGGACGCGGCGGCGGTGGCCGCGACGAGGCTGCGCGGCCGCAGGTCGGTCCAGTGCGTGTCGATGTACTCCAGGCACGCGGCGCGGGTGCCGGGGCCGTGCACGGTCCGCCAGCCGGCCGGGACGTCGAGGAACGTCGGCCACAAGGCGTGCTGGCCCTCGTCGTTGACCACGGCGACGAATTCGCCGTCCTCGTCGTCAAACGGGTTGGTGGCGGTCATCGGGGTCCTGCCTTTCGGTACGGGAGACGGGTTCGGGTACGGCGCCGGACACGGGTTCGGGTATGTCCGCGGGTTCCGGCGCGCCGTGCTTGCCGGGTTCGGTTTCGCGAGCGTGTCCGTGGTCCGGTTCGGCTTCGTGTTCGGACCGCAGGGTCGCGTTCCGCAGCTCGGGCGACCCCGCGGTCACCACGCCGACCACCGCCGCGCAGGCGGCGCCGCCGGCGACCAGGACGGTGCCGGGGGCGACGAGCCGGGTGCCGAGGCCGGCCAGCGCGTTGCCCGCCGACGGGGCGGCGGTCGCCTGGGCGAGCCACAGGCTGCCCACCCGGCCCTGCAGGTGGTCGGGGGTGTAGGTCTGGATGAGGGCACGGCGGAGGATCTCCGAGATGGTGTCCGCATAGCCCGCGACGGCGAGCAGGGGCAGCGCGAGCCACAGGACGCCGCTCGCGCCGAACGCGGCCACCGCGAGGCCCCATCCGGCCGCGGCGGCGGCCAGGGCCGTGCCGGGCCGGAGGACGCGTCCCGTCCAGCCGCTGGTGGCGGCGCCGAGGAAGGCGCCGACGGACGGGGCGCTGTAGAGCAGGCCGACGGTCATCGGCCCTCCGTCGAAGACGCGTTCGCCGATCTGCGGGAACAGCGCGTACGGCATGGCGAGGAGGACCGCGAACAGGTCGACCAGCATCAGGGCCCGGATGACGGGCTGTCCGCGCAGGTGCCGCAGCCCGTCGGCGATGTCGCGGAGCGGGTGCCCGGCCGCTTCCTCGGCCTTGCCGGCGTCCGCCCTGCCGGCTTCCGCGGTGCCCGGCACCGCAGTGCCGACCGGGATGCCCGCCGGAGTGCCCTCCGGGGTTCCCGCGGACTCCTCGACCCGCCGTTCCGGGCGCAGTTCCGGCAGCCGCCACAGCAGGACGGCGCCGACCGCGAAGCCCCCGGCGTCCAGGAGGTAGCACGTCGCGACGCCGGGTCCGGCCGCCACGATGCCTGCCACGGTGGGCCCGACCATGGCGCCGAACTGCGTGGTGAGGGTCAGCAGGGCGCCGGCCGCGGCGAGGTGCTTGCGGCCGACCAGGGCGGGCGTGACCGCCATGAGCGCGGGGGCGCCGAGCCCGTTCACCAGTCCGGCGGCGACCGCGAGCAGGTAGATCACCCACAGCTGCGGCCGGTCCATGAGCGCGTTCCCGGCCAGGGCCAGGACCACCACCGCGGCCCCGGCCCGGGTGGAGAGGATGACGGCGCGGCGGTCGGCGCGGTCGGCGACGACGCCGCCGGTCAGCAGGCCTATGCACAGGCTCACCGCGATGACCACGTTGACCATGCCGACATGCAGGGACGATCCGCCGATGTCGTACACCTGGAGGCTGGCCGCCACCGAGGTGAGCGCGGTGCCGAGCATCGACAGCGCGGAGGCGGCGAACAGCAGGCGGAATTCCCGGCTTTCCCGCAGCGGCGCGACGTCCGCGGCGATTTCCCCCACGCGCACGGTCAGCGCTGCCCGGTCGACGCGTACGCGGCGGCGTGCGGTGTGCCGGCGCCGCGGCGGTCGCGCACCGAGCCGAGGATCTCCCCGGCGCGGACCGCGATGTTGGACAGCAGCGTGGAGCTGAGGCCGTGGGTGTGCTCGGTGCCGCCTTGCAGGTAGATGCCGGCGGTGACGTGCGGAGCGGTGGCCACCCGGTAGTCGCGGCCCAGACGCGGGCGTCCGGCGTCGTCGCGCAGGCATATGCCGGCCGCGTCGCCGAGGAGCCCGAGGGCGTCGGAGGGACGGTAGCCGGTGGCGTACACGACCACGTCGGCGCCGAGGGTCTCGGTCTTGCCGGTGGGCAGGTACTCGATGTCGAGGTTCGCGTGGTCGGGTCCGTCGTGCAGCGCGGTGATGCGCGAGGCGTGCCGGATGCGCAGGCGTTCCCGGCCGAGGACGCGCTCTTCGTAGACGGTGCGGTACAGGTCCACGATCAGGTCGCCGTCGACGACCGAGTAGTTCGTGTTGCGGTGGTAGGCGGTGAGCATGTCCTTGACGTCGCCGGGCGCGTCGAAGTAGTCGTCCACCGCGGCCGGGTCGAAGATGCGGTTGGCGAAGGGGCTGTCGTCGGCGGGCGCGTAGCCGTAGCGGGAGAACACCGCGTGGACTTCCGCATCGGGCAGGCGCCGGTGCAGGTAGTCGGCGCTCTCCGCGGCGCTCTGCCCGGCGCCGACGACCACGGCCGTGCGAATCCCGGACGGGTCGGCGGCGGCGAGGCGGGGCACGAGTTCGCTGTTGTGCCAGATCCGCGCCGAGCGCGCCACCCCGTCGGGCAGGAACGGGGTCAGGCCGGGTGCGAGGACGACGTTGCGGGCCCGGTGGGTGCGGACCGTGCGGTCGCCGGCGCGCTCGTCGACCTCGAAGCCGTCGACCTGACCGTCCGTCACGAGCGGTCGTATCGCAATGACTTCGGCGTCGTAGCGGACCGAGTCGGCGACCCGGCCGGCGGCCCACTCGAGGTAGGCGTGGAACTCGGCGCGGAGCGGGAAGAACGCCTTGTGGTTGACGAACTCGACCAGGCGGCCGGCGGCGTGGAGGTAGGACACGAAGCTGAAGTCGCTGGTGGGGTTCCGCATCGTCACCAGGTCCTTGAGGAAGGACACCTGCATCGTGGCGCCGTCCACGAGCATGCCGCGGTGCCAGCCGAACTGCGCTTGCTTCTCCAGGAACAGGGCGTCAATCGGGTCGTCGTCCGGCACTGCCGCGTTGTGCTCCGCGACCGCGACGGCCAGGGCGAGGTTCGACGGGCCGAAGCCGACGCCGACGAAGTCACGTACGGATTCCGGCGCATGGTGATGGTCAGGCATGAAGGTGAGGCTAACCTAAGAAAAGAACGGTCACCAGGCCTGTCGCGGGATCGGAAATAAGGATAGGCTCACCTAACTTCTCTGGCCCCTGCCTGCCCGCTTCCTGGAGGCCGCCGTGCCCTATCACCATCGCGAACTCTCCATAACCGCCGACCCCTTGGAACTCGCAGCGGCACTCGTCGAGTCGCCGCTCGGCGCCGGCGCGCACGTCGTCTACGAGCGCGACGGATGCTGGTCGGTGGCGTTGGGCACACTCGCGGAGGTCGAGGCCACCCCGACGACGGTCGTGTCCCGCGTCCCGGACGGTGCGGAATCCGCGGGACACCCGCCGGTCACGCGGAGCGCGACGTGGACGGACTCACCGCTGCCCGCGGTATCGGCCGCGCTGGCGGGACTTCCGGTGCCCGAGTGGCGCGCCTACGGCTGGGCCGGGTTCGAACTCGCCTACGTGCACGCCGGAATGCCCGAGCTGGTCGCCGACCACAAGCTGCTGCACCTGGTCGTGCCGCGCACCGAAGTCCGCCTCACCGCCGGCGGCGCCACGATCCGCTCCGCGACGGCGGACGAACTCGACGCCGCCGCAGCTGTTCTGATGGGGCATCAGACCATCGTGCGGAAGGCGCCCGAACCGCTGGACGTCACCGGCACCGATCCGGAGGGCTACCAGGCGGCGGTCCGGGCCGCGGTCGACGACATCCGGTCGCGGCGCCTCCAGAAGGTCATCCTGTCCCGCGTTCTCCCGGTCCCCCACGATGTCGACCTCGTCGGCACCTACCTCGCCGGGCGCCGCGCCAACACCCCGACACGCTCGTTCCTGCTCGGCGTCGGCGGCCTCCACGCGGCCGGCTTCAGCCCGGAGATCGTCGTCTCGGTCGGTTCGGACCGCCGCGTGGTCACCCAACCGCTGGCGGGCACACGGGCGTTGGAGGCGGACGGCCGGGACGCCGCACGGCGTGCCGACCTGCTGTCCGACGCGAAGGAGATCTTCGAGCACGCGATCTCGGTCAAGGTCGCCTACGACGAGATGCTGCCGCTGTGCACCCCGGACTCGGTGGTGGTGCGCGAGTTCATGGACGTCAAGGAACGCGGCAGCGTCCAGCACCTGGCCTCGGCGGTGACCGGCCGGCTCGCCGACCGGGTGGACCCGTGGGACGCGTTCGCCGCCCTGTTCCCCGCGGTGACCGCGTCCGGGGTGCCCAAGCCGGCCGCGTACCAGGTCATCCACCAGCGCGAACCGCAGCCGCGCGGGCTCTACAGCGGGGCGGTCGTCACCGCGGACCACACCGGGGCGATCGACGCGGCGCTCGTGCTGCGTACGCTGTTCCGGCGCGGCGACCGCACCTGGCTGCAGGCCGGTGCTGGCATCGTCGAGCAGTCGGTGCCGGAGCGGGAGTTCGAGGAGACCTGCGAGAAACTCCGCTCGGTGGCACGGCACTTGGTTCCCGCCGTTTAGGCGTGTCCGGCCGGGAAACGGCGGGCGTGCCGGGCTCTTCCCCGCCCGGCACGCCCGCCGCGAGGCGTCCGGTCAGCCGCCGCGCCCGACCTTGTTGGTGCGGCTGAGGAACCACAGCAGGTACGGAGCCCCGACCAGGCCGGTCACGATCCCCACCGGGACCGTCTCGGGGAACGCCGTCCGCGCCGCGAGATCCGCCCCCGCGACCATCGCGGCACCTGCGAAACCGCTGGTGAGCAAAGGCACTTCGGCGGTCCCGGCAATCCCCCGGGCGATCTGCGGCGCGGCCAGCGCGACGAAGACCACGGGCCCGGCACAGGCCGTGGCCAGCGCGGCAAGGCACGTCCCGAGCACCAGCAGGACGGTGCGCACCGCGCCCGTCCGCACCCCGAGGCCGGTGGCGATCTCGTCGCCGAGCTGGAGCAGGCCGTACGGCCGGACCAAGGCGACCAGCGGAGGCACCAGCACCGCCAGCCCGATCACCATCCACCACACCTGGGTGTAGCCGCGGTTCTCCAGGCTGCCGGTCAGCCACGCGGTCGCGCGGGTGGCCGCGTCGATGTCGACGCGGGCCAACGCCCAGCGGGTGAAGGCGACCAGCATGCCGTTGGCGGCGACCCCGACGAGGATGAAGCCGTAGCCCGAGACCGTCCCCCGGCGGAACGCGAGCAGGTAGACCAGCGCACCGGTGGCGAGGGCACCCAGGAGGGCGCCGAACGGGACCGGCCCGTAGGTGGCCGACGCGCCGGTGCCGACACCGCCCGCGAGGATCGCGACCACCGCGCCCGCACTCGCGCCTCCGGTGATCCCCACGATGTCGGGCCCGGCCAGCGGATTGCGGGTGACCGCCTGGAAGACGGCGCCCGCGAGGCCCAGCGCGAAGCCCACGAGGACGGCCACCAAGGCGCGCGGCAGCCGGAGTTCGTGCACGACCAGCTCGGCGTCGGACGGCCCGGTGCCGAACAGGCTCTTCACCACGTCGGCCCACGACAGCTCGTAGTCGCCCATCGCGAGCGATGCGACGAAAGCCGTGCCCATCAGCGCCAGCAGTAGCACGCCGGCGCCGAGCACGCGCGGGCGCACCGCGAAGCCGACGGGTCCGGCGGCGAACCGGAGCTTCCCCCGGCCCGTCTTCCTCGGCCCCTTCTTCCTCGGCCCCTTCGCCGAGTCCGCGATCCGCGTGGAAGTGGTGTGCGTCGTGGCGACCGTCGCCGGGTTCGTCGCGGTCATCGGGTGCGCTCCCGCAGTTGTCCGGTTTTGACCAGGGCGATGAGGAAGGGCCCGCCGAGGAACGCGGTGACGACGCCGACTTCGACCTCGGTGGGCCGCGCGACCACGCGCCCGACCACGTCGGCGGACAGCAGCAGCACCGCGCCGCCGAGCGCGGACGCCGGGATGAGCTTGCGGGCGTCCGGCCCGGTGAACGCGCCGACGATGTGCGGCACGGCCAAGCCCAGGAACACGATCGGCCCCGCGGCGGCCACCGCGGCACCAGTGAGCAGGACGACGGCAAGCCCGCCCAGCGCCCGGGTGACCCCGGCGCGGGCACCCAGCGCGGTGGCCACGTCGTCGCCCAACGCCAGGGCGTTGAACCGACCGGACAGGGCGAGGGCGATGATCAGGCCCGCCGCGACGAACGGCACGAACTGCCAGGCCTGCCCGGCGTCGCGGCCGGTCAGCGAGCCGACCGCCCAGGAGCGGTAGCGGGACAGCGCCTCGGGATCGGACAGCACCATCGCCCCGGTCGCCGCGTCCAGCAGCGCGGACACCGCGACGCCCGCCAGCGCGAGCTTCGCCGGGGTCGCCCCACCGCGGCCGCGGCCGCCGACGGCGTACGCGAGCGCCCCGGCCGCGGCGGCGCCCGCAAAGGCGAACCACACCGCGCTGTACGGCCCGGTCAGCCCCAGCACCGCCACCCCGGACGCCACCGCGAACGCGGCACCCGAGGCGACGCCGACGAGCCCGGGATCGGCCAGTGGATTGCGGGTGATCTGCTGCGCGACGGCACCGGCGGCGCCGAGCGCCACACCGACCATCAGGCCGACGAGCGTGCGCGGCACGCGCAGGTCCCGGATGAGGCCGGCGGTTCCGGTGCGGTCGCCGCCGAGCATGGCGAACACGTCCGATGGCGGATTGGTCCGCGTGCCGACCGCGAGGGAGGCGAACACCGCCGCGAGCAACGCCAGGACGAGCACCCCGAACACGACCGTCCCCCGGCGCCGCACAGGGCCGGCCGCGACTTCGACAGACATTCGACTAAGGTAAGGCATACCTCACTTGATGAACAGCCCGGGGGGAAGCGGATCTTCCGCTCACACCACCGCGCGGCGGCAGTCGCCCGGTCCGACCCGAGCCTTCGCGCCGTCACGAAATGGCGACCGTCACGGGATGGCGACCGTCACCGCCGGAGTCGTCGGAACGTTCGCGGCGATCATCGTCTCGGGAATCGTCATCGACGCGGGCTTCGCGCCGAGCGGGATCTGCCAGGCGCCGTAGACGGTGCCCGTCACGCCGGGCTCCACGCCGTCGAAGGCGGTGGTCGGCACCCCGGACTCGGTCAGCGAGTTGTTGTAGTCCTGGGCGACCCGGAGGGCTTCCGGGGTGGGCGCGAACCGGTCGGCGCCGACGTTCAGGGTGATGTTCGAGGTCTGCCAGAAGGTCCGGGACTGGCCGGTGTTCGTCGCGAAGAACTTCGCGATCACCCACTGCTGCCCGGGCGGCAGGGTCGGCTCGGCGGTGCGGTACTGCGGGACGATCGCCGGGTCGGGCGTGGTGTTGGCCAGCACCTCGGCCACCACGATCCGGAACGTGGCGGGCCCGGCGGAGTTCGCCGTCGTCAGGTCGAACGGCTGCCCGACGGTCGGCCCCGACGGGGCGGACGCGGAGGTCCCCGCGGTCTGCGGCGCCGACGGTGCCGAGGCCGGCGGGGTACTACCGCTCTTCTTGCCGTCGTCGCTGCCGCACGCGGCAGCCCCGACGGCGGTTCCGGCGACGAGCAGGCGCCGCGACAACGCGCGTACGGGCGGTGGGCATGGCGGCGACTCCCCTGTCGATGGGCACCCGGGCACGGGGGCCCTGACATTCGAGTCTCGGCACCGGCCCTCCGCCCCGCGACCGGGCGGCGGCCGTCCGGGCGGCAGCCATCCGAGTGAGCCGCCGCTCCGCGCCGCAACCACACGGCCGGCCCGGCTCCCGAACCGGCCGGACCGGGTTCCGCGAAGTCCGCTCAGTAGGGCATGGGCCGCCCGGACGGGGTCCGCAGATCCAGCGGAGACGACGGGCGGCGCGGCGCAGGGCGCCTGACGATCCGAATCTGCGGCATGACGGTCCCCCTCTTCGAAGTTGACCAAGCCCTACCCCGCCCACGCCGTCCGAAGCCGCCCGACGGGCACCAAACCGCCCGGACTTCGTCCGCGCGTCGGATCCGACGGCTGCTTCGCGTCTCGGCTCACCGCGGTTCGTTCCGGTCCGCACTCCCATCCGACTCTGCCGCCCGGTACTCCTGGCCGCGGCGGACCGCGCCCAGGATGACCTTGACGGCCAGGCCGAGGATGACCAGGTCGGCGAGCATCTGCATGGTGACCACCAGCCGTGCGGCCTCGGTCTTGGGGGTGATGTCGCCGAACCCGACGGTGGAGAAAACGGTGACGGTGAAGTAGAGCCCGTCGGTGTGCGAGAGAGGCTGCCCGAAGCTGTTCGGCGACAACGCGGCCATGGCCACGTATACGGCCGCGAACAGCAGCAGGAAGAACGGAACGCTGGTGGACAACGACTCCAGGGCCCGCAGCGCCGGGTGTGGGGAGCGGACGATCGAGCGGACCTGGAGGACGACCAAGGCCAGGAAACCCGCAAGACCGATGAGGAGGATGGTGACAACGGCCGCCGTGGACGAGCGGTCCAACGGCAGCACGTAGTACAGCGTCCCGAGCACGACGACGGAGCCGACCACGCGCAGCGCGGTCCAGACGATCCTGCGGTACGAGGGCCGAACCCCGGACCCGCCCTCCGCACCCGCGTCGGCGGTCACGGCGACCACCGCCGCGACTTCCCGGCAACCCGTTGCCTGTGCCGCGACTTGCCGGGGGATTTGTGCCTCGCCCGCATGGCGACCTCCCGGATGACCACCCGGATGGGCCATCAACTGGAACCCCTCGCGCGGCTGCGACACGCATGCGTCGGGGTTGCGGTCTCCCTCCACCCTCGCACGGCGGCGCGCGCGTGTCAGATCCGGACGCCCCGGCCGGAGCCGCCCCGGTGTCGGGCATCAGCCTCCCTACGTATGGTCGGAAAAGGGACAAATACGTGATAGGCGAGGTTCGCCCGATGGCTCTCCACAAGACCCGCAAACCGGACGTCGACACGGCCGAAGACGTCTTCGCCTCTCCGTTGAGCGAGCGCGCCCTGTCCAAACGCGTCATGCCCGACCTCCCCACGCCCCCCGGCATCGTCTACCAGGTGCTGCGCAACGAACTGCTCCTGGACGGCAACGCCGCGCAGAACCTCGCCACGTTCTGCACCACGTGGGCGGACGACGAAGTGCGCCATCTGCTGGACCTGTGCCTGGACAAGAACATCGTCGACAAGGACGAGTACCCGCAGACCGCGGAGATCGAGGCGCGGTGCGTCAACATCCTCGCGGACCTGTGGCACGCCCCGGCCGCCGACGGCAACGCGGTCGGCTGTTCCACCACCGGCTCCAGCGAGGCCGCGATGCTGTGCGGCCTCGCCCTGAAATGGCGGTGGCGCGAACGCCGGCGCGCGGCCGGGCAGCCGGCCGACCGGCCGAACCTGGTGTGCGGGCCGGTCCAGGTCTGCTGGGAGAAGCTCGCCCGCTACTTCGACATCGAGCTGCGCCAAGTCCCGGTGGAGGCGGGGGCGACCGGCCTGCTACCGCACCAACTGCGCGACTACGTCGACGAGAACACCATCGGAGTCGTGGCGATCCTCGGCGTGACCTACACCTGCACGTACGAGCCCGTCGCCGAGATCGCGGCCGAACTCGACCGGATCCAGGCGGACACCGGACTCGACATCCCCCTGCACGTCGACGCCGCCTCGGGCGGGTTCATCGCCCCCTTCCTGCACCCCGACCGGGCCTGGGACTTCCGGGTTCCGCGGGTCGCCTCCATCAACGCCTCGGGCCACAAGTACGGCATGGCACCGCTCGGCGTCGGCTGGGCTCTGTGGCGCGATGCGGCGGCGCTGCCGGACGACCTGGTCTTCCATGTGAGCTACCTCGGCGGCGACATGCCCACGCTCGCCCTGAACTTCTCCCGCCCCGGCGGGCAAGTCATCGCCCAGTACTTCCTGTTCCTGCGCCTGGGCCGGGAAGGGTACCGCCGGGTCTACGAGGCATGCGCGCACACCGCCCAGCACCTCGCCCGGCAGATCGCCGACATGGGTCCCTTCACCCTGCTCTACGACGGCGAAGGCGCCCTGCCCGGCGTCTCCTACAGCCTCACCGACCCCGACGCGGTCGGCTGGAGCCTGTACGACCTGTCCGACCGGCTCCGCATGCGCGGCTGGCAGGTCCCCTCGTATCCGCTGCCGCCCGACCGGCAGGACACCGTCATCCAACGTGTGCTCATCCGCCACGGCGTCGACCGGGACGAGATCGACCTCCTCGCCGACGACATGCGCCGCGCCATCAAGCAGCTCGACAGCGGGCACCCCCACGACGCCAAGCGCGGCGGCTTCCACCACTAGCAGGTGACGAGCGGAGAGGGCCATGGCCACGGCGAGCGAACCGGAAGTTCACCGGGCGCCCAAGGGAAAGCTCACGACCTGGTGGTCGAAAGTGATCCAGTGCAACCCCGCCGGGCTCTACTGGGCGCGCGGAGTCCTGGTCCTGGACATTGCGCTGGTGCCGTTGATCGTCTTGTGGGCGACCGGATACGAGCAGTACCTCCTCAGCGCACTGTTCGGCCTGCTCTTCTCGGTCGTGGCCGACCCGGGCGGCAGCTTCCCACGCCGTGTGTCGCACACGGCCCTGTTCGGGCTCATCGGCGCGGGGCTGACGGCGCTGGGGTTCTACGTCGGGGCGCAGTCCTGGGGTTGGCTGGCTCTGGCGGCATTCGCAATCACGCTGGTGGCAGGGCTCGCGGCCGCGTTCGGGGCGCACCGGTACGCCAGCGCCCTGCTGCTCAACATCTGGTTCGTCATCGCCCTCGCGGTCTCCTCCGGCCTCCACCACGACGCCCACATCAGCAGCTACACGTGGGCGCAGACGGCCGCCTGGTCCGGCGGGGCCGCGCTGTGGATCGCGGCGTCGTTCCTCGAATGGCTGATCCGGGGACGGTCGGACCGTCCCCCGCCCGTCCAGGAAATCCCCGGCGACACCGCGCGCCGGAAACTGACCGCGCCGATGGTCGTCTACGCGGCGGTCCGCGCCCTGGTCATGTTCGGCACGGTCGCGCTCGCGTTCGGGCTGGAGCTGTCGCACGGCCTGTGGCTGCCGATCGCGGCCATCATCGCGATGAAGCCGAGCCTGGAGCAGTCCGCACTGGTGGGCGCGCAGCGGCTGATCGGCGCGGCGGTCGGCGCCGTGGCCGCCGCGCTGCTGCTGCTGATTCCCGCGAGCGAGCACGGAGCGAAGCTGTTGGTGGTCGAGCGCGGGCTCGAAATGGTCGCGCTCGTCCTGTTCATGCACGCGGTGGCCGTGCGCTTCTGGAACTACGCGGCCTACACCGCGGCCGTGGCCGCCGGGGTGCTGATTCTGATGGACCTGCCGCAGCCCTCCGACTATCAGGCCGAGGGCTACCGGGTGCTGTGGACGTTCTGCGGTGTGGCGATCGGCGTGCTCGTCATGCTCCTCACTGGCCTGCTCGGCAAACGAAGAGCCCACAAGGCGGCACCGGTCAGTCCGTCGCAGAGCTGGTCCGCGGATGGCGGAAGCCATCGGCCGGTGGATCAGCGCCCACAGGGTGGACACGACGGCTGACGCGAAGCGGCCGAGGAAGCCGCATCGCGTGGGTCTTCGGCCGACGAGCGCGACTCGGCTCAGGAGGCCGGCCGGGGCAACTGCCGTGCCAGCGTGGCACAACCCGCCGCGATGGCGGCCAAGGCCGCGATCTCGGGCAGCAACCACCAGCCGAGCCGAATGTGTTCGGAGAAGAGCACCACGCCGAACACCGTGCTGAGCAGCGCGTCGCCGAGCGTCAGCATCGGCTGCGAGGCCACCAACGACCCGGCCTGGAGGGCGTTCTGCAGCAGGAAAACCGCGCCCAGGCCGACCGCGGCGGTCGCGTACACCTGCCAGGATGTGGCGAGGTGGGCGATACCGCCGTGGCGTTGCGCGGTGGCGTCCTTGAGGAGCGCGGCCGTGAGCGCGTAGCCGAATGCCGCGGCAAGCCCGAACAGCGCGGCCCTGGGTTCCCCGGGGAAGCGGATCCCGGCGGCCGTCAGGACCAGGATCGCGCCGCCGGTGCCGACCAACGCCGGACCCCACTGCCAGCCGGGCACGCCCGCCGTCCCGCCGCTCGGCGCCGCGGCGGCCAGCCCGAGGGCGAGCCCGCCGGTCACCGCGGCGATCGCCCACCAGGTGCCGCGGCGGAGGCGGTGCCGGAAGACCCAGGCGCCCAGCAGGATCGTGCCCGGCAGTTCGATGACGAAGATCGGCTGTACGACCGAGATCGGGCCGGTCGCCAGCGCCACCGCCTGGAATGCCGCAGCGAGGACCACCAGGAAGATCCCGGCCAGCCAGACGGGACGGCGCAGCAGTGCGCCGATGAGCGACACATGCAGCGCCTTGTCGTCGCCCACGGTCATCGCGGCACGGCGCTGCAGCACCGAGGCGGTGCCGTTGCTGAGCGAGGTCAGGATGGCGAAGATCACGCAGACCACGGCACCGATGCTCGCACGCGTCGGCCGGGAGGCGGGGGAAGGACACGGCCGGGCGGCCGGGGTGTCGCAGGGACGCACCGGTCCACGGTTGGGTTGTCCACGGTCGGCTTGTCCGTGGCGGTCCGGTGCGGCCCTGCGCCGGTCACGTGTCGGTGGTGCGGCGGCGCGTGACCGCCAGCGTCGCGGCGGCCGCGGCGGCGAGTGCGCCGCCCAGGTACATGACCGAGGCGGCGCCGCGGCCGTCCGCGATCCGGCCGCCCGCGAACGCACCCGCGGCGATGGCGATGTTGAAGACGGCGACGAGCAGGGCGGAAGCCGCCTCGCGGGCGTGGGGCACGGCGGCGAGCAGCCAGGTCTGCACGGACACGGAGACACCGCCGTAGGCGATCCCCCACAGCACCAGTAGCCCGGCGGCTGCGGCCGTGGAGTCGCCGAGCGCGGGGACGAGGACGACAGTGACGGACAGCAGACTGGCCAGGACGAGGAGCGTGCCCCGCGCGGAGCGCGTCGCGCCGTACCCGGCCGCGAAGTTGCCGGCGATACCGGCGACTCCGTAGACCAGGAGCAGTGCGCCCACCAGTCCGCTCCGGACGCCCGACACTTCCTCCAGCACCGGGCGCACGTACGTGTACGCCGCGAAATGCCCGGTCACCAAGAGCGCGACCACCGCCAAGGCGACCCGGACCCGGCCCTCGGCAAGCGGCTCGGTCAGCCGCGGGCGTGCGTCCTCCGGAGGAAGCGGCGGGAGGACCGCGGCAAGCGCCGCGGCGACACCCAGGCCGAGTATCCCGGCCGCCACGAAGGCGGCACGCCACCCGAGGAGTTCCCCCACGTACGCGCCGGCGGGCACGCCCAGGACCGAGGCCACGGCGATGCCGCTGAACACGAGCGAGGTGGCGGTACCGACGGACTTCGCCGCAACCAGACGCACCGCGATGCCCGCCGCGAGCGCCCACACCCCTCCCATGCCGACGCCGACCAGCAGCCGCGCCGCGGTCAGGACCGCGAATCCCGGCGCCCACGCACTCAGCAGGTTGCCGGCACCGACCAGCGCCATGAGGAGGCACAGGAGCCGCCGCCTGTCGTGGCGTGCGAACAGCGGGGCCAGGGACGGCGCGGCGGCGGCCGCCGACAGGCCGGTCACGGTCAGCGCGAGCCCGGCCGTGCCCTCCGTCACGCCGAGCGACGCGCCGATCGGGCTGAGCAGGCCGACGGGCAGCATTTCGGAGGTGACCACGGTGAACGTGGCGGCGGCCACGACCGCGACGGCGGACCAGCCGCGGCCCACGGATGCACCGACTTGATCGACAAGAACCATGTCCCCAGGCAACCGGCCGCCGAGCGGAGGAACAACGGGCGATCTCTCATGCTTTCCATAAGCGCGGCTCATCGATCGTGACCGTGCCGCCGGTCGGCGGCTCCAGGAACTCCAGAACTCCAGAACTCCAGAACTCCAGGAACTCCAGGAACTCCAGGAACTCCAGGAAGGGGACGCCGTGGCCCAAGGCATCGACATGCGGGAGATCGAGGCGTTCCTGGTCTTGGCCGAGGAACTGCACTTCGGGCGCGCCGGGGAACGCCTGTACATCTCGCAGAGCCGGGTCAGCCAGCTCCTCCGTGCGCTCGAGCGCCGCACCGGCGGCGAACTGGTCGAGCGGACGAGCCGTCGCGTGCGCCTGACCCCGCTCGGCGTGCGCTTCCTCGCGTCGCTGACCCCCGCGTACACGGCGCTGCACGCCGCCGTGGACGACGCCCGCTGGGCGGCGGCGGGCGGCGGAGTGCTGCGCCTCGGCTTCCAGGGGACGGCCGACGACCAGGTCATGGACGCGGTCGCGCTCTTCGAGTCCCGGCACCCCGGCAGCACGGTGGAGATCACCGAGGTGCCGCTGAGCGACCCGTTCGGAGGGGTGCGCCGCGGCGAGGTCGATGCGGCGATCGTCCTGCTCCCGGCGGAGGAGCCCGACATCGCGGTAGGGCCGGTCTTCTCCCGTCGGCAGCAGAGCTTGGCGGTGCCCGCCGGCCATCCCGTGGCGGGCCGGGCGTCGGTCGACGCCGAGGACATCGCCGCTTTCGAGCTGATCGGATTCGAGGGCCCGGCCCCCGACTACTGGCGGCGGGCGAACGCCCCGGCGCGTACGCCCCGGGGGCGGGACATCCCGCGGGGCCCGGCCGTGCGGACCCTGCAGGAGGGGCTCACGGCGGTCGCGGCGAACCGCGGCGTGATGCTGCTGTGCCAGACCACCGCGGAGTACCACGCCCGGCGGGCCCTGTCCTTCGTGCCGGTGGACGGTCTGCCGGAATCCGCACTCGCCCTGGTCTGGCCGGGCAGGCCGGTGCGTGCGTCCGCCGCCGTCTCGGCGTTCGCGCGGGCGCTGGCAGACCGGACGGCCGCCGACACCTACCCCGCACAGCCCTCCCCCGCTTCCCCCGAGCCGTCCCTGCGGGCGAACCGCGCCAACGTGTGACGGCCCCGCACGCGCAAGGGCGGTACGGTCTCGGCCGTACCGCCCCTGCGATCGCGCTCCGCGCGGCGGGCTTGCGCTCAGCAGATCCGCGGGAGTTGCTCCCCCAACGGGAGGTCGACCACGCGCGTGCCGCCGAAGGCGGTCCGGGCCACGACCATGCCGTGGTGGTCGTCCACGCACTCGCCGACGACCGCGGCGCGGGCACCGAGCGGATGCGCCCGCATCGCGGCCAGGACGGCATCGGCTTGGTCGCGCGGCACGAAGGCGACGAGCTTGCCTTCGTTGGCGACGTACATCGGGTCCAGGCCGAGGATCGCGCACGCGCTGGCGACCTGGTCCGGGACGGGGATCGCGCGTTCCCGCAGCGCGACCCCGACTCCCGCCGCCGAGGCGATCTCGTTGACCGCCGCGCCCAGCCCGCCGCGGGTCGGGTCGCGCAGGACGTGGATGTCCGGCGTGACCGCGAGCATCGCCTCGACCAGGCCGCCGAGCGCGGCGCAGTCGCTCTCCACCCCCGCGCCGAACTCCAGGCCTTCGCGCACGCTCATGATCGCCACGCCGTGCAGGCCGATCTCGCCGCTCACGATGACCACGTCTCCCGGCACCGCGCGCTGCGGCCGGATGTCGACGCCGGCCGGGACGAGCCCGATGCCGGCCGTGTTGACGTACACGCCGTCGCCGCGCCCGGATTCGACGACCTTGGTGTCGCCGGTGACGATCTCCACCCCGGCCGCGCGCGCCGCCGCACCCATGGTCTCGGCGATCCGGCCGACCACGGCCGTCTCGACGCCCTCTTCGAGGATGAACCCGCAGGACAGGTACGCCGCCTGGGCCCCGCTCATGGCCAGGTCGTTCACCGTGCCGTTGACCGCGAGGTCGCCGATGCAGCCGCCGGGGAAGAACAGCGGCCGGACGACGTACGAGTCGGTGGAGAACGCCAGCCGGGCACCGCCGAGGTCGACGGTTGCCGAGTCGGCGAGCGCCGCCAGGGTCGTGCCGCCGAACGCCGGGGCGAACAGGTTGGCCACCAGTTCGGCGGACATCGCGCCGCCGCCGCCGTGGCCCATCACCACCCGGGGATGGTCGCGCAGCGGGACCGGGCAGCTCCAGCCGGAGAAATCCGGCGCCGGCGCGGCCCCGGGGACGGTCGCGGTAGCGGACACGGTGCCGGTTGTGGTGCCGGTTGTGGTGCCGACTGTGGTGTCAGCCAACGGGGCTCGCCTCCCGGTTCGCCGTCGGGGTGCCGAGCCGCCGGTACAGGTAGTACGCGGCGCACGCGCCCTCGCTGGACACCATCGTGGCGCCGAGCGGGGTACGCGGCGTGCACGTCGTGCCGAACGCCTCGCACTCGTGCGGCTTGAGCAGCCCCTGCAGCACCTCGCCGCTGCGGCACGCGCTCGGCTCGCAGGTGGTGATCCCGGTGACGTCGAAGCGGTGTTCGGCATCCTGGTCGCGATACTTGTCGGCGAGCCGCCAGCCGCTCTGCGGGATCACGCCGATGCCGCGCCACGCCCGGTCGGTCACCTCGAAGACGTCCTCGAGCATCGCGCGCGCCGCGGGATTGCCCTCGGGGCGGACCGCGCGCGGGTACGCGTTGTCCACGGTGTGCTCGCCGCGCTCCAACTGCCGCACGGTCCGCCGCACGCCTTCGAGGATGTCCAGCGGCTCGAACCCGGTGACCACGATCGGCACCCGGAACTTCTCAGCGAGCCCCGGGTACTCCGCCATGCCCATGACACTGCACACGTGCCCCGCGGCCAGGAAGCCCTGGACGCGGCAGTCCGCCGAGGTCATGATCGCCTCGATCGCCGGCGGCACCCGCACGTGCGAGACCAGCATGCTGAAGTTGCGGATGTTCTGCTTGCGGGCCTGGTGGACCGTCATCGCGTTGGGCGGCGCCGTGGTCTCGAACCCGATGCCGAAGAACACGACCTCGCGGTGCGGGTTCTCGCGCGCGATGTCCAGCGCGTCCAGCGGCGAGTACACGACCCGCACGTCGCCGCCCTCGCCGCGCACCCGGAACAGGTCCCGGTCGGTGCCCGGCACGCGCAGCATGTCACCGAACGAGCAGAAGATCACCTCCGGCCGGGAGGCGATCTCCAAGGCTTTGTCGATGACTTCGAGCGGCGTCACGCACACCGGGCAGCCCGGGCCGTGGATCAGCTCGACCTCGTCCGGCAGCAACTGGTCGATGCCGTGCCGGATGATCGTGTGCGTCTGGCCGCCGCACACCTCCATGAGGGCCCACGGCCGGGTGACCGTGGCCCGGATGTCGTCCAGGAGGCCCTTGGCGAGGTCGGGATTCTGGAACTCCGCAAGGTACTTCACCGGTCCGCCTCCGCACTCGCCGTCGCGGCCGACGCCGCTCCCGCGCCCTCTGCCGCCGCCACCGCATCCGCCGCGGCCCACTCCAGGGCCGGGCCGGCGGACTCGGCCGCCTCCCACGGATCGCCGAACTCCTCCTGCAGCAAGCCCAGTTCCTCGAAGAGTCCCAGGGTCTTGCGCGCCGACTCCTCGTCGAGGCGCTGCAGCGCGAAACCGACGTGCACGATCGCGTACTCGTCGACCTGGAGATCCGGCAGGTACTCCAGGCAGACGTCCTTCTCGACGCCGCCGAAGTCCATCACCGCCATGCGGGTGCCGTCGTCCCGCTCCAGGATCCGCTTCACCCTGCCGGGCACTGCCAGGCACATGGGCTTTCCTCCTCGTCGGCGGCCGCGCGGGCCGCCACCATCAACTGGCCGAGTGCCAGTCCTCCGTCGTTCGGCGGGACAGCCCGGTGCCGCACCACCGTGAACCCGTCCGCACGCAGCAAACGCGCACAGGCAGATGCCAGGACCGCGTTGCCGAAGACGCCGCCGGACAGCGCGGCCATCGAGGTCCCGTACCGTTCGCGGGCGGCCCGGCAGACGCGGACCACCAGGTCCGCGACGGCCGTGTGGAACCGCGTCGCGATCTCGCCGGTTCTCGCGCCCGCGCGTACGTCCGCCGCGACGGCGGCCAGCAGCGGCCCGGGATCGGCACGCAACGGGGTTTCCGCGTAGCGGAGTTCGAAGCGGTAGCCGTCCGCGGCGCCGTCGGCGCCGCGTTCTCCCGCGCCGTTGCGCAGCGCCGCCGCCTCCAGCTCGATCGCCGCCTGGGCCTCGTACTCGCTGTGGTGGCAGACCCCGGCGAGCGAGGAGACGGCGTCGAAAAGGCGTCCCATACCCGACGTCGGCACGCAATTGAGGTTGAGGTCCAACTGCTTTCTCAGCAGCACAAGTTCATCGGCAGGGCAGGCTTGGACGCAGGGCAGGTCGGGGGCCCAGTCGAGGCCCGCGGCGTACAGGTGCGCCAGGGCCATCCGGTACGGCCGCCGCACCGCCGCGTCGCCGCCTGGGAGCGGGACGTACGCCACGTGCGCGAAGCGGTCGAAGCCCGCGTAGTCCGCCACCAGGATCTCGCCGCCCCACACGGCGCCGTCCGTGCCGTACCCGGTGCCGTCGAAGGCGACGCCGACGACCGGGGAGCGGCCGTCCAGCCCGTTCTCGGCCATGACGGACGCGACGTGCGCGTGGTGGTGCTGGACTCCGCGCACGAGGCCTTCGCCGGCGTGGCGCTGCGCCCGCTGCGCGGAGCGGTACCGCGGGTGCAGGTCGGCGACCACGCGTTCGGGGACGACGCCGGTGACCGCGCCGAGTTGCTCCACCGCGCGGTCGAACGCACGCAGCGTCGCGAGGTCGTCCATGTCGCCGATGTGGCCGGACAGCCAGGCGCGTTCGCCTTCGGCCAGGGCGAGCACGCACTTGAGGTCCCCGCCCACCGCGAGCGACGGGACCACAGGGAGCGGCAGCGCGAGGGGCAGCGGAGCCCAGCCTCGCGAGCGGCGTACCGGCGACGGCGCGCCGTCCACCACCCGCACCACCGAGTCGTCGCAGGGGACGTGGATGGGCCGGTCGTGCGTGAGCCACCCGTCGACCATCGGCGCCAGCTTGTCGAGGGCCTCGTCGTCGTCCGTGACGATCGGTTCGCCGGACAGGTTCGCGCTGGTCAGCACCAGCAGGGTCGGCCCCGGGGCATCGCCGGGGAGGCCGAGCAGCAGATGGTGGACGGGGGCGTACGGCAGCATGACGCCCAGGTCGGGGCAGCGTGGCGCGACGTGGTCGAGGGCGGCGGCCGTACGCGTGTCGCGGCTCGCGGGGGCGGTCCCGGGCCGGCGGCGCAGCAGGACGATGGGACGCTCGGGGCCGGTCAGCAGCGCCCGTTCGGTCTCGTCGACCTCGACCCACGGGGTGATCTCGTCGAGGTCCCGGGCCAGAACGGCGAAGGGCTTGTCGCCGCGGTTCTTCCGGCGCCGCAGCCCGGCGACGGCATCCGGGTTCCGGGCGTCGCACGCGAGGTGGTAGCCGCCGATGCCTTTCACCGCGAGGATCGCACCGTCGGCGAGCATCGCCCGCGCCGCGACGACGGCGGCGTCTCCCTCCCGCACGGAGGCGTCCGGAACGACGAGCGACAGACGCGGGCCGCACGCGTGGCAGGCGATCGGCTGGGCGTGGAACCGCCGGTCGGCCGGGTCGGCGTACTCGCGCGCGCAGTCCGGGCACATCGCGAAGCCGGCCATCGTGGTGGCCGCGCGGTCGTACGGGAGCCCCGTCACGATCGTGTGGCGGGGCCCGCAGTTGGTGCAGGTGATGAAGGGGTGGCGGTGCCGCCGGTCGGCGGGATCGGCGAGTTCGGCCAGGCAGTCCGCGCAGGTGGCGGTGTCGGGCGGGCACAGCGTCCGCGCGGTCCCCTGGACGGTCGCGGCGATCGAGAATCCTGTTGCGCCCACCGGGGCGAGCGGCTCGGCGACCACCGACACGACGCGGGCCAACGGCGGGGCCTCGGAGCGGACGCGCGTGCAGAAGAGGTCCAGCATCTCGGCCGGGCCTTCGATCTCCGCGAGGACCCCGTCACCGGTGTTGGTGACGTGTCCGTCCAGCCCGAGACCGGTGGCGAGTGCGTACACGAAGGGGCGGAAGCCGACGCCCTGCACCACACCGCCGACGGCCACCCGGCGGCGCTCGCGGACTGCCGGTCCGCGCTCCTGACTCAGCGTCAAGACAGTTCCCCGACCGCCAGGTTCGGCCGCGGCCGGGAGTGCGCGTGGACGTGGTCGGCTTCGTGGCCGTGCGCGTCCGTACAGCCTGTGTGCGGCACCGGCTCATTCGCCATCACCGGGTGGTGCGGTTCGGCTCCCTCCGCCACCGCGACGGCGCGCTCCAGCAGTTCCCCGATGCCTTGCCCCTTGCGTGCCGAGGTGAACACCACCTCCACACCGGGATTCACCCGCCGGACGTTCGCCAGGAAGGCCGCCTCGTCGAATTCCGCCGCCGCGGCCAGATCCGCTTTCGTCACCACCACCAGGTTCGCCAGCCCGAAGGCCGTGGGGTACTTGAGCGGCTTGTCCTCGCCCTCGGTCACGGACATCAGCGCCACGCGGAGCCGTTCGCCCAGGTCGTACGAGGCCGGGCACACCAGGTTCCCGACGTTCTCCACGAACACCAGCCGCGTGCCGTCCGGCAGCCAGCCGTCCAACTGGCCTCGCAGCATGGATGCTTCCAGGTGGCACAGCCCATCGGTGAGCACTTGTTTGACCGGAACTCCCGAGCGGGACAGCCGCGTTGCGTCGTTCTCCGTCGCGAGGTCCGCCGTCAGTGCCGCCACCGCGAGGCCGCGCTCCCGCGCCCGGGTCAGCTCGGCCTCCAACAGTGCCGTCTTGCCGCTCCCCGGGCTCGACAGCAGATTGACCACCACCGTCCCGCGCGCCGCCAGCTCCTCCCGCAGCTCGGCGGCGCTTCCGTCGTTGCGGGCCAGCAGTGCCAGCCGAAGCTCATGGGTGCGGCACATGGCTCAGCCCTTCCGGTCCGCGGACGCGGCGTACGCCGGCCCGTCGGCCCACTCGACGGCGGTGATCCGCAGTTCGCGTCCGTGCGACAACTCGACGTTCGTCCCGCCGCAGCCGCGGCAGGCCAGATCCGGCGGGGCCCCGACCGCGAACTCGGCCGCGCAGTCGCGGCACCGTGCCCGTGCGGGCACCGTCTCGACGACCAGCCGGGCACCTTCCAACGGCGTGCCCTCCCGCGCAAGCTCGAACGCGAAGTCCAAGGCGTCCGCCACGACGCCCGCCAGCTCGCCGATCTGCACGTGCACGGCCAAGGCGCGCTCCCGGCCGTCGGCCCGGGCCGCCTCGGCGACATGGTCGACCAGGGCCAGCGCGACGGACATCTCGTGCATCGGCCTCACTCCCTGGGCGGTTCGGCGAGCGGACGCGTCTATTAGAGGCGTCCGCCCGCCCTCCGACCCCCACGACGCGTCCGCCACGCCCGCAGCACCACCCGTTCGCAGCAGGGGGACGCACGCGGTCTCACATCTGGCGGATCTTGAGGTAGCGCTTCAGCTCGGGGAGGTTGCGGACGACAGCGACGGCGGCCGCGGCGGCGACGCTCAGGACGACGAGTTTCTTCAGCACGATGCTGCCTTTCTTTCTGCTTCGGTCTCCGCGACCGCCACGTCGCCGCGCGGCGTGTCCGGGGTCGGTACGTCGCCGTGCAGGAGCCGGCGGACCAGGGCGGCGGCTTCGCCGACGGCCGCCGCGACGGCCGGGCTGAGGCCGATGCCCTCGTCGAGGGACTCGGGTTCGCACCCGACGACCAGAATCCGCGCGGGCGGCTCGGTACCGGTTCCGGCGGCGAGCGTGCCGAGGAGGGCGAGGACGGCGTCCGGGCCCATGCGGTGGCCGTCGAGCAGCGGCTCGTCGGCCGCGGACTCCACGGGACCCGCCTCGGGTTCGATCAGGTACACGGTGCCCGGCGGGCCGCCTCGCGCGGCCGCGTCGACGAGGATGAGCGTGTGGTACCCGTCGAGAACCTGGTAGGCGAGGTGCACGCCGCGCACGCCGAAGTCGACGGCCTCCACGTGGTCCGGCAGTTCGCCCGCGGACAGGCTGCGCAGCGTCTCGACGCCGAAGCCGTCGTCGCTCAGGAAGATGTTGCCGATCCCGGCCACCAGGACGCGGCCGGGCGTGGCGGACGCGCTCATCCGGCGGCCTCCGGCACGGGCGCGATCTCGTCGGGCTGGAAGTACCGGAACCGTCCCTGGGCGCGCCACAGGTCGGCGCCCGGGTCGCCGTCGACGGTCACCGCGACGTGCACCGCGCCGTCCACGTCGTGCAGGACGGCTTCGACCAGCGCGGTACGCCCGTGCAGGAACGCGTCCTGCGCGTCGGTGCGCCGCTGCCCCGGGCGCAGGACCACGCGGCTGCCCGCGGCCACGTGGACGCCGTCGACCACCACGTGGTCGGTCTCCGGGTCCACATGGGGGTCGCCGCCCGGGTCCCACCACGGGGTCTCCGGCCGTTCGGTCGCGGCCGCCCGGGTGTCGGTGACCTCGCGCAGCGCCCGGACGGCGCCGTGCAGCCGGTCCAGCACCTCGGGCGGGAGGGAGTCGGCGAGGTCCACGACCGCGCCGGCGCGCGCGTCGGTGCCGCGTGCCTCGCGCTTCTCCTCGTCGGTCAGCGCCGCCGTGCGCAGGGCGAGGATCTCGTCGATCTCGGTGGCGTCGTAGAGCACGCCGGGACTCTCCGGCGCCACCTGCGGGCGGTCCTCGAGGATGATGGGCGAGGCGAGCATGACGTCGTCGCGTCCCGGGCCGTCCACGAGCACCGGCCAGCAGTGCTCGTTGCGGCACTCGGCGACCGCGGCCTTGGCCCACTCGGGCGGGTCGGTGACCGACACGAACGAGCCGGGCGCCAGGCCCAGCAGCACGTGGGCGGAGATGAGGGAGTGCGCGAGCGCGTCGTCGCGCTCCGCACCGTCGTGCGGAGCCCATGCGGAGGTGTTGGCGACCACCGCCGACAACCGCAAGGCCGCGTACGGGCCTGGTACTTCCGTGGCCGTGAGGCGGATGACGCCGTCGATACGCTCGCGGCGGTACAGCAGACGGCCGACGAGAACGCCGTCCTCGTGCACCGCTTCCTCGTCGTCGGCGGCCGCGAGCGAGAAGGGGTGCTCGATGCCGTCTCCGTGCAGACCGGCCACCGGTACGTCGACGACGACGCGTTCCTCGACGCCCTCGTCCCACGGCACCAGGCGCCGGTCCCGCAGCTCCAGCGCCGCCACGGGGCCGAACGTGCCGCCCTCGGCGACGCGTTGCACGGTGCGCCGCCGGGCGCGCAGGAACCGCAGCTCGACGGCGAGCCGCGCGTCCGCGCCGCGCGGCTCGACGAGGCATTCGGTGCGCTGGTACGCGTGCTCGGCCCGGTCGGCGCCGTAGCCGGGCGGGACCAGGACGCCGAACTGCCAGCGCAGCCGGTTCTTCGCCGCGGAGGCGCGGTAGGGATACAGGACGTAGCCCTCGAAGAGGACCGCGTCGGCGATCTGGCGGGCCGCGGCGAAGCGTTCCTCGACATCGGGCGGCAGCACGGGGGCGGTCACCGGGCGTTCGCCTCGACCAGTTCGCACACGGCCGCCTCCACCGTCGGGAGGGCGCGGCGCGAGCGGTAGGCCATCAGTGCGTCCATCACGTCGGCCGGCAGCCGCACCCAGCCGCAGCCGGGGAAGTGCTGCTCCATCATGTCGCGCCACACCTTCACCGGCATGCGGACACGCGCTTCCTGGTCCCAGCCGACGGGCGCGACCTGGAAGCCGGCCGGCCCGGAGAAGACCGTGCCGGAGAACAGCAGGAGCAGCGACGCGTCGCCGACCTCCAGGGCGCGCAGGTAGCGGGTCGAGGCGATGTCCATGTCGTACGTGCACGGCACCGGCATGTCGATGTCGGTCTCGCCGGTGAACGACGGGACCATCAGCGAGACCTGCGCGAACTGCACCGGGTTCATCGAGGTCGCCCAGCGCGAGCGCTCGCCGAACAGGTCCCCCAGTCCCGCGCCTTCGGTGTCCGAGTAGGAGCGCCGTGCCGGTTCGATGCGCAACTGGCAGCGCAGCGCCAGCGCGTGCACGCGCTCGCCCTCGGAGGCGGTGATGCGCAGCCGGAACACCAGGGTGGGCCCGGCCGCGTACGGATCTGCGCGCACCTCGGTGCACGCGAAGGAAACGCCGGTCACGCGGACTCCCGAGCGGCGAGGTGGTGGGCGCGGTCGGCCAGCCGGCCGAAGAACGCGTCGAGTTCGGAGCGGGCGACGGAGCCGCCGTCGAAGCCGTGCCAGTGCAGCCGCATGCGGCCGACGAGTTCGTAGCAGGCGTCGACAGGCACGAGGTAGCAGTCGACCCGGTCGCCGTCGCGGCGCAGCAGCAGCGCCTCGACGGACGGTTCCAGCAGCCCGGCCAGGCGCGTGGCCTGGCGCAGGTTCCGCCAGGCGTCGTCGTCGGCTTGGCTTTCGGTGGCCCCGGCGGGGCTGGGGTAGAACAGGACGGCGCGGTCCTGCGCGGCGTCGCGCAGGACGAACGCCGTCCCCACCGGAATCCCGAGCGCGGCCCAAACGGCGGCGTCGAGACGGTGGTCGGGGTCGACCAGGACGCGGTTCGGCAGCGAGCGGAACCGCCCGCCGGCCGCACCCGGCCGGTCGAAGAGCATCGCGCAGGCGCCGCAGCAGCAGGCCAGGGCCCGACGCTCGACGTCGGCCAAGTGCCGGTGTTCGGAAGGTAGTTGAACACCACACAAGGCGCAGGCGTCGTGCGGGGGTGCCGCGGGGGTGCGCAGCCGGCGCAGGAGCGCGGCCCCCGAGCCGGGAGAGCTGCCGCTCACCGAGCGCTCTCCACGGCACGGTGTGCGGCGTCCACGGGCTCGCCGCGGCGCGCCGGCTCCGGCGGCCGGACACCGATCTGCAGCAGCTTCGGCGGCTCGGCGATCTCGACGGAGGCCACCTCCGGCGCATGGCACGCGAGGACTCCTTCGACGGCCTCGCGCTCCGCCGCGCCGCCGCAGCCGCATCCGCCCTCGCCGCCGCCTCGCCGACGCAGCCGCAGAACGCCGGTGTCCGCGTCGAACTCCGCGATGTCCAGGGACTGTTCGGGAAGCGCCGAGATCGCCCGGGTGATCCTTGCGGCGACGTCCTCGGGGTGCAGGTCGTGCAGCACCAGCAGCCCGGCCACCGTCGGGTCGTCCAGCAGCGGTTCCAGCGCGTCGCCCGGCAGCAGCCGGACGACCGCCGCCAGTCCTTCGCCGTAGAACGCCATCATCTCGCGCACCAGGTCCTCGGCGGCGGCCTGGGCCCCGGTCCCGGTCAGCCGGTCCAGGGCCTCCTGGACCCGGAGGCCCGTCTGCTCGGCCGTCATCCGCCGAGTCCGCTGAGGCCGGTGGGGACGTGGAGCTGCTTGTGCGTGCGGCCGTTGCCGACGTACATGTGCACGCCGCACGGCAGGCACGGGTCGAAGCTGCGCACGGCGCGCATGATGTCGATGCCCTTGAAGTTCTCCGGGCTGTTCTCCTCGAAGATCGGGGTGTTCTGCACCGCGTCCTCGTACGGCCCCGGAGTCCCGTAGCTGTCGCGCACGCTCGCGTTCCACGGCGTGGGCGGGTACGGGTGGTAGTTCGCGATCTTGCCGTCGCGGATCACCATGTGGTGCGACAGCACTCCGCGCACCGCCTCGGTGAAGCCGCAGCCGATGCTCTCGTCCGGGACCTCGAACCGCTCCCAGGTCTGGCTGCGCCCGGCGCGGACCTCGGCGAGCGCCTTCTCCGCGAAGTGCAGTGCGGCCGCGGCCGCGTACGCCTGGAAGTAGGTGCGCGCCCGGTTGCGTTCGATGGCGTTGCTCCACTGCGGGATCTTCCACTCGAACGTGACCTCGGGCTTGGTCATCGACTTCGGCAGGTTGATCTGCACGCTGTGCCCGGTCGCCTTGATGTACCCGATGTCGACCAGCCCGGACAGCGCCGTCGACCACAGGCGCGCGATCGGGCCGCCGCCGGTGTCCAGCGCCAGGTGGTCGGTGCCGTCGAACCAGCGCGGCGACATGACCCAGCTGTACTTCTCGTCGAAGTTGCGCTTCTGCGGGGCCGGGATGGTGTGCTGGTTCCACGGGTGCCGCGGGTCGACCGGGTTGCCGAGGGGGTCGTGCGTGACGAACTGCTCCTGGCCCTCCCAGTCCTGGTAGTACGAACTGCCCAGCAAGATCCGGATGCCCAGGTTGATGCGGGTCAGGTCGTTGGTGACCAGCTTCCCGTCCACGACGACGCCGGGGGTGACGAACATGCGCCGGCCCCAGTCGGTCATGTTCGCGTAGGTGAAGTCGCAGTGGTCCGGGTCGTTCAGGCTGCCCCAGCAGCCGAGCAGGATCCGGCGGCGGCCGACCTCCTCGTAGCCGGGCAGCGCCTGGTAGAAGAAGTCGAACAGGTCGTCGTGCAGCGGGACGACCTTCTTCATGAACTCGACGTACCGCATCAGGCGCGTGAGGTAGTCGGTGAACAACTGCACGGACGCGACCGTGCCGACACCGCCCGGGTACAGCGTGGACGGGTGGACGTGCCGCCCCTCCATCAGGCAGAACATCTCGCGCGTGTAGCGGCTTACCTGCAGCGCCTCGCGGTAGAACTCGCCCTC
Source organism: Uniformispora flossi (assembly GCF_049534875.1). NCBI lineage: Bacteria > Bacillati > Actinomycetota > Actinomycetes > Kitasatosporales > Streptomycetaceae > Uniformispora > Uniformispora flossi. The sequence continues at coordinate 208,137 of NZ_JBMULZ010000013.1, forward strand.
GATGGGGTTGAGCGAGCGCATGATGTCGGCGATGGTGCGGTAGCCGTGCTCGGCGGCGTGCGGCGCCTCGGTGCGCTCGGCCTGCTCCAGCACGCCGGGGTTGGTCTCGCGGACCATGCGCTCGCAGTAGTCGACCCCGACCAGGTTCTCCTGGAAGATGTTGTGGTCGAACATGTACTCGGCGGCCTCGCCGAGGTTGATGATCCACTCGCCGAGGTGCGGGGGCTTCACCCCGTACGCCATGTTCTGCGCGTAGACCGAGCACGTGGCGTGGTTGTCGCCGCAGATACCGCAGATGCGGCTGGTGATGAAGTGCGCGTCGCGCGGGTCCTTGCCGCGCATGAAGACGCTGTAGCCGCGGAAGACCGACGAAGTGCTGTAGCACTCGGCGACCTTCTTCTGCTTGAAGTCGATCTTGGTGTGGATGCCGAGGCTGCCCACGATCCGGGTGATCGGATCCCAGGACATCTCGACAAGGCCGCTGCCGTCCCCGGCCGTGGTCGTCGGTGCCATTGCGTTCGTGCTGCCTTTCGTGCCGGGAGTGTCAGCGTGCGGAGCCGGTGGGGTCCGCGGAGTGCTTCGGGTGCGCGAGATGACTCGGGTATGCGGCGACCGCCGCCACGGCTGCGTGCGTGGCGGCGGTCGCCGGGGCGGTCACCAGGGTGGGCGGTAGCCGGTCGTGATGCGCTCGCCGGTGTGCCGCCACTTGGGTTCCTTGTCGACGGTCTTGAGGGTCATCGCGCGCAGGCGGCGGATGACCGCGCCGTACGCCGAGCTGGCGTCGGTCGACACGATCGATCCGGGCGGCGCGTCCATGAAGGGCATGAACTTGTCCGGGAAGCCGGGCATCGTGCAGGCGATGCAGATGCCGCCCACGTTGGGGCAGCCGCCGACGCCGTTGATCCAGCCGCGCTTGGGCACGTTGCACTTGACCACCGGGCCCCAGCAGCCGAGCCGGACCAGGCATTCCGGGCTGCCGTACTCGTCGGCGAACTGGCCCTGCTCGTAGTAGCCGCCGCGGTCGCAGCCCTCGTGCACGGTGGCCCCGAACAGCCAGCGCGGACGCAGCTTGTCGTCGAGCGGGATCATCGGCGCCGACCCGGCGAGCTGGTACAGCAGGTAGGTCAGCGTCTCGGCGAAGTTGTCCGGCTGGATCGGGCAACCGGGCACGCACACGATCGGCAGGCCAGCCTTCGACGTCCAGTCCCAGCCGAGGTAGTCCGGAACGCCCATGGCGCCGGTCGGGTTGCCCTCCATGGCGTGGATGCCGCCGTACGTCGCGCACGTGCCGATCGCGACGACCGCGGTCGCCTTGGGGGCGAGCCGGTCCAGCCACTCGCTGGTGGTGATCGGCTGGCCGGTCTCCGGGTCGTCGCCGAAGCCGCACCAGTAGCCCTCGGGCTTGATCGACTCGTTGGGGATCGAGCCTTCGACCACGAGGACGAACGGCTCCAGTTCGCCGCGGTCGGCCTTGAAGAACCACTCGACGAAGTTGTCGGCGCCCTGGACGGGGCCGCATTCGAAGTCGATCAGCGGCCAGTGCACCGCGATCGGCGGCAGGCCTGGCAGCGCGCCGGTGACGATCTCCTCGATGCTCGGCTGCATCGCGGCGGTCAGTGACACCGAGTCGCCGTCACAGCTGAGTCCGGCGTTGATCCACAGAATGTGCACCACGTCGGTATCGGAGGCGGTGGTCGCTGCAGCACCCATGAGGATGCCTCCTCAGACACGAGAGCTTGGGACAAAACGCCCAGACAACTTCATATCAGCCGAGACACCGGCCGTCGCGGTGACGGGGCCCCGGGATCCCCCGTATGCCGAATCCCTCACCCGTGTGCCCCAATCGCCGCTTGCGGCAGGCCGGTTCGCCCGAACGGCGGCACATGGGGAGGACGGGCGCAGGCATGGCGATACGCCCGCACGCCCGCTGCGGAGCGGGTTGGGGCCTTGCGGGCATCGCTACACGCCCGTGCGGGACGGGTCTCGGGTTCGGGTCTTGCGGGCAGGCGGCGTTCGCGCCTTCAGCCGTGCGGGGACACCTCGGGTCGCTCAGCGTCTGCGCGACCGGAGCCAGGGGAAGATCGAGCCGACCACGGCCCCCAGGAGGAAGATCACCAGGATCCAGAGCCAGGTGGCCATGGAGAAGTACCAGCCCAGGAAGTGGACCTCCTGGGACCCGGTGTTCTGGAAGATGAAGATGAGCGCGACGGCCGTGAGCAGCACGGCCACCACAAGCTTCGCGGTGACGCCCCTGCGCTTGTGTTCCACGGGTTGTGCGGGTCGTGCGGGTTGTGCGGACATGGTGGGTTCCTTGCTGTCGGGAAGGCCGGCACGCGCCCGGCAACGCGGGATCTCCCGCTGTGGGCTTCAGGCCACGGCCGACACCACATCACTCCCATGGTTTCTCGTGATCTTGCCGCCTGCATCCTGGTGGCGTTCCCGGGGCCGGATTGACAGCCGAGGGATGCCGTGCATGCCGATTGATACGCACGAACGCGTGGTGCCCCCGAGCCCAGCGTTTGGGGGTCGGCCGCGGCGGCAGCCGCGTGCACCGAGTCGGCGCGACCTCCTTCCATCGCCCGCGGTCCGCTACGCCGAGCTGAAAGGAGGTACGAGGCCGTACCGACGAGGCAACACCGACGGGTGGGCTCAGCCCTGTCCGCGGACCGGTGGCGCCCCGCAACGCCACGAGAAGTGTAGCCGCGGGGGCCTGACACCAGGCCCGGCCGAGCCGGTCGCGGAACCTTCTCGCCGACGGCTTCGCCGCACGGTCACCGGTCCGGGCGCCGCCTACGACCCGACCACTGGAAAGCTGGACCGGTGAACGACACGATCACTGCAGCCCGGCGGCGTGCGGCCGGGCATCAGCGCCGGTTCGACGACCGGTTCGCGGCGTACTTCGACTCGCTGACCGACCCCGCGGGCGGCGCGCTCGAACTCCCGCCGCGCGGGCAGTTCCCCCGGGATGCGCTCGCGCTCCTCCGGGACATGGCGATGCGCGGCGGGAAGCGTCTGCGCGTCGCCCTCCTCCACGAGGCCGCGGCTTTGGTCGCCGACGAGCCGGTGCCGGGCCTCGACGAGGCCGCCATCAGCGTCGAGCTCCTGCAGGCCCACGGTCTGATCCACGACGACATCATCGACGACTCGCCGATGCGCCGCGGCGGCCGGTCGGTCTACTACGCCTACCGCGACCGGTTACCGGACCAGCAGGACACCGCCCTGGCCTTGGCCGTTCTGGCCGGCGACCTTGCGGCGTTCCTCGCGCAGCGGGTGCTGCTGAGTTCCGGACTGCCGCCGGACCGGGCGGCGGCGATGGCCGCCGTGCAGGCCGACGTGGGCGCCGCCGCGGTCCTCGGGCAGTTCCTGGACCTGGAACGCGACTTCGGCCCGGTGCCCGATCTGGACCTGCTGCACGCGGTCACCGAGTTCAAGTCCACCCGGTACTCCGTGCTCGCGCCGCTGCGCCTCGGGTTGCTCGCCGCGGGTGTCGATCCGGCGCCGTACGACGGTGAACTGCGCCGCTACGCCTCCGCGCTCGGCATCGCCAACCAGCTCCGCGACGACTGGCTCGACCTGTTCGGGGACCCCGGCACCGTGGACAAGCCGCTCGGGGCCGACATCAGGTCCGGCCGTCGCAGCTACGCCGTCCGCGAGCTTCTGGCCGCCGCAGACCCCTCCGAACGCTCCTATCTGGAGGCTGTCTTGGGGGATGCCGAAAGCGGCGAGGACACCATCGACCGGGTCCGCCGCATCGCCCGCCGGCACGGCGTCGACCGGTCCGTCCAGGCCGAAGCGGACCGGCATGCCCGCAAGGCGGCAGAGGTCGCGGCCACCTGGCACGGGCGCTGGCGGGCGGACGCGGCGACGTTCTTCGAGCACTTGCCGGCCTGGACCGCGAACCGGGACCACTGACCGCGCGACCTGGGGGTGTTAGCCTCGCGCTGTGGCGGGGCAGGAACGCTCACCGATGCCGGTGTACACCGATGACCGGGTGCGGTGGTTCGTGCGCCGGGCCGACGAGCGGATAGCGGCGGATCCGGACACCGAGAAATCGGGGTTGTTCAACGGCAACGTGGCCGTGTCGGACCCGGACCTCGGCGAAGAGGTGAACGTCCGCCGGCCCCTGCCGGTCGGTGAGCGGGAGCCGATGGCCTGGCGCACCTGCTACCAGGAGGGCGAGATCTACCAGGCGCTCGCCGGACGATTCACCAACATCCCCGTCACGTACTACGCGGCGGCCGACGGCAGTGTCCTTTTGCAGCGGTACGAAACCGACGTCGGGCGCCTTCCGCCCAGCGGGACGGCGCTTCCGGACCGGATCGCCGACGAGATGGTGGACATCTGGCACCGCCTGCAGAGCATCCCGCTGCGCGAGCCGTCCGGCCTCATGCCGCCCGATTTCGTGCGGTACCTCGCAAGCCAGGATCCGAACGCCTCGGTTGCGGTACCGAAGACGGCCGACGAATACCGCCGTCTGCACCTCGCCGAGATGGAGGCCACCGTCGGACTCCTCCACCTCCGCTGGGACGGGCTGCTTCCCGCGCTCGGACTCACCCTCGATCCCGCCGCTCCGGCGCGCGACGCGGTCTCCCGTATGCGGGACGGGTCGCTCAGGCCCGCCTACCCGGACATGCACCGAAGCAACGTCGGCATCAAAGACGGGCACGCGTTTCTGTGGGACCCGGAGCTGGTCGGCTGGCACGATCCGCATGACGCGCTGGCCACCTCGGTCGAGTGGGGCCTGAGCCCTGCGGACCAAAGACAACGCATGGTGCACCGGGCGCAGACCATCGCGTCACCCGAGGTCGCCGCGAACCTGCGGTGGAACGTGCCCCATTGGGAGACGTTTCGCAAGATGTTTCTCCCGCTCAAGCAGACTGTCAGGCTGGCCAGCCGGTGCGCGCACATGAACCGCTCGGAAGCGCTGCGCCACATCGAGCAGAGCTCGCTCTATATGACTGGGCGGATCAACAGGGCCAGGGAAATCCTGGGCACCGGCGAAATGGCCCGGGAACAGTTCGTCGAGACCTGCGAGGCGAAGATCCTCCCCGCCGTGGAACAGCGCCGCGCGCTCGGCGTCGCCGCGTTGGGCATGGGTCCGCTGTGGTCCGCGCCATCGGTGTTCGACGTGCCGCCCGGGTGGGCCGAGCGCCGCAACCCGCAGCCTTCCCACGCGACCGAGCCCCGCGCCGGCGGCTACGGCCTCACCCGCGCCGCCGCACTGCAGCCTGGCGGGGCCCGGGGCTGAGGCGGCCACAGGGCCGCGGATGCCGCGGTTCTCCGTGCGGTTCCCCCGCGAATGCAGATACGAGTTCGCGCGGTTCGTCGGGCGTGGCCGACGGGTGGTTGTTCCGGTAGGCGTCGGGGCCGTGCAGTGTCGGGGGGACAGGTCCCAGCGGTTCGGGCTTCCTCGTCGGTGTAGACGCCCAGGCCCGCCCTGGCTCGCGCCAGCGGCGACCTGGGCGTGTGGTCGGCGAGCGCAGGGGGGCTCCTAGCCGCAGCGGTATTTTGCTGCGGCATTTGCCTATAGGATGTAGGTAAATGCATACTAGACATAGGCAAGCTGAGAGTAGGTGATGGTTGTGGTTCGGGCAGGGCTGAGTCCGGAGCGGCTGACGCTCGCCGGGGCGGAACTCGCCGACGAGGCCGGATTCGAGCAGGTGACCCTGTCCGCGCTTGCCCGGCGTTTCGGCGTGAAGCCGGCGAGCCTGTACGCGCACGTGCGGAACTCCCACGAACTCAAGACGCGGATCGCGCTGTTCGCGCTGGAGGAACTCGCCGACCGGGTCGCCGACGCGGTGGCGGGGCGCGCGGGCAAGGACGCGCTGACGGCATTCGCGAACGCCTACCGGGACTACGCCCGTGCGCACCCCGGCCGGTACGAGGCCGCGCGGTACCGGCTCGACCCGCAGACCGCCGCGGCCAGTGCGGGCGTCCGGCACGCGCAGATGACCCGGGCGATCCTGCGCGGTTACGACCTGCCGGAGCCGGACCAGACGCACGCGGTCCGCATGCTGGGCAGCGTGTTCCACGGCTACGCCTCCTTGGAAGCGGCCGGCGCTTTCGCCCACACGGACGTCGCCGCCGAGGAGTCCTGGGCCTGGACCCTGGACTGCCTCGACACCGCCCTGCGAAGCCGGCCCACCCCCTGACCGGCCGCCCCACCCCGGAAGCAAAAGGCTTGAGCCAGTGAGCACCGAAGAGAACCTGATCACCACCCCCGTCACCGCCGACTTCCTGCGCGGGCACCTCGACGTGGAAGAGACCGCGCACGGCCTGCTGCCGCACCGGCTGCCCGCCCGGGCGCGCCGCCAGATCCCCGACGACCTGCTGGCCGTGGCCGAGGCCCAGCCCTCCGGTGTCCGGCTGGCCTTCCGCACCAGCGCCACCACGGTCCGGCTGGACACCCTGCCCACCAAACGCGCCTACCGGGGCGTCCCGCCCCTGCCGGACGGCGTCTACGACCTCCTGGTCGACGGCCGCCTCACCGCCCAGGCCACCGTGGACGGCGGGAATCTCCGCACCATCACCGACATGCAGGCCCAGACCGCGGAATTCACCCCGGGCCCGGCCGGCACCGCCCGCTTCGGCGAACTGCCTGCCGGTGAGAAGGACATCGAGATCTGGCTCCCGCATACGGAGATCACCGAGGTCATCGCCCTGCGCACCGACGCCCCGGTCGCGCCCCTCCCGGACCAGGGGCGCCGGGTGTGGCTGCACCACGGCAGCTCGATCAGCCACGGATCCAACGCCGTGTTCCCCAGCAGCATTTGGCCCGCTCTGGCCGCCTCGCTGGGCGATGTGGACCTGATCAACCTCGGCTTCGGCGGCAGCGCGCTGGTCGACCCGTTCACCGCCCGCGCGATGCGCGACACCCCCGCGGACCTGATCAGCGTCAAGCTCGGCATCAACGTCGTCAACAGCGACGCCATGCGCCTGCGCGCCTTCGCCCCGGCCGTCCACGGCTTCCTCGACACCATCCGCGAGGGCCACCCCACCACCCCGCTGCTCGTGGTCTCCCCCCTCCTGTGTCCGACCCACGAGCACACGCCCGGACCTCTCATGCCGGACTTCTCCGGTGGAACCCTGAAGTTCAAGGCCACCGGCGACCCGGTCGAGACCGCCGCCGGACGACTGACGCTCACGGTCATCCGCGACGTCCTCGCCGACATCGTCCGGCAGCGGTCCGCCGAGGACCCCCACCTCCACTACCTCGACGGACTCGACCTCTACGGCGAGAGCGACCACGACGAGTTGCCCTTGCCGGACGCGATCCACCCCAGTCCCGAAGGCCACCGCCGCATCGGCGAGAACTTCGCCAAGCGCGTCTTCGCGAACGACGGGCCTTTCGCCGTCGCGACGGGCTGAACCGGCTACGCGTCGGGCGAACGGAACGCGGCCGCATGTGCCGGAGACCACCCGTCGGCTCGCCGCGCGCCAACGCCGCGCGGTCGGCCGCGCGACGCGAACGCCCCGGCGCGGCGGGCGAACCGCGGCCGGTTGCGGCGCCCGCGCCCTGAGCGGGTTTGCGGGCGCCGCCATGGTCACGCGCGGTGGGCGAGTCGCGTCGGCGGAGGGCCCGGGGCGCCGTGGGACTGCTCCGCGGCCTGCCCGGCAGGCTGTTCGGCCGCGCCGAGTCGCTGCTCCCGCCAGGCGAGGAGGATCAGGACCGCGGGGATCAGGATGTCGGTGGCCAGCACGCCGCCGGTGTTGCCCGGCTGGTGGTCGCCATGGGCGAACCACTGGTGGACGTGACCGACAGCCGCGCCCCACAGGAACATGCCGGCGCCGAGGCCGGTAATGATGCGCTCGCGGGGCGTGGACGAGCGCGAGGCCGCACGGAAGCCCATGACGGCCAAGCCCAGGTTGGCAAAGGCGATCTCGAACTGGAACGGGCTGCGGGTGAAGCCGATGGCCTCGGCCATCGCGTCAGGCCCGACGAGGAAGGCCGCCGTCATCCACAGGCTGCCGCACCCGAGCGCGGCGACGGCCCACCAGCGTTGCCAGGTCTGCAGCGCGGCCGGCCGCGACGGGCTTCGGCGGGTGCGGACAAGCGCACCGACCGCCGCGGGAGCGGCGACGAGGCCGGCAGGACCCGGTGCGCTACCGGGTTCGAGTCGAGCCGAGCCGTGAGGGCGGTGCCGGGCCGGATGGCCCGCACCGCCCTCACGGGTTTCCACGGCCGGGAGGTGCCTGCCGGGCCGACGCGCTGTCTCCCTCCCCCAGCGCGGCGGCCCGGCGTGCGCTCAGCCGCGGTCCGGGCTGCGGCGCAGGCCGGGGCCGTACAAAGCGGTGTGCCGGCGGTGGTACTTCGGCCACCATACGAAGCGGAACAACAGGCGTACAGGGAGCGGGTGTTGGTCGGCACTGCGGCGCACCGCCGCCGAGTCGGACGCGGCGCACACCCAGCCGAACAGCATCGGGATGCCCTTGCGTCCGAAGGAGCGGATCACCTGCTCGCCGTGTGAATTCCACTCCGCCGCGGTGATGTGCGTCCGGATCAGCGGGACGGCGATGCGCTCCTCGTCGTCGAGGTGCCGTCCCAGCGCGTCGTGCAGGCGGCGCATGGCGGTGGCGCGTTCCACGACCGGGCGGGTGCGGTCCGTAGCGGCGGTGACGTACGGGTCGATCTCCTCGTGCTGTTCGGTGAGCACGTCGAGCAGTGCGGCGGTCTGCGGCGCCCTGCTCACGATCAGCGGCCAGAGGAAGGTGTCTTCCTCGTGGTGGTGATGATGCAGGTGGGACACGACGAAGGTGATCTGGTCCTCGATCAGCGCCCGGTGTGCCTCGTCCCGCGGCCGTTCGACGACCTCGGCGAGGAGGCCGAACTCGGTGCGGAATCCCGCGTGCGCCATCAGGAAGGCGGTCAGGTCGGGTTCGACGTGCCGGTCGGTCTCGGATGCGGTGCTCATGGGTACCCCCCGATCGGGCGGCCTCGGCGGCCGGTGCGGGATCCACGGTGCGTGCCGCGCCATGCGGGTCGGTTGCGGGCGCCTTGCGGGGTTCTTGCAGGTTGCTTGCATCGCAGGTGGGCGGGGCGGGGCGGCGCTATTGTCGACGCGCTCGGGGGTGGGCGCGGGGTGGGGGTGCACGGTGTCGGTCGGTGATTCCGGGCTGCGGATGGGCGTGTTCGGGCCGGTGTGGGCTCGGCGGGACGGTGTGCCGCTGGATCTCGGCGGGCGGCGCCAGCGCGCGGTCCTCGCGATGCTCGTCGCGGCACGCGGGGACGTCGTCTCGGCGCAGCGGTTGGTCGATGCGCTGTGGGGGGACAGCCCGCCTGCCCGGGCCTTGGAAACGCTCCACGCCTATGTGTCGCGGTTGCGGCGTGCCCTGGAGCCGGACCGGCCGGCCCGTTCCCGCGGGGGCCTCATCGCCAGCCGGGCTCCCGGTTACGTGCTTCTCGCCGGCCCGGAGGCCGTGGACGCGTGGTGCTTCGCGGACGCCGTGGCGCACTGGGCGGGGCGGGCCGCCGCGTCTCCGGGGCCGACGCGGGCCGCGCTGACCGCGGCGCTGGGCCTGTGGCGCGGCGATGCGTATGCGGATTGCCCCGACCACCCGTGGGCCGCCGCGGAGTCGGCCCGGCTGGCGGAGCTGCGTCTGCTGGCCCGCGAAGCGGTCGCCGAGGCGCGGCTTGCCGCGGGCGAGTCGGCTCTGCTGGTACCGGAGTTGACGGAGATGGCGGATGCGGAGCCGCTGCGCGAAGAGCGCTGGCGACTGCTCGTGCTGGCGCTGTACCGCGCCGGGCGCCAAGGTGAGGCGTTGGCCGCGCTGCGCCGTTGCCGGGCGGTCCTGGCCGACGAACTGGGGGTGGAGCCCGGGCCGGTGCTGCGTGCCGTGGAAGCCGCGGTCCTGGCCCATGCTCCGGATCTGGACTGGCGGCCCGTGGACGCGCCCGCCGTTTCTCCGTCCTTGGCCCCCGACGTGCCGCCTGCGTCCGCGGACACCCCACCGCGGGTTCCTTCCGTTCCGGAGCCGTGGCTCGTGGGCCGCGACACCGCGTTCGCCGCGCTGGTGGACCTCGCGCTCGGCGGGGGCGAGGGGCCCGCGGGCGGCTCCCGTCCGGTATCCCCCACGGCGATGTCTCCGGCCGTCCGCATCGGCCTGGTCACCGGCGAGGCCGGGTGCGGGAAGACGGTGCTGGCGGAGGCGGTGTCCGCGCGGGCGGCCGCGGCCGGTTGCCGGGTCGCCTGGGGCCGCTGCCCCGAAGTCGAGGGTGCCCCGGCCCTCGGCCCGTGGCCCGCGCTCCTGCGCTCCCTCGGCGCCGACGCGGCGACTCCCGGTCTCTCCGCGCTTCTCGGACCGGAGGCGCCCGACGCGGATGCCGCGGCCGACGCTTCCGACCCGCTGGCGCGCCGCTACCGCCTCCACCAGGCCGCCGCCGCGTTTCTCGGCGCCGAGGCCCGTCGGCAGCCTCTGCTCCTGGTTGTCGACGACGCGCACCGCGCCGACGAGGACACGCTCGGCATGCTGGCGCACGTTCTCGGTGCGCTTGCCGACGTGCCCGTCCGCCTGCTGCTGACATACCGCGCGACCGCGGCCGGTGACGCGTTCCGCGCCGTCCTCGCCGCGTTGGCTGACCGGCGCCCGCTGCGCATCGACCTGGGCCCGTTGCCCGACGCCGACATCGCCGTGCTCGTCCGGCACGCCGCGGACCGGCCGCTGGATGCCGCGATAGTGGCCGCGGCTGCCGCCCGCTGCGACGGGAACCCTTTCTACGCACAGGAGTTGGGCCGGGTGCTGGCGGCCGAGGGCAGCCTCGACGACGTGCCTGAGGGCATCCGCGACGTCGTCGCGCACCGGGTGGCCCGGCTGCCTTCCGGCGCCCCGGTGGTCCTGCGGCTGGCCGCCATCGCCGGGCGCGACATCGACGTCGACCTGCTCACCGAATTGTCCGGCCTCCCCGAGGACGACGTGCTGGACGCCCTCGATGCCGCGCACGTCGCCGGGCTCGTCGAGGCCGACGGCGACCGGCTGCGTTTCCACCACGTGCTGGTCCAGGAAGCGCTGTACCGGCAGACGTCGCCGGTCCGCCGCTCCCGTCGGCACGCCCAGGTCGCCGAAGCCCTCGAACGCCTGCGGTCCGACGACTCCCCCGCGCTCGCCCGCCACTACGCCGCGGCGGGCCCCGCGTATGCCGACCGGGCGCGCGCCCACGCGGTGCGCGCCGCCGAACAGGCCGAGAGCAGATCGGCGTTCGCCGAAGCCGCCGCCTTGTGGCGGCAGGCCGTCGCCGCGACCGCCGACCCCGCGGGACGGCTCCCGCTGCTCGTGGCGCTGTGCCGGGCCGAGGGTGTGCGGGGCAATGCGCAAGGTGCCATTCAGGCCCGCGACCAGGCTCTGGAACTCGCCCGGCCGCTGGGCGACCGCGACCTGCTCACCCGGGCGGTCACGGCCTGGAGTGTGCCGACGCCGTGGATGCACCGCCGCTACCGGGACCACGACCCGGTGCTCATCGCCGAGATCCGCGGCCTGCTGGCCGACGTCCAGGACCCGTCCGACCGCTGCCGGCTGCTGTGCGCGCTGGTCAACGAACTGGAGCCGGCCGGCGATCCGGCGATGTCGGAAGCCGCCTTGGCGGCCGAGGTCCTCGCCGCCGAATCGGGGGACCCGGACCTCATCGGGCTGGCGGGGGCGGCGCGGCTGCGCGTCACGTATTCCGAACCGGTGGCCGAACGCCGCGCCGTCGCGGAGCGCCTCCTCGACGCCGGCCGGCGGCACGGGCGCCCGCACATGTTCGTACTCGGCCACTACAGCGCCTATCAGGCCGCCGCCGCACGCGGGCGTATCGACGAATTCGACCGGCACCTCGCGCAAGTCGAGGCGACCGCCCGGACCTACCGGCTCGGCAGCGCCGCGCAGCCCCTCCAAGCCGCCCGCGCGCTGCGCTCCTCACTGGCCGGACAAACCGCCGAGGCCGAGCACGAATACGGCGAACTGGCGCGGCTCATGGACGCGCAGGGCGGCCACGGCGGCTTCGGCCTTGCGATCCTCGGCCGCCTCGCCGTCCGCGAGACCGCCGGCGGCGTCGCCGAACTACTCCCCCTGCTCCGGGCCCTGCACGCCCAGGCACCGCTCACCCAGCGCGAGCCGCTCGCCATGGCCTTGGTCGCCGTGGGCGACCTCGCCGAGGCACGCCGGTTCTGGCTGCCCGACGCCCCGGTTCCCCGCGACTTCTTCGCGCACATGTGCCATGCGCTGCGCACCCGCATCGCGATCGCGTTGGATCTCCCCGAGGCGGCGAAGGCCGCGTACGCCGCTTTGGAACCGCACCGCGCCGACCTTGCCGGGGCCGTGTCGGGATCGATCACCCTCGCACCGGTCGCGCAGTACCTGGGCGATGTCGCCGCGTATCTCGGCGACCCGGGCACCGCCGCCGCGCACTACGCCGAAGCCCTCGCCCTCGCCCGGACCGCCCGCGCCCCGCACTTCGAATCCCGCGCGGCGGCCGCCCTCGCCGCGCTCCCCGAAGGACCCTGAAAGCCGTCGTCCGATGCCACGTCATGTCAGCGGCTTCGAGCCGCCCGCGGACGGCTGGTCGGTCGACCGCGACGACTTACTGGACCGGCTCGCCCGCGCATGGCCGCGGGCGGTCGTGGACCCGATCGGCGACGCGCGCCCGGGCGGTGTGCGCGACGCCACCTGGACGTACGCGGAGCGGGACCTCGCGGTCGAGGGCTGGCTGCAGCGGCCGCACAACGCGATCGTGCTGGACGGAGACGACGAGCTTGTGGCGCAATTCGCGGCCTGGTTCCGCAAGCTGGTGCCGGACGAGATCGAGGTCGTGTTCGCGGACGAAGGATATTGGGCGCATGTGATTCTCCCGCCGAACGTCACACCCGAGGACGTCATGCGGCTGTACGCGGACGAGGATTGACGTCGTGATGGGCGAACACCACTCCCCGGTCGCGGTGCACCGGGGGGGTGGGTTGCGGCGCTGCCGGGTGTCGGAGGCGGGAGGGTCAACATCCCGTCCGCGAACACCTGCGGATCGGGCGATGCCTCGGAGGCGGCATAATCCTGTGCGCCGCGGTCGCCGGATCGCGATGCGCGGCGCCTGACCGAAGCCCCGGTTCCCCCAAGGGCGAACGGTATCCGTCAACCTCGGCCGTCGTGCCGAACAACCGGAGTGTCCTGTGCGACAAGGCATGAAGAAGTTCATAGCGAGCGCGGTCGGCGTCGGCGCCGTCGGCGTCGCCCTCCCCGTCCTCGCGAGCGGCGCCGCCTTCGCGAGCGGCGGCGAACGCTGCGGCAAGGCCGCAATCGAGTACTCCCTGAACGACGGCAAGACCTGGACCACGGCCGGCCGCATGGACAGTGCGCTGGTGACGAAGATCAAGGTGCGTCTCAAGACGCCGGTCGAGAACACGTGCGAATACGCGGTCTCGCTGGCCTCCTACAGCACCGAGGGCCCGACCTGGGCGAAGTCGGGCAAGCAGACCTTCCTGGGCTGGGACACCACCAAGCTCAGCCGGGACCAGCGCGAGGACACGCTCGACGTGAGCGCGTTCGTGCCCAAGTGCTTCGGCCAGGTCGACCTGTACGGGAACGGCAAGAAGTTCGACGGCACCGAGAACCCGCTCCCGAAATACCCGAACGGGGTCTTCCCGAACGACCTGATCACCGCGTGGAACGGCGGTGAGAAGTGCGAGACTCCCACCACCCCGCCGACCACCGCCAAGCCGCCGACGACGGCCCCGGCCACGTCGAAGCCGCCGACCGAGGCGCCCACCACGTCCGCGCCGGCCACGTCGGCGCCCGCGACGGTCAAGCCGACGAGCAGCACCACCGCGCCCGCCGCGGGCGGCGGCGAGACGACGCCGCCGGAGGGCAAGCCCGAGGTGCCGCCGGTCACGGACATCGCCCCGGCCTCCCTCGCGCAGACCGGTGGGGACAGCAACACCTCCCTGATCGTGGGCGTTTCCGCCGGCGCGCTGCTGGTCGGCGGAGCCGGTGCCCTGCTCTGGAGCCGGCGCCGCAACTCGGGCGGCACCCCCGCGTGACCCCTCGGGCGTGACCAGCGGACCGCCGCCGGAGCCGCCGGCGGCGGTCCGAGGCCCTGAAAACGACGGTCCGGTCGGCGGCTGCCGACCGGACCGTTTTCGCGTGCGTGCGACCCCCGCGGGAACAACGAAGCCGCAGTCGACCACCGGCGCGCGAGGCACGCCATCGGGTCAGCGCGGGGGCGGGATCGGCACCTCCGTACGGGTGGGCGTTGCCCAGACGCGGCCCTGGACGGTGCCCAGGTCGCCCTTGTCGAGGTCGATGGCGGCGGCCGGTTCGACGGCGCCCGCGGTGCCGCGGACGGTGAGCCAGCCGGTCGGGAACGTCCCCGGGCGGCCTTCCAGCGGGCGCCCGGCGGTCATGGACGGGTCGACGCGCTGCCATGTGGTGCCGTTCAGCTGCCACAGGCCCGCAGAGGCGAGCCGCACACACGGCGTCCCCGGCGCCATCGTGTAGGTCGCCATGCTCGCCAGCAACGTGCCGCCGTTGAAGAACAGTTCGTCGACCATGACGCCCGGGGGCGGGGTGGGCTTGGCGATCTCCCGCAGGTCGTTCCCGGCCAGGACGTACATCCCGTCCGGCCGACCGCAGGTGCCGTATCCGGTGACGAGCGCGACCTTGCCGCCGTCCGCGGAGACCGCGGCGCCGCCGAGCACCGATCCGGTGACGTCGTGGAACGCGCCGGCCTGCCCGGACACCGGGTCCACCAGCCACAGCCGCTCCGAGGCGTGGGCGCCGCCCGACGCGTGCACGATCAGCTTCCCGGCGACGGTGCCCTGGAGCGACTTGTCGCCGGCCTCGCCGTCGGGGAAGACTGCCCGTGCCGAGCCGAGTTCCTCCAGCGTCCGGGCGCTGTAGCGGGTGAGCGTGCCGTCGTAGGAGACCCGCATCACCAGGTCCGCGGTGGGTGTTCCGGCCAGCGGGTCGGCGATCACCGCGTCGTCGACGAGTGCCGGCTTCTCCCGCGGTTCGCCGCACCAGTCGCACGGCTTCTCCACGATCCGGCTGCCCGGTCCTGCCCACGAGAACAGCGTCGTGTCGTCGGCGCCGACGAGCAGCGTGTGGTCGGACGACCAGGCGACCCACCGCAGCGGGGACTGCGGATCGACGCGGCGCACCGGGTTCGAGGTGGTGCCGTCGAAGGCGTAGAGCGTGCCGTCGTGCACGTACGCGGCCTGGGTGCGCGCGGCGGCGGCTCCCGGCGATCCGGAGGCGCCGGGGCCCGGCGCCGGCCCGGACGGCGAAGCCGTCGGGCCGCTGCGCAGCCGGTCGACCAGGGCCGGGATGTTCAGGAGCCCGTGGCCGGAGCCGGTCTTGCCGCGGTCGTCCTTCGCGATGCCGTTCATGTCGGCGGTGCCGACGAGTGCGTCGGCGATCTCGTCGGCGGTGGCGTCGGGCCGGAGCGACCGGGCGACCGCCGCGGCCGCGGCGACGTGCGGGGCCGCCTGCGACGTGCCCTCCATCCGGGCGAAGCCGCCGCCCGGTTTGGCGGAGAGTACTTCGTTGCCGGACATGTTCGGCGGGCGGTTGCCGTGGTTGCCGCCCGGCGCGACGAGGTCGATGTCGTCGTTCCTGCTCGAGAAGGCGGAGAGGTCGCGGCCGGGGCCGACCGCGCCCACGGCCACGACGTCGTCGTAACCGCTGGGCAGCTGCCGCTCGTCGCGGGCCTCGCAGCTGGGGTCCCGGGTGCTCGCGCCGCCGCCGCAGTTGCCTCCCGCGGCGACCACCACGACCTGCGAGTTGCGCGCGAACTCGACGGCTGCCGCGCCGAGTGCGAGAGCGCCGTCGTTCTCCGGCTTGGTGTACTCGGCGTACGCGATGCCGAACGACATGTTGACCGCGTCGGCACCGTGGTTGACCGCCCAAGGCAGGCCGACGAGCCACGAAGGCCCGGTGTCGTTCGCCTGTTCCAGCCGGACCGGCACGTCGAGCAGCGACACCGCGGGAGCGACGCCGGTGATGCCGCCGTTGCCGCTGCGGCCGGCGACGATGCCGGCCACATGGGTGCCGTGCCCGTCCGGGTCCGGTGCGCCTTGGCCGGGGTAGTCGCGGCGGGCGATCACCGCGCCCGCCAGGTCGGGATGAGCGGCGTCGATGCCGGTGTCGAGGACGGCGACCACCGCGCCCGTGCCGTCCGGCCACGGCATCCGGTCCGCGCCCTTCGGCACGCCGAGGATGTCCAGCGGCCACTGGTCGTCGCGGTGGTCCTCGACGGCCGGCAGCAGCGGCGTGGCGTCGGTCGTCATCAGGGGTGCGACCGCGGATTCCACGACGGAGGGGTCCTTGGCCAGTTCGGCGCGGCGCGCGGCGACCCGGTCGGCGGGCAGGTACTCGGTGGTGACCTTCAGGCACGTGCCGTCCACGCGCATCACATCGAGCGCGACCGACGACGGGTCGCCGGCGGCCCGTCCGGCACCGGCGTCGCACTTCGGGTCGGGTACGGCTTTGCGGACGAGCGCCAACTGACGCTCGGTCAGCACGTCGGCGGCCCGGATACCCGCCGCCGGCTCCGCGTCGTCGTCGCGCAGCACGACGACCAGGACCCCGGCGACGACCGCGAGAACCACGACCACCGCGGCAATCGCCATCGCGCGCCCGCGGCGCGGCCTCGGGGGCGGCCCGCCGGGCGGCCGCCCGGCAGGCGGGCGGGGCGGAGGCGCGGGCGGTCCCGTCGGCGGTCCCGCGGGCGGCGGAGGGGTGGCGCCGCCAGGCGGGTTCCCCGGCGGATGGGGCGGCGGGGCGGGCGGCTGAGTCACGGTTCCCGACGATAGCGTGCCCCCCTTGCCGCTCCCGCGATGTCCATTCCCCGCGGCGATTGCCGCGCATACGGGATACCGCCGGGAACGCCCGGTGTCAGAACCGCGTCGGTTCGCCCAGGGTGATGTCGCCCTGGTCGGTGGAGATCGTCACCGGGACTTCGCCCATGCGTCCGTCCCAGAAGTGGCAGGTGAACCGGGTGCCGACCTTCACCACGATGGAGGCGGGGCAACTCACCCTGGTGACGGGCGTGTCCCGGTAGCCCTGGACCTGGTCGGCCACCCGCTGCTGCAGCGCCCCGGGGTCCATGAGGCGCGGCGGTGGCGGCGAACCGAAGTCACTGCCCACCACTTTGACCGCCACCGCGACCGCGCTGGCGGCGAGGACGAGCGAGGACGTTGCCATGACAAAACGCGCGGTGTTCCTCTGATCGGCCACGCGGACAGTCATATCTGCCCGCTTCCGGGCCGACACGCGCGGGTCCCCCGGGCCGTCGCCGATCGCCGACGGGTACGGCAAGGGACCGTCCTGCCCTACGGCATCGGGCGCGTCACGTCCTCGAGGAGTTCGAGGACGTGCCGGTACCGGTGCCCGGTGGCCCGGGTCATGCCGAGTTCGCAGGTCCGGTTCAGGGACACGTGCGCGGATCCGGGGTGTGCGGCGACGGAACGGGATTCCGCGGTCGTTGCGGATGCCGTCAGTTCCGGGTGCAGGAGGCCGCGGTCGCCGGCGAAGGCGCAGCAGTCCCAGTCGTCCGGTTCCACGACGTCGTCCGCCGTCGCGGCGGCCACGCGGAGGAATGCCGCGCGGAGGTCGAGGCGGGTGGCGGAGCACGTGTGGTGGACCACCACGGAGGAAAGCCGCCGCGCGCGGGGCAGGCGCGGCAGGACGACGGTGTCGGTGAAGGCGACGGCGTCGACCACGATGATGCCGTGTTCCGCGAGCACCTGGGTGAGGCCTTCGGTGCACGAGGCCGCGTCGACGACGACCGGCAGTGCTCCGTTGTCCGTGGCATGCCGCAGGGCGGGGACGAGGCGGTCGCTCATGGCGGTGTGGCCGTCCGTCAGGCCCTTGGACTTCCAGGGGGTTCCGCAGCAGAGCGAGGCGATGCCGGCGGGGATGCGGATGTCGATGCCGGCCCGCTCGCAGAGCACGAGGAAGGCGTCGCGGACACCGCCGCCCGTGTCGTCGGCCCCGGCCGGGCCGAACATGGTGGTGACGCACGCCGGGAAGTAGACGGCTTGCGGGGCGGTCACGGGGCGCGCCCGGCGCGCGGTCCCGCCACGCGGCAGTTCGGCCGACCAGGCGGGAATCGCTTCCGGCCCGAACACCGCCCGGCCTGCGGCCGCGACCGTGCGGGGCAGGCCGGCGGGCAGCGCGTCGGCGGCGGTCAGGGCGGCCGCGGCGGCTCGGGTGACGCCGTCCCAGTGCTTGGCGGCCGTGGTGCCGAGCTTCTGCGCGGTGCGGCCAAGTCGTTCGGCGCGCAGGCGGCGGGTGAGGTCGCCGGTGTCGATGAGGACGGGGCAGGCGGTCTGGCACATGCCGTCCACCGCGCAGGTGTCCACGCCGTCGTACTGGTACTCGTCTTCGAGGCGGGCCGCCAGTTCGGTGTCCCCGGCCGCCTGCGCGCGGGCGATCTCGCGGCGCAGCACGATGCGTTGCCGGGGTGTCACGGTCAGGTCGCGGCTCGGGCAGCTCGGTTCGCAGTAACCGCATTCGACGCACCGGTCCACTTCGGCTTCCACGGTCGGGGTGGATTTGAGGTGGCCGAGGTGTACGGCCGGGTCGTCGGAGAGCAGGACGCCCGGGTTGAGAAGGCCTTGCGGGTCGATGAGTTGCTTGGTTTCGCGCATGACGTCGTACAGCTCGTCGCCGTATTGGCGGCGGACGTAGGGCGCCATGATGCGGCCGGTGCCGTGTTCGGCTTTGAGCGTGCCGCCGTGGCCGAGCACCAGGTCGACCATGTCTTCGGTGAACGCCAGGTACCGCTCGACGAGCCGGGGGTCGTCGAAGTCCTCGTTGAGGAGGAAGTGGATGTTGCCGTCTTTCGCGTGGCCGAAGATGACGCTGTCGGTGTAGCGGTGGCGTCCGAACAGTTCGGTGAGTTCGGTGCACGCGGGCAGGAGGCGGTCGACGGGGACGGCGATGTCTTCGAGCAGCGCGGTGGTGCCCGAGGGGCGGGCGCCCGCGACGGTGGCGTACAGGCCCTTGCGGATGTGCCACAGGGCGGCGCGGGTTTCCGCCGAGCCGGTCAGGGCGGCGGGCTCGGCGAGCGGGAGTTCGCGCAGGAGCCGGTCGGCTGCGTCCACCCGTTCCCGGAGGGCTTCGGTGGTGGGCTGCTGGTGTTCGACGAGCAGGGCCGCGTGGGTGCGGAGGTCGAGGCGGCGCAGATGGTCGGCGGCCTTCGGGTCGCGTTGCGCGACGCGCAGGCTTGTCGTGTCGAGGAGTTCGACGGCGGCGAACCCGGCGGCGACCAGGTCCGGCAGGGCGGCGGTCGCGGCCGTCAGGTCGTCGAAGAGCAGCAGGCCGGTTGCGGTGTGCGGATGGGACGGCACGGTGCGGAAGGTGGCTTCGGCGACGAAGGCGAGCGTGCCTTCGCTGCCGATCACCAGGTGCGTGAGGATGTCGACCGGGCGGGTGTGGTCGACGAAGGAGTTCACGCCGTAGCCCATGGTGTTCTTGAGGGCGTACAGGCGGCGGATCGTGGCCAGCGACGACGGGTTCGAGCGGACCCGGTCGCGCAGCCGGACGAGTCCCGCGTGGACGGCGGGTTCGAGCGCGCGGAGGCGGTCGTCGGCGTCCGGCGCGCCGGTGTCCACGACCGTGCCGCTCGGCAGGACGAGGACGGCCGACTCGAGGGTGCGGTATGTGTTGCTCTCGGTGCCGCAGGCCATGCCGCTGGAGTTGTTGGCGACGACCCCGCCGATGGTGCAGGCCGTCTCGCTGGCCGGGTCCGGGCCGAGCTTCCGGCCGTACCGGGCGAGCCGGGTGTTGACGGCGCGGACGGTCGCTCCGGGCTGGACCCGGACGCGGGCGCCGTCGTCGAGGACCTCGATGCCGCGGAAGTGGCGTCGGGTGTCGACGAGTACCCCGTCGCCGCCGGCCTGCCCCGACAGGCTGGTGCCGCCGGAGCGGAACGTCACCGCCACGCCGTGCGCGGCGGTGGCCCGGAACAGGGCCGCCATGTGCGGGACATCCCGGGGCCGGACCACCGCCTGCGGCACGATGAGGTAGTGCGACGCGTCGTGCGCGGCGGCGAGCCGGTCGCTCGCCCGCGCCGCGACGGCGCCCGGCAGTACGCGGTCGAGGGTGTCCCGCAGGGCGGGATCGGCGGTGGGGAGACCGGTGAGCGGGCGGTCGGGTGCGGACCGTCGCCCGCGGCGGTGGGCGAGCGGCACGGTCATGTCTGCTTCGCCGGGGGGACGAGCGGGGCGGGCCGTCCCTCCAACACGGCCAGTGCCCGGCGGACGTAGCCGCCGGCGTCGGCGAGCGCGGCCCGGCAGCGTTCGGGGCTCGGTGCGGGCACATCGGAGCGGCGCGCCAGGAGGTAGACGACGGCGGTCTTGATGTCGCCGCACGCGTCGAGTGCCTCGGCGGCCTCCCCCCGGTCCGCGCCGGTGGCCTGGCCCAGGACTTCCAGCGAACGTCCGCGCAGCTTCGCGTTGGTGGCCTGGAGGTCGATCATGAGGTTCCCGTACGTGTGCCCGAGCCGCACCATCAGCGCGGTCGAGAACGTGTTCAGGATCAGCTTCTGGGCGCTGCCCGCCTTGAGCCGGGTCGAGCCGGTCAGCGCCTCGGGGCCGGTGTCGGCCACGAGGAGATGGTCGGCCAGGTCGGCCAGCGGCGCGGACGGGTTGGAGGTCACCAGGGCGGTGGGGACGCCGAGGGCCCGGGCGGCGGTCAAGGCCGCGCCGACGTAGGGCGTGCGGCCGGAGGCCGCCAGGCCGATGACGACGTCCCCCGAGCGGATGTCGTCGGTGTCGGTGCCGTCCATCACGTCTTCGGCGTCTTCGACCGCGGTGACGAAGGCGCGGGCGCCGCCCGCCTGGTGGGCCACCACCGTGCCGGTGCTGCCGAAGGTGGGGGTGAGCTCGGCGGCGTCGAGGACGCCGAGGCGCCCGGAGGTCCCGGCGCCGTAGTAGTGGACGCGTCCGCCGGCTTGGACGCGGGCGGCCGACACGTCGACCAGCGCGGCGAGTTCGGGGAGCACGGCGGCGACGGCGCCGGGCACGCGATCGTCCTCGGCGTTGATGAGCCGGACGAGTTCGAGCGTCGGCACGATGTCCAGGTCGTGGGTGCGGGTGTTGACCTCCTCGGTAGGGGAGATCACGCGGATGCGGGTCTGTTTCACGTGCGGTCTTCCTCCCAGGGGCCTTCGTCGATGTCGGCGCGGCGGCTGACGACGGCCCTGCGGGTGATTTCGAGCGCGGAGATCGCCCGGTCGTAGTTGCGTTGCGCGACGGCGGCGAACAGCACGTCGACGACGCTCAGGGCGGCGATCCGCGAGGCGGTCGCTCCGGAGCGGAACGTCGTCTCGCGGCCGGCGGTGGTGAGCAGCACATCGGCGACGCCGGCGAGCGGCGAATGCGGTGCGCTGGTCAAGGCGATGGTGTGGGCGCCGCGGGCGGCCGCTTCGCCGATGGCGTCGACGGTGTCGAGCGTGGCGCCGGTGTGCGAGACGCCGATGGCGACGTCGTCCGGGCCGAGCAGGGCCGCCGCGGTGAGTGCGGCGTGCGTGTCGTGCCAGGCGTAAGCGATGAGCCCGATGCGGTGGAGCTTCTGCTGGAGGTCGAGGGCGATCACGGCGCTGGCCCCGACCCCGACGATGTCGATGCGGCGGGCCGCGGAAGTGAGGCGCACCGCCTCGGCCATCGCCGCGCGGTCGAGGATGCGTGCGGTGTCGGCGATCGCCTGCCGGTCGTGGTAAGTGATCGTGTCGATGATGGCGTCGAGGTCGTCGTCGCGGCCGATGTCGCCGCCGACCGTGCGCTTGCCGTCGGCGCGCTCTTGCTCGCGCCCCGACTCGGTGGCGAGGGCCACGCGCAGGTCGCGGTAGCCCTGCAGGCCGAGTTCGTGGCACAGGCGCAGCACGGTCGTCTCGGACGTCTGTGCGGCCCGCGCCAGTTCGGTGATCGTCTGGGCGGCGACCGTCGCCGGGTCGCGCAGGATGCACGCCGCGACCCGGCGCTTCGACGGCACCAGCGACGGTGCCAGTCCGCGCAGTCGCGTGAGCAGATCGTGGCGGCCGGACGGTGAGCCCGTCCGGGTGCCGGATGCCGGTGCCCGGTCCTCCGCGGCGGGATCCGCGGATGCCCCCTTGCGCGCGGTAGCCTTCGTCATTCCCCCGTCTCCTTCCCAACCCGTACGGCCGGTGCGGCCGTGTGCGCCGTCGCCTGCGCAGGTGATTGTGCAGCCTCCGCCGCGTCGGCGAACCGGCGGCGCACCACATGGCAGGCGAGGCGGTGTTCCCCGGACGGCCGGCTGCCGTCCTTCCGGAGCACCGGGACGGGGAGCAGCACGGGCTCTTCGGTCCGGCACACGTCCTCGGCGAGCGGGCAGCGCGGGTGGAAGCGGCAGCCCGTGGGCGGCGCGGCCGCGTCCGGCACCTCGCCGGTGACGCCGGTTTCGGCGACGGCCGCGTCGCGGGTGGGGTCGGGGATGAGCACGGCGGCTTGCAGGGCGCGGGTGTAGGGGTGCAGCGGCTCGTCGGACACGGCGTCCCACGGGCCGATCTCGACGATCTTGCCGAGGTACATCACCGCGATGTCGTCGGCGAAGTGCCGCACCATGCCCAGGTCGTGCGAGATGAAGACGAACGTCAGCCCGAGTTCCTCGCGCAGGTGGACCAGGAGGTTCATGATCTCGGCGCGCACCGAGACGTCGAGCGCGGAGACCGGTTCGTCGAGGACCAAGACGTCGGGGCGCACGGCGAGCGCACGGGCGATGCCCAGGCGCTGGCGCTGGCCGCCGGACAGCTGGTGCGGGTAGCGCTCGGCGAGCGCCGCGACCAGGCCGACCTGTTCGAGGAGTTCCCCGACCCGGTCGGGGCCCGACGGCAGGCCGTGCACGTCGAGGACTTCGGCGAGTGCGGCGCCGACCCGCTGGCGGGGGTCGAGGGACGCGTAGGGGTCCTGGAAGACGAGCTGGATGGTCCGGCGCATGCGGCGCAGCGGGCCCCGTTTGGCGTTGTCGATGCGGGTGCCGAGGACCTCGACGGTGCCGTCGTCGGGCCGTTCGAGCCGGGTCAGCAGGCGGGCCAGCGTCGATTTGCCGCAGCCGCTCTCGCCGACGATGCCGAGGACCCGGCCGCGTTCGACGCGGACGCTGACGTCGTCCAGCGCGTGGACGACGCCGCGGCCGGGCGAGCGGTAGTGCCGGACCACGCCGCGGACGTCGATGGCCGGGGTGTCGGCGGCACCGGCGGCGTCCGCGGCGCTGCGGGAAACCTGCGGCGCCTCCGCGGTCTTACGCACCTTGCGCATGCGAGGTCACCTCCATCGGCGTGTTCTTCCACTCGTGCGGGGGGAACCAGCAGGCCGCGCTCGCGGACCCGCGGTTCACCAGGGGCGGTTCCTCCCGTGTGCAGCGGTCGGCGCGCTGCGGGCAGCGTGCCGCGAACGGGCAGCCGGGGGGCAGGTCGGACAGCAGGATCGGGGCGCCGCCGATCTGCGGCAGCGGGGCCTGGTGGGGGTGCTCCGGGGTGGGCAGCGACCGCAGGAGTCCGCTGCTGTACGGGTGCTGCGGTTGGGTGAACAGGCTTCGGGTGCGGGAGAGCTCCGCGACGCGGCCGGCGTACATGACGGCGACGCGGTCGGCGATGCGGGCGACCACCCCCAGGTCGTGGGTGATCCACACGACGGCCAGTCCGTATTCGTCGCGGAGCCGGGCGACGGTGCCCAGGATCTGCTGCTGGATGGTGACGTCGAGCGCGGTGGTCGGCTCGTCCGCGATGAGCACCTTCGGCCGGGGGGCCAGGGCGCAGGCGATGAGGACGCGCTGCCGCATGCCGCCGGAAAGCTGGTGCGGGTACTGCCGCATCAGGGCGCGCGGCGACGGCAGCCCGACTTCGCCGAGGACTTCGAGAGCCCGTTCGTGGGCGTCCTCCTTGGACCAGCCGTGCGCGCGGAGGCCTTCGGTGACCTGCTTGCCGATGCGCATGACCGGGTTGAGGGAGGTCATCGGGTCCTGGTAGACCATGCCGATCTCCGCGCCGCGGACCTTGCGGCGCTCGTCCTCGGGGAGCGGCACCAGGTCGCGTCCTTCGAGGAGCACGCTGCCGCCGGTGACGTCGGCGCCGGAGGGCAGCAGGCCGGCGATGCTGAGCGCGGTGAACGACTTGCCGGAGCCGGATTCCCCGACCACGGCGACGGTTTCGCCGCGGGCGACGTCGAGGTCGACGCCGCGCAGGATCTCCAAGGGGCCGGACGCCGTGCGGACTGCGGTGCGCAGTCCGCGGACCGTCAGGACCGGGTCGCCGGTCGGCTTTGGTGCCGCTCCGGTGTCGCTCATCGGTGCACCGTTCTCGTGCGGCCCTGTGCGGGCCTTCGTCAGCTTGTCCGTCATGACCGCGACTCCCTCCGGGGATCGAGGGCGCTGCGCAGTCCGTCGCCGAGCAGGTTGAGGGCGATGACCGCGACGACGATCGCGAGGGCCGGGAACGTGAGCGTCCACCAGGCGTTCGCGACGGTGCTGCGGGCGTCCGACACCATGAGGCCGAGGCTGGCCGCCGGCGGCTGGGTGCCCAGGCCGAGGAACGACAGCGACGATTCGGTGAGGATCGCCCAGGACAGCGCGAGCGTCACCTGCACGACGATCGGGGCGCTGACGTTGGGCAGGACGTGCCGCAGCATGACGCGCGGGAGCGGGGTGCCCAGGACGCGCTGCGCCTTGATGTATTCGGCGTTGCCGACGGACAGCGTGGGTCCGCGGGACACCCGGGCGAAGATCGGCGTGTAGACGACGGCGATCGCGATCGCGGTGTTCTGCCAGCCGGTGCCGAGCGCGGTGACGACGGCGAGGGCCAGCAGGATCGCGGGGAAGGCGAACAGGATGTCCACGAACCGGCTGACGACCTGGTCGACCCAGCCGCGGAAGAATCCCGCGCAGATGCCGAGCAGCGAGCCGATCACCGTGGCGATGGCGACGGACAGCACGGCCACGCGCAGCGAGGTCCAGATGCCGACGGCGACCCGCGCGGCGATGTCCCGGCCGAACTGGTCGGTTCCGAACCAGTAGGTGGCGGAAGGTCCCTGCAGGCGGTCGTCGGGATGCTGGGCGATGGGGTCGTGCGGTACCGCGCCGACCGCGCCGAGGACGGCGACCAGCACGAGGAATCCGGTGACGATCAGCCCGACCCGGCCGTTGCGGTCGCGCCAGACGCGGGCGAGCAGGCGGCTGCGGGTGGCGGCCGGTGCCGACGCCGGAACGGGCTCGGCCTCGGTGACGAGAGGTTGGATGCTCATGCCGCACGCGTCCTCGGGTCGATGGCCCGGTACAGCAGGTCCACGATCAGGTTGACCAGGACGAACAGCACGGCGATGACCAGCACCGTGCCTTGCACGACCGGGTAGTCGCGGTTGGTGATGGAGGTCAGCAGCAGCCGTCCCATGCCGGGGAGCGCGAAGATCTGCTCCACGATGACCGTGCCGCCCAGCAGGTAGCCGAACTGGATGCCGGTCAGGGTCACGATCGGGATCGTCGCGTTGCGCAGGATGTGGGCGCGGCGGATCCGGCCGGGGTGCAGGCCCTTGCCGCGGGCGGTGCGCACGTAGTCGGCTTCGGCCATCTCGACGTACTCGGAGCGGGTCGTGCGCATCACGTTGGCCGCGAACGGGATCGCGAGGACGAGCGACGGGTAGAAGACCTGGCTCAGGTTCTCCGAGACCGAGTTGGTCATCGGGATGAATGTGCCGGTGCTCGGGAAGTAGCTGAACACTTCGGCGAGGATCGTGACGACGGCGGTTCCGACGACGAACTCGGGGATGGCGAGGCCGACCAGGGCGGCGCCCTGGGTGGCGGTGTCGGAGGTGCGTCCGGCCCGGGCGCCCGCGAGGACGCCGAGCACGATGCCGGCCGCGGTGCCCATCAGTGCGGCCAGGGCGGCGATCTCGACG
Organism: Uniformispora flossi; assembly: GCF_049534875.1. Classification (NCBI taxonomy): domain Bacteria; kingdom Bacillati; phylum Actinomycetota; class Actinomycetes; order Kitasatosporales; family Streptomycetaceae; genus Uniformispora; species Uniformispora flossi. The sequence continues at coordinate 234,008 of NZ_JBMULZ010000013.1, forward strand.
GTCACCGGCAGCGCGGTGCCGAGCAGTTCGGTGACCGCTTTGCCGCTGGTGGTGGAGAGCCCCAGGTCGCCGTGCGCGATGCCGGAGATCCACGTCCACAGCTGCTCGAACCAGGACTTGTCGATGCCGTAGTAGTGGTTGAGGGATTCGCGCTGCGCCGGGGTCAGCGTGCCGGACTCGGTGCCGAGGGACGCGGTGACGGCGTCCCCGGGGATCGTGCGCAGCACCACGAAGACGACAACCGTCACCCCCAGCAGCGTGAGCACGGCACCCCCGAACCGCGCGGCGAACCATCGCCAGGTCAACATGCGGTCGGCTCCTCTCGTGGTCGTGGTCGTGGTTGTCGTCGGGGTCGTGCGGTGGGGCCGGCGGCGCCCCGGCGCAGGCTCCGGTTCCCGCGCGCGGGGCGCCACCGGGTCACTTGACTGCTGCCAGCGAGGTCAGCAGTTCGTCCGGGCGCGGCGTGAAGCCCTTGACGCCGGACTTGACCAGGTAGTAGTCGTCCGAGCGGAACATCCACACCCACGGCGACTCGGTCAGCAGCTGCTTCTGGAGGTTGCCGTAGATGGTCTTCCGGGCCGCGTCGTCGTTGGTCGCGTTGCCCTGGGCGAGCAGGTCCGCGAGGGCCTTGGACTGCAGGCCCGCGGGCTTGCTCAGGCTGCCGCCGTCACCGAAGTAGCGGCCGTACATCAGGTACGGGTCGTAGGAGCCGCCGTTGAGGGCGACCGCGGCCTCGTAGTCGGCGCCGAGCCACGCCGTCACGTACGGCGACGTGGGCAGCTGGCGCAGGTTGAGGCTCACGCCGATCTTGGCGAGCTGGGCCTGGAGGTTCTGCGCCTCGGCGCCCGCGGTGGCGTATTCGCCGGTCTCCACGATGGTGTCGAGGGAGAATCCGTTGCCGTAGCCGGCGGCCGCGAGCATCTGCTTGGCCTGGGCGGTGTCGCCGGGCTTGCAGGGCAGGCCGTCGGTGGCCGGGTACGGGAACGCCGGGCTGGTGATGGGCCCGGTGACCGTGCCGTCGCCGTAGGCCGCCGTCTTGAGGACCTGGTCCCGGTCGACCGCGCAGGCGATCGCCTGGCGGACCTGCTGGTTCTGCAGGGGCCCGCGGCGGCCGTTGAGCATCAGCGTGTGGTACGCCAGGGTCGGCTGCTTGACGAGGTCGAAGCCGCCGCCGGATCCGGCCTGCTGGGCGATGCCCGGGTCGGAGATCTGGCCGAGCTGGAAGGCACCGGCCTTCATGCCGGACAGGATCGAGGCCTCGTCCGGGATCACCCGGAAGGTGAGGGTGTTGATCGCCGGGGCACCGCCGTAGTAGGCGGCGTTGGAGGCCAGCACGACCTGCTGCCCCTGGTCCCACTGCTTCCAGGTGAAGGGGCCGGTGCCGTCGGGCTGCTTGCCGACGGTGCCGGCGGCGATGTCCTTGGCGCTCAGGATCGAGGTGTTCACCGACGAGAGCGAGTACAGCAGCGACGCGGCGGGCTTGCTCAGGTGGAGGACCACCGTGCCCTGGTCCGGGGCGTCGACGCCGGAGATGGCGGTCAGGTTGGAACGCCCGACCGCGCCGGTGGCCTGGTTAAGGATCCGCTCGAGCGAGGCCTTGACGTCCGCCGACGTGAACGGCGTCCCGTCGTGCCAGGTCACTCCGGTACGGAGCGTGAACGTGACGGTCAGGTTGTCCGGCGCGATCGTCCAGGCCGAGGCCAGGTCGGGCTGGAGCGAACCGTCGGCGCCGGTCTTGACCAGCGACGAGTACACCAGGCCGAGCGTCTGCTGGGTCTGGAAGGCGGTGGCGAGCTGCGGGTCGAGCTTGTCGATGTCGCCCGTGCGGGCGACGGTGAAGGCCGAGACGCCGCCGCCGGACGACGACGAGGAGCCGCTGCTGGGGGAGCAGGCGGCCAATCCCGTCGTGAGGGCGACGGCCGTGGCCGTGATGCCGGTCAGGAGGCGGAACCGGGAAGCGGGGCCTCTTCGGGTGCCGGAACGGGCTTTCCGAGCGGTCCCCCGACGCGGCGCGGTGCGAGCTGTCATGGCGACGTCCTTCGAAACAACGGAGCGGCGAACGGCCCTCACGTTAAATGTTCACCTGGATGACAGGCAATAGGTAAACCATTAACCTGTGGCACGTGCCACTCCCCCCGACACCCCCGCAGCCGGTCCGCCAGACGTCCGGCCCCCTGGCCGAGGCCGCCTCCGACCTGGTCGGAAGCACCTTCGACGGTTTCGCCCCGCCGGGCGCCCTCGTCGCCGTGGCCGCCCACGGAAAAGTCGCGTACGCGGCCACCGGCCACGCCCGCCGCTCCCCCGAGGGCGCGGCGGCGCCGGACGAGCCGATGGGTTGGGACACCCGTACCGACGCCGGCTCGGTCACCAAGATCCTGGGCACCACCGCCGCCCTCATGGCGCTGGCGAACCTCGGCCACCTCGGCGTCGACGACCCCGCGGCCCGCTACCTGCCCGGCCCCGATCCGGCCATCCGCCTGCGCGACCTGCTGGAGCACCGGGCGGGGCTGCGGGAGTGGTGGCCGCTGTACCTCGACGGGCCCGGCGGCACCGAAGCCGCGGCCCGCGCGGCGCGGATCCCGCGACGGTACGCCGTCGGCGCCGGGCGCCACTACTCCGACCTCGGCTTCATCCTGCTCGGTGAAGTCGTGGGGCGGATCGGCGGCGGCCTGGAGCGGTCGGTCGCCGAGCTGGTCATGACACCCTACGGGCTGACCGCGACCGGCTACCGGGCCCCGGTGCCGGGCGGGCCCGTCGCGGCGAGCTCGGCCGGCGACTGGGTCGAGCGCCGCATGATCGCGACGGGCACCCCGTACCCGGTCCCCGACACCATCGCGGCGGCGGCCGACGCCTTCCCCGGCTGGCGCGAGCACGACGTGGTCGGCGAGGTGAACGACGGCAACGCCTTCCACGCCTTCCAGGGCGCGGCCGGGCACGCCGGCCTGTTCACCACGGCCGCCGACCTGCTGCGCTTCGGCACCGGACTGTCCGACAGCCTGGCCGGGCGCGGCCCGATCCGCCCGGTCACCGCCTCGGCGTTCACCGCTCCGGGAGCCGACCCCGGCCAAGCGCTCGGCTTCCGGATCTGGCACGGCCCGTGGGGACGCGCACTCGGCCACACCGGCTTCCCCGGCGTGGCGGTCGCGGCCCTTCCGGACCGGGACGCCGCCGTCGCCATGATCACCAACCGCCTGCACGCCGTGCCGGCCGGCGCGGGCGCCCAGCCCGCGCTCGGCGACCTGCGGCCGACCGAACCGATGTGGCTCCGCGTCCTCGCGGCGGCCGCCGACCACCTGGACCACTAGACAGGGCTAGCCCGCGGCCGGCCCGGACCCGGCCGCAGACCAAGGAGAAACCAGATGGACCTGACCGTCATCGGCATACTCTCCGGGACGTCGTACGACGCCGTCGACGCGGCCGTCGCCGACTTCGCGCTCGACGGGACCGACGTCGTCTGCCGGCCGCGCGGCACCTACAGCGCGGACATGCCCGACGACCTCCGCGCCCGCCTCGCCGCCGCGCTGCCCCCGCACTCCACCACGCTGTCCGAGGTGTGCCGCCTGGACACCGAACTGGGCAAGTTCTTCGGCACCGTCGCGGCCCGCGCCAACGACGAGGTCGCCGGCGGCGGCGCGCACCTCGTCATCTCGCACGGCCAAACCGTGTACCACTGGGTCGACGGCGACCACGCCCTCGGCACGCTGCAGCTCGGCGCGGCCGCCTGGATCGCCGAAGCCACCGGCCTCACCACGGTCACCGACCTGCGCACCCGCGACATCACCCGCGGCGGCCACGCCGCACCGCTGGCCTCGACCCTCGACGAACTCCTGGTCCTCTCCGAGGACTCCGAGGCCTCCGGGGTGCGGCGCGGCTCGCTCAACCTCGGCGGCATCGCCAACATCACGGTCCGGGACCGCGACGGCCGGGTCATCGCCTACGACATCGGCCCGGCGAACGCGCTGATGGACTCGGCGGTCGTCGACGCCACCGGCGGAACCGAGCGGATGGACAAGGGGGGTGCCCGGGCCGCCCGCGGCACCGTCGACCCCAAGCTCCTCGACCGCCTCCTGGCCGAGCCCTACTACCGGCTCGCGCCCCCGAAGTCGACCGGCAAGGAACTCTTCCACGCCGATTACGTCCGGGACGCCCTCGACGGCCGGACCGTCGCCACCGACGACCTCCTCGCGACTCTGACCGAACTCACCGCACAGCTGGTCGTCGAGGCGTGCCGCGACCACGACGTCACCGAACTGGTCGTCGCGGGCGGCGGCGTGCGCAACCCGACGCTGATGCGGCGGATCGCGGACCTCGCCCCCGCCACCCGGATCCGCCCCATCGACGACTTCGGGCTTCCGGCGCAGGGCAAAGAGGCCTACCTGTTCGCCCTCCTCGGCTACCTCTCCGTGCACGGCCTCGAGGGCACCGTCCCGTCGGCCACCGGTGCCCGGCGCGGAGCCATCCTCGGTTCCCTCACCCCCGGCGCGCAGCCGATCGAACTCCCCCGCCCGGCGGCGGTGCGGCCCCGGCACATGCGCGTGATCGCATGACCACCGCGGGACGCGTAGCCCCCGGCGTGGGACTGCGTAACGCAGGCGTCGGCGACTTGGCCGCCATGGCCGAGGTCTTCGTGCATGCGTGGCGGAGCGGATACCGCGGGGTCGTGCCCGACGAGGTCATCGACGCCATGGAACCGTCGGATGTCGCCGGGGACTTGGCCGCGGGACTGGACAACCCGCGGCTGGCCACGGTGCTGGCGGTCGGCGCCGACGGGAACCCGGTCGGTTTCACCCGGTTCGGCGAGGACGCCGAACACGCGGACGGCGCCTACCTCGCCGCGCTGTACGTCCACCCCGCGGCCGGCGGCCTCGGGGTCGGACGCACCCTCCTCCGCCACGCCCTCGACGCGATGCCCGACCGGGATGTCCGGCTGTGGGTCTTCGAGGCCAACTCCCGTGCCCGGGACGTGTACGAGCGGGCCGGCTTCCGCCTCGAAGGCCCGCGCCGCACCGACCCGCGTTGGCGAACGCCCCAAGTCCTCATGCGGCGTCCCGCCCGCAACCGGCCGCGCCCGCTTCCGCCGCTGCCCGACCTCGAACTGCCGCCGGTCGACGGGCTGTCCACCGCGGTGGTCCGGCGTCCGCTGCGCCGGCCGTTCCGCACCGCGCTGCGGACCGTCCGCGCGCTGTCGGCCATCGAAGTGTCCCTGCACACGTCGTCCGGGATACGGGCCATCGGCACCACCGTGGCGACCCCCGCCATCACCGGAGACACCGAGGAATCGATCCTCGCCGCCCTGCACGGCCCGATCACCGGCGCGCTCCGGCGCGGCCCGCGCACCCTTGCCGAGGCGGTGGACGCCATCGGTGCCGCAGCCGCCGGAGTGCCGTCGGCACGGGCCGCGGCGGATCTGGCGCTGCACCACCTCGCCGCGGAATATGCCGGGCTCGGCCGCTCGGCCGATCAGGGTTCGGACGGCGGTGCGGCGTCGGCCGGTGCGGCGTCGGGCGATCCGGCCGAGGCCGGATGGCTCCCGGCCTTGCTCGGCAACGCCGCGGCGCCGGTCCGGTCGGACCTGACGGTCAGCGTCGACAGTCCGTCGGCGATGGCCGCCGCGGCCCGCGAGGCCGTCGCCGAGGGCTTCGACACCCTCAAACTGAAGCTCGCCGACCCGGAGGCCGACGTCCAACGGGTGGCGGCGGTCCATGCCGCGCTCGGCGGCGGCGACCGCGCGACCGTGCTGCGCGTCGACGCGAACCAAGCATGGTCGCCCTCCGACGCGGTGCGGGTCCTGGACGGGATCGCCGCCCTCGGCATCGACCTCGAACTCGTCGAACAGCCGGTCCGCGCCGACGACATCGCCGGCCTCGCCGCGGTACGCCGGGCCTCCCCGTGGCCCGTCCTCGCGGACGAAAGCGTGTTCACCGCCGAGGACGTCCGGCGCGTCGCCGACGCGTCGGCGGCGGACCTGGTCAACCTCAAGCTCCTCAAGTGCGGCGGCCTCGGCCCGGCCCGCGAGGTGGTCGCCGCCTGCGCGGAGACCGGACTCGGCCTCGTCGTCGGCTGCATGCTCGAACCGGCCGAAGGCGTCGCCGCCGCCCGCCACTTGGCCGCGGCCGCGACGGAGGGGCCGATGGCCCACGACCTGGATGCGGGGTGGTGGGCGGCGGTGTGAGCCGTTCGCACGTCCGCGCCGGCACCGCCGGAGCCCCCCCGTCGGCACCCGGCCCCGAACCGGGGCCGCGTCGCGGCCCGTTGCCTGCCCCCGAACCGGCCTCCCGACCACGCCCCCCGTGGTCGGGAGGCCTTGGGCCATGTCCGGTGGATGTTCGCGCCCCTCACGGTGACCGCCGCCACCGCCAAGGCTCAGGACCGTGGCTCCGCCACGGCTACGCGGCCCGAACGCAGCGACGACCGTCCCCGCGACGGGCTGCCGAGGCGGTGCGCGAGAGTGAGGAGGTCGTCGTCCGACACCACCCGAAATCCGTGTACCGCGAACAGCTCGGCCATCTGCGGGGGCCGCCACAGCGACCGCCACGGTTCGGCGGATGTGGCCGAACTGCCGAGCACCCGCGCCAGCAGCCTTCCGGCGCGCGCCCGTACCGACGGAGCCTGGTAATTGACGATCAGGGCACTGCCCGGCGCGGTCCGTGCCGCGATCGCCGTGATCGTGGCCTGGACCTGACCGCGCGTGAGGTACGGGACCACGCCCTCCCAGAGCCACACCGTCGGCGCGGACGCGTCGTGTCCCGCCGCATCCAACGCCGCGCCGAGATCGTCGACCGCGAAGTCCACCGGCGTGAACCGCACGGACCGGGCCAGAGCCGGGAGATCCTCGGCACGGCTGCCGTCCTCGCCGCTCACGCCGTCTTCGTCCCTCACGCCGTCTTCGTCCCTCGCACCGTGCGGCGCCGCAACTGCCGCAAGGCGGGCCTGCTTGTCCTGCTGGGACGCCGGATGGTCGACCTCCCACACGTCCGTCCGGGCCAGCTCGGGCAGACGCCACGCGCGCGTGTCCAGCCCCGCTCCCAGGATCACCAGTTGGCCGCGCGCCCGGGCGCGGACCGCGTCGTCGATCGCCACCGTCCGCGGAACGACGACGTCCGCACAGGCCCGCACGCTCTCGTACCCGGTACGGGCCCGCCACCCCTCCGGGGGCGTGCCCGCCCGGACCTGGTCGACCGGCGCGCGCTCCCCGTCGGACAGCAGCCGCGCCGCCACGGGATCCGCGAAACGGCCCGGCGCGATGATGCCGTCCGCGGCGGCACGCCCCTGGCAGACCAGTACCGCCGTCCGACTCGCCGCACGCTCACGCTCGTCCATGGAGCCATCGTGCCGCACGGCGTCCGGCGAGGAGCATCTCGCCCCGTCGGGTAATCGGCGCGCCGCCCGCGGCACATTCACTCCGCGCCGGAAATGTAAATAGGACTTACCGAGGACACCGGTCTGATCTGCGGGAATTCGGCAAGGGCATTCCGGCACGGCCCCCGGAGGGCGCAAGCTGGCCGACCTTCGTCCGTGCGGGTGGAGATCCGCACACCGGCAATCATCCGTTGACGCGGAATCCACGCGGGCGTAAAGGTATATCCCCGGCACTTCTCGTCGCATTCGGGGGAGGCGGACAGGAGTTCCGTCCGGGGCGCCGAGTGCCGCCCGAGTCGACGCTCGAAGCCGCAGTTCGCGACCGATTCCGGAGAGTTGGTTGGCGATACGGCGACCGAGCCCGACTGCAGGGGGACCGATTTGCCGGCAACTCGAACAACGGGGACCCGTTGCGCGGGGATATTCGTCGATGCCGCGCACAGTGCGGCGCGCATCGGCATTCGCGTCGGGCGTCGATTTCCGAACACGCGCAGCACGGCAATCCGAAGACACCGCGAAAGCAGAGCAGAGGAGCCCGGGAAGTGTCCGTCGGCCGCAGTCACTCCGTCGTCGTGTCCGTGCCGCCTCGGTTCGCCGGCGGCGTCGACGCCGAGCCGGCGTTCGAGGTGATACGCGCCGGAGGCTGGTCGATGGTCGCGGACCCGGCCGCCAACGTCCATGCCCGCCACCCCGGCGGCCTCGTCTACGCGGGCTGGTTGCCCGCCGCCGGCGTCTGGACCTGGCGCATCCGGTGCACGGACGGCCTCCGCACGTCCGTGCTGTGGACCGCGGACTTCAGCGACGACGTGCCCACCGCCGCCGTGGCCGCCTACCTCGGTGCGCTGGCCGACGGGCTCCGCGACGAACCGGGGCCGCGCCCACCCGAGGCCGGCCCGGGCGGACCCTTCTGCCCCGACGTCGCGGCCGCGCACGCGCACTTGGCCGCCACCGGATGGGAAATCCGGGAGCTGAACGGCCGGTTCGTCGAGGCCCGGCACGGCGAGGGCGACCTGCTCGTCGCGTACGGGGTTCTTGCGCCGAAGTGGCACATTCCCTGGATGCTGCGCGTCGGCTCGGGTTGGGCGGTGCTGTGCACAGTCGGCAGGGACGGCCCGGAAGTGTGGCGCGCGGTGTTCGACGGCGACGCGCCGATGGCCGCGGTTGCCGCGTTCCTCGCCGCCGCCACCGCTCCCGGAGCTGTCGCCTGCTACGCCGACAGCCTCAGCAGCGACGTCCTGGCCCGCCACGGGGAACGCACGCGCCTGCGGCCGTCGCGACCGGCCACGTACCCGAGGGAGCGGTTTCCGTCATGACCGCTTCCCCGCACCGCTCCACCCGCATCCCCCGACCGTCGACCACGCGTCCGGCAGCGCGCCGGGCGCCTTCCTCCGAAGGACCATATTCCGCCATGCGCTTCCGCATTCCCACCGAACCGGTGGGTCAGCGCCTGTCCGTCAGACAGCTGACCGCCGTGCATGTCACGCAGTGCGGCGTCGACTTCGACGGCCCGGTCTACCCGCCCGGTGTGACCGTCGAACTGCCCGAGGGTGCCCTGGTGATGATCACCCGCATCGGGACCGGCGAGTTGGGCCTCGACACCGTAGGTGTCCTGCTCGCGATGGCCGATCCGGACACCGGGCGGCTACGCCAACTCCACGACGAATACCCGGCGGAAAGCGTCGACGCCGTCGTGCGCTACCTCATCCCCGACCTGCTCGCGCACCTCGAACGCCGAGCCCCGGCGCACCGCTGACGCCGACCGCGACGTGCCCACGAACTCGACCCCGCGAAACGGGCGTTCGACAGTTTTGCCCGTGCGGCAATTCCCGGGAACACGGAAATGGCACGAGAGCTTTCCGGCGCCTCCCCCGCAAGGATCAACCCGGACGAACTTCGCCCGTGCGGGTGGATATCCCTTCTCGGGTAATCAGCCGTTGACGGGAATCGTTTCCCGCGTGAAGGTGTGTTCCTGGCACTTCGCGGCCCGAGGGGGGCGGCAGCGGACGGGCGGCCTGCGTGCCCCCGGATGCCACGGAGTCGGGTGCTTGAGAAACCGCAACCCCCATGGATTTCGAACAGGTTGGTGGGTCGCACGGCGGCCGCCCCGCACCAGCCTCTGGAGGTATCAGTTGCCCGGAACAACGCTCGGCGACGGCCGAAGACCTCGGCCGCCGCGGGGTGCCGACGGGCGGACGATCCGGTTCGGCACGGATCACTTTTTCCGGCAGGTAGCAGTGAGGCGCCCGCTGCCGCGGCACGGGGTGGTCCCGGCACTCGGGGGGTGTCGGGACCTCCCCGCCTCCTCGCGCAACCGCGGCCGGCGGCGTGCAAAGGAGCATGTCGATGTCGATCCATCCGGAACTGGTCCACGCCGCGATCCTCGCCGCGGTCGGCCGCCACGGCATTCCGCTGAGTTCGGCGGACATCGAGAAGATCGTCGATGCGGTGGTGCGGTCGATCGGCTCCGCGCGACCGCACTTCCCACCGCATCCCGGCAGCCCGCTCAATACCCGGGAAATCGAGATCGTGGCCGGTATCGCGCGCGGCAGCACGAACAAGGAAATGGCGTGTTCGCTCGGCCTGTCGCCGTTCACCGTCAAAAGCCATCTGAACCGCATCACCGCCCGGGTGGGCGAACGGGACCGTGCGGGCCTGGTGGGGTTGGCCTACCGCGAGGGCTGGCTGACCGGCCTGCCCGCCGAGCCGCGGGAGGCCGTCGAACTGAAACCCGACCACCTCGACGTCCTCGAAGGCATGGCCCACGGGCGCAGCAACGCGGAGATCGCGGAGCGCCTCGTATTGTCCGAGGAAGCGGTCCGTTCCCGGGCCCGCGGACTGTTCGAGGTGCTTCACGCACGCACGCGCGCGCACGCGGTGGCGCTGGGGTATCAGCACGGCCACCTCGTGGCGGCGCCCCGGGGAGCCGGCACCGCCACGTCCGCTCCCGGCGTCCGCGTGCGCGTGGGCACCGTCCGGAAATGCCCTCTGCGGCCGCGTACTTCGGCGGGCGGACGAGGATTGCCGTAGGTGCGCCGTGCCGAGACCCGTCGCCCCGGGCCCCACGGGGGCTCGGGGCGACGCGTGGTCACTCCGGGAGGGTGTCTCCGGGGAAGCCGAAACACGCGTGCACGTCGCACGTCATCATCCCGGCTTGCACACAGGGGTCCCCGGCCATGATCTCCTCGGCTTCCTCGGCCGGGACGGTCATGATCGCGATGCCGGCCATGGTGTCGGAGGCGACCGGGCACAGGACCGCGATCACGCCGTCGGCGCGCAACGACACCATCCGGCGCTGGTGTTCGCGTTCCACGGCGTCCGCGCCATCCATGGTCCGCCCCGGTGCCCACTGCAGGAGGGCCACGCTGTAGGGCTTCGCGGTCGCCGCCAGAGCCTGGATCTGGTCGTCGGTCACGGTCGTGGTCATGGTGTCTCCCTGCTTCTCGGTGTGCGCGGCCAACACGACGATGATCCTGCAGTCCGCGGCCTGCGGCCGGGTGCGCGGTCAGTTCATGGTGATCAGTGTCTTGCCGAGGGCCTGGCGCGACTCGATCGCGGCATGCGCGGCCGCGGCCCGGTCCAGCGGGAAGGTCTGGCCGACCATGGGGCGGACGCGACCCGCCACCGCGGCGGCCATGATCCCTTCGGCCCAGCCGTGCATCCGGGGGCCGAACGTGAACAGCTGCTCGAGCGCGAGCACCCGCACTCCGCGGTCGAGCGCCTCGTGCGGGTCGACGACGGTGGGTTCCCCGCTGGAGGCACCGTGCACCGAGAACCGTCCTCCCCGTGCGGTGACCTCGAACGCGGCGCGTCCGATCGCGCCGCCGACGCCGTCGAAGACCACGTCGGGGCCGCCGCCGGTCACCTCGCGCACCCGTTCGGCCCACCCCGGCTCGGAGTAGTCCACGACGGCTGCGGCCCCCAGCGCGCGGGCCGCGTCCAGCTTCCGGGTGCCGCGCGCCGCGGCAACCACGTGCGCGCCCGCGGCCGCCGCGAGTTGCACGAGGATGCTGCCGACCCCGCCGGCCGCGGCTTCGACGAGGACCCAGTCGCCCGGTTCGATCCGCGCGCCTTCGACCAGACCCAGGGCCGTGCTCCCGTCCGTGTGCAGCGCGAGAGCGACGGACAGGTCCAGCCCGTCCGGGACCGGGATCAGCTCGCCCGCATCGGCCACCGCGCGTTCCGCGAACCCGCCGGTCTCCCCGGTGCCGGCGAGCACACGCCGGCCGACCCACGCCGAGTCCGCTCCCGCACCGACCGCGGCGACCCGCCCGGCGACCATGCTCCCGGGGACGAACGGCAGTTCCGGCCGTTCGTGCCACCGGTCGGTGCCCGCCCGGATCTGCGTCTCGACGAACGTCACCCCGGCGAACGCGACATCGACCAGCACCTGCCCCGCCCCGGGCACCGGGTCCGGCGCTTCCCCCAGGACCATGACCTCGGGCCCTCCGAACCGTGTCACGAAAACCGCGCGCATGCGGCAACCCCTCTCGGTCTCGTCCCGACCCGGTCCGCCGGAACGCTCTACCGCGTCGAACGATCGGCATGCCGGGAACATTCGATCCCGGCGTGTGAGGAACCCGATAGCCGTGTCCGATCCGGCGCCCCGCCCGGTGACACAGCCCCGGTCCCCCGGGTAGGAATGAAGGGAACCGAGCGCAAGCGAGGAGGAATGACATGAGCGACGAGCTGAGCGATGCAGCCAAAGCCGCCATACGACGGGCCGACAAGCGCGAGGGCGAAATCCGCAAGGCCGATCTGAGAGGCGCACCCATACGAGGGCTTGGCCCCGTACCGTCTTCGCAGGCAGGGCCTGCCGCCCGGGCCGCGCGGCGGAGAGCCAGAGAGGCTGTCGTTGACCTGTCACCTGACCCCGCCGAAAGGGAGCGCCGCTTCGGCCGGGACCACCGCCGGGGTACCTGACATCCGCGGCTGCGTCCCTTGCGGTCGTCCGTGTTACCGCGGGAAACGGACAAACCCCGTGCCCGGCTGACGCGTCTGGCAGCCTTGGACCCGATCGGTCCGATCGAAGGAACGCCGCGTGGTGATACGGGGAGGCGGCCGGATGACGGTCCATTACGCCAGTTACGGCTCGAACATGGACGACCGGCGCTTCAAGCCGTACGTCCTGGGCGGACCGGTCCCGGGGACGGACATCGTGGAGCGGGGAAGCAGCGACCGCACACCGATCGACTTGGACCGCAGCACACTCGTGCAAGTACCCGGACTTCTGTTCACCGCCGGGAACTCCCAGCGCTGGGACGGAAAGGGCGTCGCCTTCGTCGACCTGGCGGACGGGCGAGGGCACGAGACCATCATGCGCACCTACCCGCTGTCCGAACAGCAGTTCGCCGACGTGGTGACGCAGGAACTCGACGCGGGGGAACCACTGCGCGTCGACATCGACCGGGTCGTCGAGCAAGGCGCCGTGCAGGTGTCCCCGGGGGCGTACGGCACGGTGTTCCACCTCGGCACCATCGACGGCGAGCCGCTGCTCACGTTCACCGCCCCGTTCCGCGCCGACGAGGTCGTGCACAACAACCCGAACACGGCGTACGTGGCCCGCATCCGTGACGGCCTCGTCAACGCGGGCTTGGACGCGAACGCAGCGAAGGCGTACGTCAATGCGACGCCGGGAAGCAAGCTCGGCCTCACGGTTCCGGCGCACGTCGCGGCGAACCGGGAAGGCCCCGAGCCCGGCCGGCGGGGCACCTCGGAATCACTCACCCCGCCAGGGCGGTCCCGTGGGATCGGCTCTCGGCACCGCGGGGAACGCGTCCCGGCGTCGCCGTTGGCGACCCCCCTGGCTCGGATCGCCGCGGCGATTCCCAGCGTGCGGCAGATGGCCGAGAGCTACGCCCGGTTGGACCGCGGATGGGATTCTCGCGGGCGCCTGACCAATCCCGGCGGAGGCCTCACGGTGTACCGCCGCGACGGCGGCGTCGACAAGGCGCTGGACCAGGGACTGAGCCACTGACCTGGCGTCGGCCGGTCCTCGGCGGCCACCGACGTTCAGCGAGGGCCGTAGGTGTGGAGGTACAGCACCGCGCCGTCGCCCAGGTCGCCGCGGGCGTTGAGGGCACGGACGGCGGCCAATGCCTTTGCGGTGTAGACCGGTTCGAGATCGGGGCCACCGGCGGCGCGGGACTCTTCGATGATGCGGTCGGCCTCGGGAGTCGGGTGGCCGTAGCCGGAGCCGAGCCAGTCGCGGGTCATCGTGACGTCCTCCGGACGCGGGCCGGCGATGCGGAGGTCGCCGGTGCGCTTGCGCAGCAGCCGTGCCGTCTTGTTGGCCATCGCGGTGATGTGGGCGGCGTCCAGCGGCAGTTGGTCGTTGACGACAACGCCCGTGACACGGCTGCGGAGCCCGGCGAGGCGCAGGCCGAGGGCGAGCCCGGCCGCCGTGCCGCCGCTGCCGACCGGGAGGACCACGTGCGACGGCTCCGGCAGGTCGCCGGCCCGGACCTGGGCGGCGATCTCCAGGCCGCATTCGACGTACCCGAGCATGCCGACCGCTGACGAGCCGCCGGTCGGCAGCACGTACGCGGGCCGGAACCGGCCGGCGGCGAACCGCCCGTGGCGCAGGATCAGCCACGGCGCGAGCAGGTAGGTGCGCCGCTTGGTCCGCGTGCGGTGGATCGTCGCGCCGGACGCCTCGAGGCGCGCGAGCTGCGCGCGCACGTGGTCGTCCACCGGCTGGTCGACGAGCGCGAGCGCGACCCGCACGCCGTGCGCCTGCGCGAACCTCGCGGTGGCCAGCCCGTGGTTGGTGCCCAGCGCGCCGAACGTGAGGATCGTCGGCGAGCGCCGTGCCTGCGCGTCCGCGATGATCCATTCGAGCTTGCGGATCTTGTTGCCGCCCCACAGGTCCCCGAACACGCTCTCGTCCTTGACCCATACGTCGGCCGGGCCGTCGGCGAGCCCGGCGGCCAGCCGGGCCACCGGCGTCGGCCGGTCGCCGAGCGGGACGTGCCGGAAGAACGGCGCGTCCGGGTCGTGGGAAGGGAAACGCTCGTGCAGCAGCGGAGTGTCCACGGTGACCAGCGTACGGATCACGCGGCCTCGCAGGTCACTTCGCGGCCGCGGGTCAGAAGATGACGGAGGCGCCGCCGTCGACGGGGATGTTCAGGCCCGTGGTGAAGGACGCCTCCGGGCGGCACACGTTGACGATCCACCAGGCGACTTCCTCCGGGCGGCCGATGCGGCCGAGGGGGACGCGTTGGCGCTGGCGTTCGCGGAGTTGGGTGATCTGTTCCGGTGTCAGGCCCGCGCTCTCGATGATCGGGGTGTCCACCGGCCCCGGGGAGACGGCGACGACCCGGATGCCCCGGGGGGCGAGTTCGAGGGCCCAGGTGCGGGTGAGGAAGTCCAGGCCCGCTTTGGCCGCGCCGTAGACGGACTGGCCGGGCCAGCCGCGGCCCGCGCCCGCGGTGGAGACGTTCACCACCGTGCCCTTGGCATCGGCCAGGTGCGGCAGCGCGGCTTGGGTGAGGAACAGTGGCGCGAGGAGGTTGGTGGCCACTTGGGCCTGCGCCTCGCGCGCGTCGATCGCGCCGAGGGGGGCGATCCGGACCTGCGCGGCGTTGTTGACCAGGATGTCGATGCCGCCGAGGACGTCGAGGGCGGTCGCGACGATCGCCGCCGGAGCCTCGGGGGCTCCGACGTCGGCGACGAGGTAGTGCACCTGCGGATGCTCGCGGGCGGTCTCCGCCAGCGTGGCCGCGGTGCGTCCGACGACCAGGACGCGGGCACCTGCGGCGGCGAACGCGTGCGCCGCGGCCCGGCCGATCCCGGTGCCGCCCCCGGTCACGACGACCCGGCTGCCGAGCAGGGCGTCGTCGGGGCGGGGAACGGAATCGGAGGCATCGAGGGCATCGAGGGCATCAGACGTGGCGGACCTGTCAGGGGTGCCGGGCATGGGGATTCCTTCCGGTCGGCAGGGGTCGGGGCGGTCGGCGCCTGACGAGGCAGCGCGTTCCGATGCCGCTCCCGGCGGCCTTCGGCACGCAACCCCGGTCCGGCACCGACCGTCCCCTCCCCCGGCTGCGGTCTTCTCGGACGAGTGGGAGGCCGCCTCAGATGCCCGTGCGCCGCCCGTCGTCGCCCACCGGGGACCACCACAGGTTCGCCCGGGTGGCGCCGTCGCCGAACAGGCCGCCGCGGCCCTCGTATACGCGGCCGTCGCGCCAGCGCAGCAGGTGGGCGCCTTCGATGGCCAGGAAGTCGTAGGGCGAGGAGACCCCCTCCGGGGCGTGGCCGCGCTTGCCGCTGATGCGGTAGACGTCGAGCGTGATGCCCTTGCCGGCGTCGACGAGCACGTCCAGCGTCTCGGACTTCATGACGCCGCCGCACGCCTCGATCAACTTGGCGGTGGACGCGAGGTAGGCGTCCAGGCCCTCGTGCCAGCCGGCCTGGTGGTGGTTGCCGGGCATCTGGAAGCGGACGTCCTCCGTCCAGTACTCCAGGGCGCGGTCCCGGTCCAGGGACATCAGGGCGTCGTACGCTGCGGCGACCCGGTCGGCCGTCAGTTCCGTGCTCTTCGGCATGGCGGTACTCCTGTCCGCGGTGGGGCGGGTCGTGGTCGGCCGGCCGTGTCGTCGGGCCGGGGCGGGGCGGCTCAGTCGGTCGCGTCGTGGACGACGAGGCGGTCCTGCACGAGCCATTCGCTGTCGCGGCGGACGAGGATGTCCGCGCCGGTGCAGCTGAGGTGGAAGACGCCTTTGCCGCCGCGCGGCGTCTCGAAGACGAGCGCGTAGTACATGGTGTGGACGGTGCCGTCCGCGCGCTGCTCGGCGTCGACCATGCCGAACCAGTGCCGGCGCACCAGGCCCCGTTCGGCGAGGCCGGCCAGGGCGGTGCGGCCCAGTTCGGCGATCGCGGTCCGGCCGCGGCACGGCTCGGGGACGACGTTCTGCGCGAAGACCCCGTCCTCGGTGAATCCCGCCGCCCAGGCGTCGGTGCGGCCGTCGTCGAGGTGGCGCATGTGGCGGGCGTAGAAGGCGTTGATCTCCGCGTACATCTCCGCGGTGACGGGGCCGGCGGCCTCGGTCTGAGCGGTCATGGGTGCTTCTCCTCGCTGATCGTGCGGGGGTTCCGCCGGAGGCGTGCGGGGCGGCAAGACGGGCGGGCCGCGGCGCGGAAGGCGGCGGCGCGTCGGGTCACGCGGGGAGCGGGAAGCTCGCGCTCACCACGTCGCCGGTGTGCGGGTCGCCCTTCATGATCCTGAACATGGGCTCCAGCCGGGCGTGGAACTCCGGATGGGCCATGGCGTTCGCGAGCGACTCGTGGTCGACCCACTCGGCGATGTTGAAGTAGACGGACGGGTCCTTGCGCGAGCGCACGAACGCGTAGCGGAGGAAACCGGGCTGCGTCTCCATGAACGCCGCGGCGTGCGCGTAGATGCGCTCCAACTCCTCGGCGGATCCAGTCAGTTCGAGTCGATTGACGAACGCGATCACGGTGCCTCCCGGGCGGTGGCGTGCGGCGGACGGGTTCGCAGCCCACCGTCGCGCCGTGCGCTGAAGGCCCGCTGGAGCGCCGGTCGAGCAGCGGGCGGCCTCGATCCGTCGTCGACCCGTCTGCGACGGGTCCGCGAGCCGCCGCGGCGAGCCTGGGGTGGGCCCGGCCCCTTCTGCGGTCCGGCCTGTTCCGGCGCGGGCCGCGCCGGAACGCCCCCGACCGCCGGCGACCTCCTTGGGAGCGACGTGTACGACGAACGAGTCCCTGTCCTCATCATCGGCGGCGGCCTGGCCGGGCTGTCCGCCGCGGTGTTCCTCGGCCTGCACGGCGCGCCGCCGATGCTGGTGGAGAAGCACCCGACCACGAGCACGGTGCCGAAGGCGCGCGGGCAGTACCCGCACACCATGGAGGCGCTGCGGATCGCCGGTGTGGCCGACGAGATCCTGTCGGCGTCGCCCGGCGGAACGGGCGACTTCTACATGGCGGTCGCCGAGTCCCTGACCGGCGCCGTGACGCTCGACATCAACACGGACGGCCAGATGCAGATGCTGCACGTCTCCCCGGAGGCGTGGGCGATGGCCAGTCAGGAGCGGACGGAGGCGATCCTCGCCGAGCGCGCCGTGGGCCTGGGCGCGCGGGTGTGCTTCTCGACCGAGCTGGTCGCGTTCGAGCAGGACGCGGACGGCGTGACGGCGGTCCTGCGCGATGCCGGCACGGGCGCGCAGCGCACGGTCCGCGCCGACTACCTGGTCGCCGCGGACGGGTGGCGCAGCCCGATCCGCGAAGCCCTGCGGGTCGGCACGCACAGCCGGGGCACGCTGGGGCATCTGGTGCGGGTCTTCTTCGATGCCGACCTGCATGACGTCCTCGCGCACGTCGACGGGGTCGCCGACGCCCGCAAGTTCGCGCTGTGGCACCTGACGCAGCCGTTTCCGTCGATCTTCTACAACATCGACCTGCCGGGCCGCTACGGCTTCATCGGCACGCTCACTCCGGAGCCGCTCCGGCCCGAGACGATGCCGCCGGGCTGGTTCGCCGATCTGGTGCGCACCGGACTCGGCCTGCCGGAGCTGGAGTTGACCGTCACCGAGGTCGGCGAGACACCGTTGCTCGCCTATGTGGCGAACGCGTTCTCGCACGGCCGCGTCCATCTGATCGGCGACGCCGCCCGCGTCGTTCCGGCACCGGGCGGGCTCGGCGGCAACACCGCGGTCATGGACGGGTTCTACCTGGCGTGGAAGCTCGCGCTGGTGGTGCGCGGCCTGGCGGGCCCGGGGCTGCTGGACAGCCACGACGCGGAGCGCCGCCCGGTGTCCGACATGATCGCGGAGCAGCAGTTCACCAACACCGTCGTCCGCATGGCGCCCGAACTCGCCGAAGGCAACGACGACATCGCCGAGCTGATCGACCCGGTGACGCAGGTGTTCGGATACCGCTGCGCGCATGCCGGCGCGGTCGTCCGCGAGCCGGGCGACGCCGGGGAGCTGCTGGAGGACCCGACCGCGCCCACCGGACGCCCGGGATCGCGGGCGCCGTACGTGGTCTTGGAGCACGACGGTCTTCCGACGTCCACCACCGCACTGTTCGGCCGCGGCTTCGTGCTGCTCACGGGTGCGGACGACGCCTCGGAACGCTGGGAGCGCGCCGCTCGGTCGGTATCCGACCGACTCGGCGTCGCCGTCGACGTGCAGCGGATCGGCGGCCCCGCCGGCGAGTTCGACCCGTGCGGCAGCGCCGGCCTGGTCGACCCGGCCGGCCAGTGGGCGAAGGTCCACGGGATCGCCGCGGGCGGCGCGGTACTCGTCCGGCCCGACCGCTTCGTCGGTTGGCGGGCACCGGACGGCGCGGCCGACGACCCGGCCGCGGCGCACGCGCTGGAGACGGCGCTGCGCACGATCCTGCACCGGCTGCCGGGCGCCGACACCGAGGAGCGGTCATGATCCTGGTCACCGGGGCCACCGGCACGGTGGGCGGCCGCGTCCTGCGGCGTCTGCGCGAAGAAGGCCGCCCCGTGCGGGCGGTGACGCGCGATCCGGCGCGCGCCGCGTTCCCCGGCGACGTGTCCGTCGCCGCCTGCGACCTCGACGTGCCGAGCGGGCTCGACGAGGCCCTCGACGGCGTGGACCGGGTGTTCCTGATGTCGTTGGGCCACCACAAGGCGACGCACGACACGCGCGTCGTCGCCGCCGCGCGCAAGGCGGGCGTGGTGCGGATCGTCCAACTGTCCTCGCTCGGCGTCGAAGAGGTCGCCGACCGGCAGGACAACCCCTTGGCGCGCTGGCACCGCGAGGCCGAGGAGGCGCTGTGCGCGTCGGGGATGGAGTGGACGGTCCTGCGTCCGGGCGGGTTCATGAGCAACGCGCTCTCGTGGGCGGACTCGGTGCGGACCGAAGGTGTCGCGCGCGGCCCGGTCGCGGACATGCCGGAGGCGGTCGTGCACCCGGAGGACATCGCGGAAGTCGCCGTCCGCGCACTGACGGACGACGGCCTGGTCGGCGAGACCGTCGCGCTGAGCGGCCCGGAGAGCCTGACGCCGCGGGCACAGGCCGCCGTCCTGGCCGACATGCTGGGCCGCGACATCCGCTTCGAGAGCGTCCCGTTGGCCGTGCACCGGCAGAAGATGCTGGCCAAGTACTCGGCCGAGACCGTGGACGGGGTGCTCGCCGCTCTCGCCGACGTGCTCTCCGGCGGCGACGACCTGCGCGCACACGTCCTTCCCGGCGTCGAGCGGGTGCTCGGGCGCCCGGCGCGCACCTTCACCCGCTGGGTCTGCGAGAACCTCCACGAATTCCGGTGATCGCCCGCACCGGGACGGGTGCCGCCGCCTCGCGGGCGGCGGCACCCGTTTGCCGTGTCAGGCTCCCGTGCGTGCCGCGCGCAGGCGGCGCTTCTCGGCGACGAAAGCCGCCGCGTTCAGCGCGAGCGTCACGCCGGCCATCACCGGCTGGCCGGCCTTGCGGCTGCACCCCGGGTCGGTGAAGGCGGTGCCCGGGTACAGGATCGACGACATCTGGGTGATCCAGTACGCCGAGGCGCACGCCGTGGCCAGTTGCAGCGTCCCGTAGGTCCAGGGCCGGCGGCCCCACACGAAGTACAGCGTGGCCGCGCCCAAGGCGAGGCCGGTGCTCATCGTCTGCCCGTTGTGGAACTTCGCGTGCGGCGGCCAGTTGGGGTTGAACACGTGGGTGTCGTTCCAGTCCGCGATGTACGCGCCGCACATCGTGGTGAGCCCGGTGACGGTGAGGAGGACGCGCCCGGTGGTCGTGCGCGCGGTCCGGCCCGGTGCCGGGTCCGTGTCGTACATGGTGGATCCGTTCGGTGGTGTCGGCAGGAGAGATCAGGAGGTCTGCAGTGGGCAAGGCTTCTCCCCCGCCGGCGGCGCACGGGCCCGGTCCGGCCGCCACCGGACCGGGCCCGCGGCCCGGACGCATGCCGCCGCGCGCCCGGGCGCGCGGCTCAGATGGCGGCGCCTGCCACCTCCGGGTCGATCTCGTCCTTGCGGACACGGATCACCAGGGCCGCGACGAGGAACGCCGCGATCATCACGAAGCCCGCTATTCCGAAGGCCCGGGCGTACCCGTCGGCGTACGCGGCGCCGACACTGTGCGCGTCCGCCGCCGCGCCGAGGTCGGCCACCCGGTCCCGGGTGAGGTGCGCGGCAACCGTGCCGAGGACCGCCAGGCCGAGCGAACCGCCCACCTGCTGGCCGGTGTTGAGCACCGCCGAGGAGATGCCCGCCTCGTGGTCGTGCACCCCGGCGACGGCCGCCAGCGTCAGCGGCACGAAGCAGATCGCCACGCCCGCTCCGATGAGGAGCAGCGGGCCGAGCAGCTGCGCCGCGTAGCCGTCCTCCGCGGACAGCCGGGAGAACCAGAACAGTGCGCCCGCGGCGAGCAGGGTGCCGGTCATGAGCAGCGGTTTTGGACCGATCTTCCCGACGAGCTGCCCGGCCACGCCGGCGAGGACCATGACGATCACCGCGAAGGGCAGGAACGCCAGGCCGGTCTTCAGCGGGCTGTATCCGGCAACCTGCTGCATGAACAGCGTGAGGAAGTAGAACATCGCGAACAGCACGGCGCCGATGGCGAACATGATGATGTACGAGCCGGTGCGGTTGCGGTTGGAGAAGATGCTCAGCGGCATCAGCGGGTCGGAACTGCGGGCCTCGACCACGACGAAGAGGGCCAGCAGGACGAGGCCGCCGACGATCGGCCCCATGGTGAGCGCGTCGCCCCAGTCGTGCGTGGCGGCGTTCACCAGGCCGTAGACGAGCAGGGTGGCGCCCGCGGTGGCGGTGAGCGCGCCCGGCAGGTCGAGCGGCTCCTTGCGGGTGCGGCTCTCGCGCAGCACGCGGGGGCCGAGCAGGGCGAGGACGAGTGCGATGGGCACGTTCACGAACAGCACCCAGCGCCAGCTGAGCACGTCGGTGAAGACGCCGCCGAGGAGGTTGCCGATCGCTCCGCCCGCCCCGGACATGGCCGCGTACACGCCCATCGCCCGGTTGCGTTCCTTGCCCTCGGTGAACATCGTGGCGATCAGCGCCAGTGCCGCCGGGGCGACCATCGCCCCGCAGACGCCCTGGGCGGCACGGGCGGCGATCAGCCAGGCCTGGGTCGTCGCGAGGCCGCCGAGGAGCGAGGCGACGGCGAGCAGCGAAACGCCCCAGAGGAACACGCGCCGCTGGCCGTACAGGTCGCAGGCGCGGCCGCCGAGCAGCAGCAGCCCGCCGAAGGCGAGGGTGTAGGCGTTGACGACCCACTCCAGGTTCGCCCACGAGAAGCCGAGCGAGTCCTTCATGGACGGCAGCGCGACGTTCACGATCGAGACGTCGAGCACGACCATGAGCTGGGCCGTCGCGATGACCGCGAGGGCGAGGCCGTTGTTGCGCCGCTCCGGGGTCGGCGGGGGCGCCGCCGTTCCGCCGCCGGCGCGGCCGTTCGGATGGGTGACGGAAGCCTCGACGGTCTTCCCTGTGGTTCTGTCGGTCACGGTGGTCGCTCCTGCGGTAGGGCTCCGCGTCGGGCGCGAGAGCCGTGCGGGCCGTGCGAGCGGGGGGTCGGAGGCGAACCGGTCGCGTCCGAACGCGGATTCGAGGCACGGGCTCGGAGACCAGCTTGTGGAACATTCTGTACTGGAGTTGACTTCGGCGCAAGTTGTTCCACAGTTCCGCGCGTCGGCGCGGACACATCCCGCGGCACCGGCCCGCGTGTCCCGCGTGCCCGCGCATTTACCGGGTCGACCTGCGATGGGAGAATCACCGCCATGCCCCGCAACAGCTCTTCGTCCGGCACCGCGCCCGCTTCCCTGGACCCCCGGGTGGTGCGCAGCCGCGCCGCCGTCCTCGGCGCGGCGCGCGAGATCCTCTTCGCGGAAGGCTGGGACGCGGTGACCCACGCCTCCGTCGCGGCCCGGAGCGGCGTGGGCCGCACCACGCTCTACCGGCACTGGCCCGAGGCCGCCGACCTCATCCGCGACGTCATCGCGGAGCAGCTCGCCATCACCCGGATCGCCCCCACCGGGGACCTCCGCGAAGACCTGATCGCCCAGCTTGAGGCCTTCCGGCTCCAACTCCACGACCCCGGCATGGAGCGGGCGCTGCGCGTCATCATCGAACGGGCCGGCTACCTCCCGGCGTTCACCGAGATGAAGGAAACGCTGTACCAGGAGGGCTCACGGGGCTTCCGGGAGATCCTGCGGCAGGCCAAGGCCGCCGGCGAAGTCGACGCCCGCCTCGACGTCGGACGCGCGATCGACCAGCTCGCCGGGCCGCTCGTCTACCGGCGCTTCCTCGCCGGCCGTTCCTTCACCACCGCGTACGTGCGGCACGTGGTCGACGATTTCCTCACCGCCCACGCCCCGCGCGACCCGGGCGCCGGCACCGCGAGCCCCTGACCCGGGCTCGTCCCCGACTCCAGACGTCCCCCGCAAGGTGGCCGTGCGGTCTTCCGTCGGCCCTCCGCGGCCGACGGCCCGCCGCCCGCGCACGCCTGCGCGGCAGCGCCCACCTGCGCGCCCACCTGCGGAAACGGAGTCATCCCGATGAGCCTGCCGACTACCCGCGACCCGCGCACCGCCGACCGCGCGGCACCCGGACCCGGGAAACTCACCGAGGTCGCCGACCGCGTCCTCGCCTACATCCAGCCGGACGGGGGCTGGTGCGTCAGCAACTCCGGCGCGCTGATCGGGCCGGACGCGGTCGCCGTCATCGACACCGCGGCCACCCGGGCACGCGCGCTCGCCCTCGCCGACGCACTCGCCGCGGTGACCCCGCTGCGCCCGCGGACACTCGTCAACACCCACGCGCACGGCGACCACACCTTCGGCAACTTCGCCTTCGCGCCCGAGGCGACCGTCATCGGGCACGACCTCGCCCGTGCCGAGATCGTGGCGAACGGCCACATGCTGCGCGACCTGTGGCCGGACACCGAGTGGGGCGAATTCCCGATCGTGCCGCCGTCGGTGACGTTCCCGACCCGGCTCACCCTGCACGTAGGCGACATCCTCGTCGAGCTGATCCATGTCGGCCCCGCGCACACCACCGGCGACGTGGTGGCCTGGCTGCCGGAGGAGCGGGTGCTTTTCGCCGGGGACGTCCTGCTGTCCGGCTGCACGCCCTTCGTGCTGATGGGCTCGGTGGCCGGGTCGCTGCGCGCCGTCGCGCGGCTCCGCGCGCTCGGTCCGCGCACGGTGGTGTGCGGGCACGGCCCGGTGTGCGGGCCCGAAGTCCTGGACACCACCGAGTTGTACCTGAACTGGCTGCACGCCACGGCCCGCGCCGGGATCGACGCGGGCCTGACGCCGCTGCAGACCGCGCTCGACACCACGCTCGGCGACTTCGCCGGACTCCTGGACCCGGAGCGTCTGGTAGGAAACCTGCACCGCGCCTACGCCGAGGAACGCGGCGCGCCCGAAGGGGCCGCCGTTCCCCTCGGGCCCGCGCTGGAGGACATGGTCGCGTGGAACGGCGGACGCCCGCTCACCTGCCTGGCCTGACGCCGCGTCGGGCGCGGGCCGCCGGCGGCGGGCGCCGCCCCGGGCGGCCCGCGGGGGCCCGGGGAGGGGGGGGGCTGTGGTTTAAAAAAAAAACAGCG